>JANOZF010000137.1:0-79988 GCA_031429255.1 Rubrivivax sp.
TGGGACAAGCCGCAAGACCGCAGCGCCAGCGCCGAATGGCTGGACGCGGCTGTGCCGCAGCAGGCCTACGTCTACCAGACCAAGCCGCAGCGCTGAAGCCCGGGCGGCCCCAACCGTGCCCACTGCAGCACTCGCGGCCCCGCCCGCGACAGGATTCGAATTGCCACCCGAAAACGACGCCCCACCGCCTTTGGTGGTGGACCGGATCGCGGTGGCCCGGCTGTATGGCGAACCCTTGTTTCGCATGCCGCAGGATTTGTACATCCCGCCCGATGCGCTGGAGGTCTTTCTCGAAGCCTTCGAGGGCCCGCTGGACCTGCTGCTGTACCTGATACGGCGCCAGAATTTCAACATCCTGGACATCCCGCTGGCCAGCGTGACGCGCCAATACCTGGACTACATCGAACAGATACGCAAACACAACCTGGAACTGGCCAGCGAATATTTGCTGATGGCGGCGATGCTGATCGAGATCAAGTCGCGCATGCTGCTGCCGCCGAAGAAAAGCGCCGACGGGGGTGAGCCTGAAGACCCGCGAGCAGAGCTGGTGCGGAGGCTGGTGGAATACGAACAGATCAAGCTGGGCGCGGCCAAACTCGACCAGATGCCCGTTCTGGGCCGCGACTTCCTGCGCGCCCAGGTGCACATCGAACAAAGCCTGCAGCCGCGTTGGCCTGATGTGCATGCCGACGAACTGCGCCAGGCCTGGAAAGACATCTTGCAGCGCGCGCGCTTGAACCAGCACCACACCATCAGCCGCGAGCAGCTCTCGGTGCGCGAACACATGAGTATCGTGCTGCGCCGGCTGCAGGGCCGGCGCTTCGTTGAATTCCACGACCTCTTCGACACCACGCGCGGCGTGCCGGTGCTGGTGGTGACGTTCATCGCGATGCTCGAGCTGTCGCGCGAGCGCCTGCTGGAGGTGACGCAGGCCGAAGCCTTCGCGCCCATCTACGTGCGCCTGGCCTACTCGCCCAGCTGAGGCCCGCGCTCCATTCATCCTTCTGCTTGGCCGCCCGCGCTGTCGGTTGGCCGACCCCCGTCATTCCCTTTCAGACACCCATGTTCAAGAACGCACTCGTCTACCAGATCGACCAGTGGGAACAACCCACGCTGCAACAGTTTGAAGAGCGGCTCGATACCGCTCGCTTCGTGCCCTGCTCCCCCAGCCAGCCAGAATCCGCCGGCTGGGTGCCGCCGCGCGGCAAGCGACATGGTGCCTTGGCCGAAAGCGTCGGCGGGCAAGTGATCCTGAAGCTGTGCACCGAGACCAAGGCCGTGCCCGGCGCGGTGGTGAAGACCGAGCTCGAAGCGCAACTCGACAAGATCGAGCAAGACACCGGTCGGCGCCTGAAGGGCAAGAAGGCGCGCGAGATCAAGGACGAGATCATCCACAGCCTGATGCCGCGCGCATTCCCCAAGCGTGGCCACACCCTGGTGTGGCTGGACGCCAAGGCCCGCCTGGTGCTGCTGGACACCGGCAGCGTGAAGAAGGCCGACGCCGTGCTGGCCCGCTTGACCGAGTTGCTGGGCGGCGGACTGAAGCTGAGCCTGCTGCAGACCACCACGTCACCGGCCACCGCGATGGCTGCCTGGCTGAGCGAAAAGGAAGGCCCCGCCGGCTTCACGCTGGACCGCGAATGCGAACTCAAGCAGCCCGACAGCGAAAAGGCCACCGTGCGCTACGCGCGGCACACGCTCGACATCGACGAGGTGGGCCAGCACATCAAGGAAGGCAAGCTGCCCACGCAGTTGGGCCTGACCTGGGCCAGCCGCGTCTCCTTCGTGCTGACCGAAGCCGGCACGATGAAGAAGATCAAGCTGCTGGATGTGGTGCTGGAAAGCGCCAAGCAGCAGAGCAGCGGTGACGACAGTGGTTTCGACACCGACGTGGCGCTGGCCACCGGCGAGCTGGCGCAGCTGATACCCGACCTGGTGGCTGCGTTGGACGGCCCCCTGGTGCGCGATGGCGCGGCACCTGCCACCCCGGGCGCAAACGCCCAGGCGACCGCACTGACGTCAGCTGTCGCGCAGCACAACAAGCCCCAGGGTGATCAGCAAACGGCCGCGCTGGTGGCTGCGGACGACTCACCGCCCTGGTGAAGCCATTTCAGCAGCGCCGCGGTGTGCGGGGCTGCGCGCAGCCCGCGCTGGCAGCGTCAAAGGTTGCGCGTGCGGGGCTGGGCCGTGAGGGCCAGCCGACGCTCAGGGCCGCCCGCGCCCGCTGCCACCATCGGCCTTGGTGGCCAATTCCTTGCCACTGACACCCGCAAACAGCGCGGCGGCCTTGACCTTGATCTCCAGCAACTCGTTGGCGCTGACGCCGTACTGACCCGTGGTGCGGTTCACCTGAACGCTGAATTCAACGTCCTTGCCGTTGTTGGACAGCATGCCGCTGGTGAATTCGTATTCTTCGTTTTCCCACGGAAAGCCCAGCGCTTCGGTGTCGTAGTCCTGGTATTCCACGCGGTGGATTTCGCCGCTGGCCAGGTTCAGCAGCGCGGTGGCGGTGATCACCTCGTCGGACAGTTCATCGGTGATGGTGATCGGTACTTTCAGGTCCACGTCGCAATCCTTGGGCGGCAAAGCCGTTGATTCTGCACTGCAGGCACGGGGTGGCGCGGATTGGCCCGGTCAATGCGCCTGGTCCCAGTTGGGCCCCACGCCCACTTCGGCCAACAGAGGCACTTTCAGCTCCGCCACCCCAGCCATCAACCGCGGTATCGCCTCGCGCGCCCAGTCCAGTTCGGCATCGGGCACTTCCAGCACCAGTTCGTCGTGCACCTGCATCACCATGCGCGTGGCGCGCTGCTCGTCGTCCAGCGCTTTCTGCACCGCAATCATCGCCAACTTGATCAGATCGGCCGCGGTGCCCTGCATCGGCGCGTTGATGGCCTGGCGCTCGGCGCCGGCCTTGCGCGGGCCGTTGCCACTGTTGATCTCGGGCAGCCACAGCCGGCGGCCGAACACCGTTTCCACGTAGCCCTGTTCCCTGGCCTTGACGCGCGTGTCGTCCATGTACTGCTTCACGCCGGCAAAGCGGGCGAAATACTTGTCGATGAAGTCCTTTGCCGCCTTCTGCTCGATGCCCAGGTTGCTGGCCAGGCCGAAGGCCCCCATGCCGTAGATGAGGCCGAAGTTGATGACCTTGGCATAACGCCGCTGTTCACCGCCCACCTCTTCAACCGGCATGCCAAAGACCTCGCTGGCGGTGGCCTTGTGCACGTCCAGGCCGCGCTCGAAGGCACGCAACAAGGCCGGGTCTTCGCTGATGTGGGCCATGATGCGCAGTTCGATCTGGCTGTAGTCGGCGCTCATCAGCACGTGGCCCGGCGGCGCGATGAAGGCCTCGCGCACGCGCCGCCCTTCGGCGGTGCGGATGGGGATGTTCTGCAGGTTCGGGTCGTTGCTGGACAGGCGCCCGGTCACCGCCACCGCCTGCGCGTAGTTGGTGTGCACGCGGCCGGTGGCCGGGTTCACCATCAGCGGCAGCTTGTCGGTGTAGGTGCCCTTGAGCTTGGCCAGGCTGCGGTGCTCCAGGATGCGGGCCGGCAGCGGGTAGTCGGCCGCGAGTTCCTGCAGCACTTCTTCGTCGGTGCTGGGGGCGCCGCTGGCAGTCTTCTTCTTCACCGGCAGGCCGAGCTTGCCGAACAGGATCTCGCCGATCTGCTTGGGCGACCCCATGTTGAAAGGCTGTTCGGCTATTGCGTAGGCCTCTTGTTCGAGCGCCACCATGCGCTCGGCCAGGCCCTGGCTCAGGCGTGCCAGCACCGCGGCGTCGATCAGCACGCCGTGGCGCTCGATGCGCTGCAGCACCCTCGACACCGGCATCTCGATCTGCTCGTAGACAAAGCGCAGCCCGGCATCGGCCTGCACGCGCGGCAGCAGCGTCTGGTGCAGGTGCAGCGTCATCTCGCTGTCTTCGCCGGAATATTCGGCGGCGCGCGTGATGTCCACCTGTGCAAACGAGATCTGGTTGGCACCCTTGCCGCACAGGTCTTCGTAGCTCAGCCCCTTGCGGCCCAGGTGGCGCTCGGCCAGGGCCTCCAGCCCATGCGTGCGATGCGCCTCCAGCACGTAGCTCTGCAGCATGGTGTCGTGGCGGTAGCCCTGCACGGCAATGCCGGCATTGGCCAGCACGTGCAGGTCGTACTTGATGTTCTGGCCCAGCTTGGCCTTGCCCGGGTCTTCGAGCCAGGGCTTGAGCCTGGCCAGCACCTCTGCCAACGGCAGCTGGTCGGCCGCACCCGGGTAGCTGTGCGCCAGTGGCACATAGGCCGCGCGCCCCGGCTCGACGGCAAAGCTGATGCCCACGATGCGCGCGCGCATGGCGTCCAGGCTGTCGGTCTCGGTGTCCACGGCCACCAGGTCGGCCGCCAGCACCTTCTGCAGCCAGTGGTCCAGGCGCTCCCAGGTGGCGATGGTTTCGTATTCGCGGGCCACCGGCAGCGCGGGCGCGGGCGCCGCGCCATCGTCAACGTCAGAGCCTGCCGCCGCCAGGGCGGCCGCAGCGGGCGCGGTGCCCGCACCCACCGTGACTGGCCGGCCGAGTGACTCTTCCAATTCCTTGCGCCACGAGCGAAATCCGTAGCGCTGGTAAAACGCCAGCAGTCCTTCGCGGTCGACCTCGCGCAGCGCCAACGCTTCCAGCGCCGGCCAGCCTTGCACATGGCCGGCCAGGTCACAGTCGGTCACCACCGTGATGAGCTTGCGGCCGGTGGGCAGCCAGTCCAGCGCCTTGCGCAGGTTGTCGCCCACGGCGCCCTTGATGCTGTCGGCGGCCGCCACCACACCTTCCAGCGAGCCGTATTCGGCAATCCACTTGGCGGCCGTTTTCGGGCCCACCTTCTCAACGCCCGGCACGTTGTCGACGGGGTCGCCGACCAGCGTGAGGTAGTCGATGATGCGTTCAGGCGCCACACCGAACTTGGCCTTCACGCCTTCGATGTCCAGCCGCTCCGGCGGCTTGGACATGGTGTTGACCAGCGTCACCTGTTCCGTCACCAGTTGCGCCAGATCCTTGTCGCCGGTGGAGATCAGGACCTGGTGGCCACTGGCTGCGGCCTGGCGTGCCAGCGTGCCGATGGCGTCGTCGGCTTCGATGCCGGGCACTTCCAGCACCGGCCAGCCCAGCAGACGCACCACCTCGTGGATGGGCTCTATCTGCTGGCGCAACGGGTCGGGCATCGGTGCCCGCTGGGCCTTGTATTCGGGGTACCAGTCGTCGCGAAAGGTCTTGCCCTTGGCGTCGAACACACACACCGCATGTTCGGCCGGATAGCGTTCGCGCAGCCACTTCATCATCGCCACCATGCCGTGGATGGCACCGGTGGGAAAACCGTCGGCGCGCAGGTCGGGCATGGCGTGATAGGCGCGGTACAGGTAGCTGGAACCGTCGACCAGCAGCATCAGTTTTTCGCTCATGCGTGCATTGTGGCGCGCCCGGCTGCCGCCCCGCGCTGCGTAGAATTGGGCGCCTATGGTCCCCGTTGCCCGCTGCTTTGCATCCCGTCTGCCCACCCACGCTGTGCTGGGTCTGGCCTTGGCCCTGCCCTGGTGCGCCGGTGCGCAACCGGTGGCGGCTGGCAGCAGCCACGCGCCCCGCTTGCCAGCACCCGAGCAGGTGACCGTGATCGAAGACGACAACGCCCGCATCGAAGAAACCCGCCGCCGTGGGCAGGTGGTGCGTGTGCAGGTGCAAAGCAAAGTGGGCCAGGTGCGCAGCTACGACATCGTCGTCAAGCCCGGTGCCGAGCCGGGTTCGCAGCAGCGCGGCGCTGCCGGCCGCAGTGCCTGGCAGGTACTGAGCTTCTAGACGCGCCGATGGCCGTCTACACCGAGGTCGGCTTCGGCGCTGCCGACGATCTGCTGCGAGGCCTGGGGCTGGGCGCATTGACCGAGCTGGTCGGCATCAAGAGCGGCATCGAAAACACCAACTACTACGCCACCACGGTTCGCGGCCAGTGGGTGCTGACGTTATTCGAGCGCCTGTCTGCCGACGAGCTGCCCTACTACCTGCAGTTGATGCAGCACCTGGCGCGGCATGGCGTCCCGGTGCCCGCGCCCCAGGCTGCAGCCGACGGCAGCCTGGTGCACCACATCGCCGGGCGGCCGGCTGCGGTGGTGACACGCCTGCCCGGCGGCCACCGCCTGGCACCCACGCTGGCGCACTGCGAACAGGTAGGCCGCATGCTGGGCCGCATGCACGTGGCCGGCAGCAGCCTGCCGGTGCAGCAGCCGCACCTGCGCGGCCTGGCCTGGTGGCAGGCCACGGTGCCCGTGGTGCTGCCCCACCTGCCCGCTGCGCAGGCCGACATGCTGCGCGACGAACTGAGCTTCCAGCAGCACCTGGCCGCGTCACCCGCCGGGCAGGCGCTGCCGCGCGGCCCGATCCATGCCGACCTGTTTCGCGACAACGTGATGTTCGACGACACCGCCGGCCCGGACACGCTGTGCGGCTTTTTCGACTTCTACTTTGCGGGCACCGACTGGCTGCTGTTCGACATCGCGGTGTGCCTGAACGACTGGTGCACCGACCTCACCTCGGGCGCGCTGGACGAGGCCCGCGCCGCGGGCTTCGTGCAGGCCTACCACGCGGTGCGGCCGCTCAGCCCCGGCGAGCAGCGCGCCATGCCGGCCCTGTTGCGGGCGGCCGCACTGCGCTTCTGGATTTCGCGTTTGTGGGACTGGCACCTGCCGCGCAGCGCCGCCTTGCTGCAGCCCAAAGACCCTGCGCACTTCGAGCGCGTGCTGTTGCACCGCCGGTCGCAGCCCTGGCATCCGATCGCTTGAGCCCACCATGTCGCTGCTACTGAAAACCGTCAAAGCCGGGCATGGCCTGCGCTGGATCACCGACGCGCTGCGCCTGTTTGCGCGCAAGCCCGTGGCCTTCACGTCGCTGTTTGCGTTGTTCCTGGTGGCGGCTCTGCTGGTCAGCCTGGTGCCGTTGCTGGGGGGCATCGTGCAAATGGCGGCGCTGCCGATGCTGAGTCTGGGCTTCATGGTGGCTGCGCAGTCGGCCCTGCTGGACGGGCCGGTGCACCCGCGGCAGTTCATCGAGCCGCTGCAGGGCGACGCGACACGCCGCCGTGCGCTGTTGATCCTTTGCGGCCTGTACGGCCTGCTGGCGGTGGGCATCCTGCTGCTGGCCAATGCCATCTCCGACAACGCCTGGATGCGCCTGCAAGACCTGCTCGTCAAGGGGCGGGCGGCGCAGCCGCAGATCGATGCCCTGTTGAGCGAACCGGGCGTGCTCACCGGCATGCTCACGGCGCTGACGCTGGGCAGCCTGCTGTCGGTGACTTTCTGGCACGCGCCAGCACTGGTGCACTGGGGCGGCCAGGGCTGGGGCCAGGCGCTGTTTTCCAGCACGCTGGCACTGTGGCGCAACCGGGGCGCCTTCGCCGTCTACACGCTGGGCTGGTTCGCCCTGGTGATGAGCTTCGCACTGGTCACCGGGCTCGTGCTGGGGCTGCTGGGGGCGCAGCAATTCACCAACTTCATCGGCGTCCCGGCCGGGCTGGTGTTGTCGGCTGCGTTCTACATCTCGCTGCTGTTCTGCTTCAACGACAGCTTCGGCGGGTCGGTGCCGCCGGGGGTGGACAACGCCTTGCCGGCCGAGCAGCCCTGAAACACCGCCGCCGGCTGCGGGCGCCGTACCGCCAGCGGCTCAGCTCACCGGCGTGAGTTTGGCAATGGCCAAGGCCAGCCACTTCGTGCCGTGGCGACCGAAATGCACCTGCGCCCGAGCCTCGGCACCACGCCCCTCCAGCACCCCGACCACGCCCTCGCCGAACTTGTTGTGAAAGACGGTCTGACCGACGCGCAGGCCATGGTTGCTGGCCGCATCGGCCTGTGCAGCCTGGTTCACCCAGGCCGGCGGCGCTTCGGGCTGCGGCTGCACGCGCCCGGCACCGACGATGCCTGAAAGCCCGCTGCCGCGCTGCCAGGCCTGCTGGTACTCGCGCGCATAGCCCGAACCAAAACCCTGCTGGCGCGGCGTGATCCACTTCAGCGCCGCTTCGGGCAACTCTTCGATGAAGCGGCTTTTCACGTTGTAGCGGGTCTGTCCGTGCAGCATGCGCGTCTGGCTGAAGCTCAGGTACAGCCGCTTCCGCGCGCGCGTGATGGCCACGTACATCAGGCGGCGCTCTTCTTCCACGCCGTCGGCGTCCGACAGGCTTTGCTCGTGCGGAAACAGGCCCTCTTCGATGCCGGTGATGAACACGGCATCGAATTCAAGGCCCTTCGCGGCATGCACCGTCATCAGCTGGACGGCATCGGCACCGGCCTGTGCCTGGTTGTCGCCGGCCTCCAGCGAGGCATGGGTGAGGAAGGCCGCCAGCGGCGACATGATCTCGCCGGTGTCGGCATCGGGCGCCGCATCGGGCGCGGCGGCGCTGGCTTGTTCGTCCACCGGCAGCGCCACGGCATCCTTGCCAAAGCCTTCCTGCATGACAAAACTCTCGGCCGCGTTGACCAGTTCTTCCAGGTTCTCGATGCGGTCCTGGCCTTCCTTGTCGGTGCGGTAGAAGTCGAGCAGGCCCGAGTGCTCAAGCAAGTGGTCGATGATCTCGCGCAGCGTCAGGCCTTGCGTGGCCGTGCGCATGCTGTCCAGCAGCGCCACGAAGGCCTGCAGCTTGGCACCGGCCTTGGCAGGCACAGCATCCACGCCGGCCGCCAGGCCACGGCCCGCGGCCACCTCTTGCAGCAGCTCGATGCTGCGCGCGCCAATGCCGCGCGCCGGAAAGTTGACGACGCGCAGAAAGCTGGTGTCGTCGCCCGGGTTCTCCAGCAGCCGCAGGTAGGCCAGCGCGTGCTTGATCTCGGCGCGCTCGAAAAAGCGCAGCCCGCCATAGACGCGGTAGGGCATACCGGCATTGAAGAGCGCACTTTCCAGCACCCGGCTTTGCGCGTTGCTGCGGTACAGCAGCGCGATCTCGCTGCGCGGCATGCCGCCGCGGTGCAGCTGCTGCACTTCCTCCAGCATCCACTGCGCCTCGGCGTAGTCGCTGTTGCTTTCGAACACGCGCACCGGCTCGCCATGGCCGGCGTCGGTGCGCAGGTTCTTGCCCAAGCGCTGGGTGTTGTGGCTGATGAGGTCGTTGGCAGCGTCCAGGATGTGGCCGCTGCTGCGGTAGTTCTGCTCGAGCTTGACGACCCGCTGCACGCGGTATTCGCGCTCGAAGTCGGCCATGTTGCCCACCCGCGCACCACGAAACGCGTAGATGCTCTGGTCGTCGTCACCCACGGCAAACACGCCGCGGCCCGCAGACCCAGGCGGCGAAAACAGCTTCAGCCACAGGTACTGCAGTCGGTTGGTGTCCTGGAATTCGTCCACCAGCACATGCACAAAGCGGTGCTGGTAATGCTCGCGCAGCGCCTGGTTGTCACGCATCAGCTCGTAGGTGCGCAGCATCAGTTCGGCGAAGTCGACCACGCCTTCGCGCTGGCATTGCTCGTCATAGGCCTGGTAGATCTCCACCAGCTTGCGCGTCTGCTCGTCGCGCACCTCCACGTCCTTGGGGCGCAGGCCGTCTTCCTTGCTGCCAGCGATGAACCAGCCCACCTGCTTGGGCACGAAGCGCTCTTCGTCCAGGTTCATGCCCTTGATGACGCGCTTGACGGCACTGAGCGTGTCGCTGCTGTCCATGATCTGGAAGCCCTGCGGCAGCGCCGCCAGCTTCCAGTGCGCGCGCAGGAAACGGTTGCACAGACCGTGGAAAGTGCCGATCCACATGCCCCGCACGGGCACCGGCAGCATCGCACCCAGCCGCGTGAGCATCTCCTTGGCGGCCTTGTTGGTGAATGTCACCGCCAGCACGCCGCCAGGCGACACCTGCCCGGTCTGCATCAACCAGGCGATGCGGGTGGTCAGCACGCGCGTCTTGCCCGAACCGGCGCCGGCCAATATCAGGCTGGGCACCGCCGGCAGCGTGACGGCGGCCAGTTGTTCGGGGTTGAGGTTGTGGAGCAGCCGCGCTTCTGATGAATGCATGCGGCTCATTCTAGGAGCCCGCTGCTGCAGGCCCGCAGGGTGCTCGCGACCTCATGCCAGGGCTCGATGCCTGTGCGCGGCGTAGAATGCGCCACCGGCCCGGACCCTGCGTCCCAGCCGGTTTTTTGTTGCCTGGACACGGCGCGGAGCGGCCTTCATCATGGAAATATTCGACTACGACAACATCCTGCTGCTGCCGCGCAAGTGCCGCGTGGACAGCCGCGCCGAATGCGACACCGCCGTCACCTTCGGTGGCCGCCGCTTCACGCTGCCGGTGGTGCCGGCCAACATGAAGACGGTGATCGACGAGCCCATCAGCGAGATGCTGGCGCAAAGCGGCCACTTCTACGTGATGCACCGCTTCGACCTCGACACCGTGGCCTACGCGCATCGCATGCGCGACAAGGGCCTGTACGTCAGCCTGAGCTCGGGCGTGAAACCCGCCGACTACGCCGTCATCGACCGGTTGGCTGCGGATGGTGTGGGCGCCGACTACATCACCATCGACATTGCGCACGGCCACGCCGACAGCGTGAAGGCGACCATCGAGCACATCAAGACCAAGCTGCCGCAGACCTTCGTCATCGCCGGCAACGTGGCCACGCCCGAAGCGGTGATCGACCTGGAGAACTGGGGCGCCGACGCCACGAAGGTCGGCGTGGGCCCGGGCAAGGTGTGCATCACGAAGCTGAAGACGGGGTTCGGCACCGGCGGCTGGCAGCTCAGCGCGCTGAAGTGGTGTGCCCGCGTGGCGACCAAACCGATCATTGCCGACGGCGGCATCCGTCACCATGGCGACATCGCCAAGAGCGTGCGCTTCGGCGCCGCGATGGTGATGGTGGGCTCGCTGTTTGCCGGCCACCACGAGAGCCCCGGCGCCACGGTCGAGGTCGACGGCAAGCTCTACAAGGAGTACTACGGCAGCGCCAGCGACTTCAACAAGGGCGAGTACAAACACGTCGAGGGCAAGCGCATCCTCGAGCCCATCAAGGGCAACCTGACCGACACGCTGCGAGAGATGCGCGAAGACCTGCAGAGCTCCATCAGCTATGCCGGCGGCCGACAGTTGCAGGACCTGAAGAAGGTGAACTACGTGGTGCTGGGCGGCGAGAACGCGGGCGAGCACCTGTTCATGTAAGTCCGGTCGTCGGATGTGCGGGCCGGAGCTTCATCGCCGGCGGTGCGCGCCCTGGCCCTGTGGCTGGCCACGCCCGGGCAGTGCACTTCACCGTGCCAGCATGTCGCTGCGTTCGTCCAGCCGCAGGCCCCGGCCTTGTGGGCGGCTGCCCAGGATGGCCTTGTGCCCGCCCAGCGGCCCGCTCTGCCCCGCCGACGGGCAAGTGCCGCCCTCGGCCAAGCGCGTGGCGGCGGCCAGCAACGGGTCGCCCGGCGCACCTTGCGGCACCTGCCAGTTTTCGTTGACCGGGCAGGTGGCATCAAAGCCGTCCCAGTACCGCCCCTCGTTGCGGGCGTTCACGCTTTCGAAGTTGACCACGCTGTAGGTCTGGCCACAGCGGTTGGTGGGCACAAAACCCACCGGCTTTCCGCACGTGGTGTCGCCCACGGCAATGACCTGCACGCCCACGCCCCGAAGGCCGTTGATCACCTGCTCGCTGGCGCTGCAGGTGCGCGGCCCGGTCAGCACGAAGACGCGGCTCAGGGCAAGGCCGTTGCCCGGTGCACTGAACCGGTAGGTCTGGTTGCTGGCCACGTGCTGGTCGTTGAACAACAGCGTGGCATAAGTGCTGGCGGGTGGCGCAAGACCCGCCACGTATGAGGCCAGGTTGGCGCCCACCGAGACCAGCCCGCCGCCGTTGTAGCGCAGGTCCAGCACCAGGTCCTGCACCCGCTGCGCCTTGAAGTTTGCAAAGGCCTGGTCGACCGGCGACAAGGCCTGGCTGATCATGTTCTTCACCGCCAGGTAGCCCACGCGCAGCCCGGCGGTGGTGGTGAACACCTGGCTGCCGGTGACGGGCGTGATGCCGTACACGGCGGCCACCAGCCGCAACTCCAGCACACCCGCGCCCCGTTCGATGCGCAGGTTCAGCACCTGCCCTGCTTCGCTGGCTGTCAGTGCGCTGAAGTCGTCGGCACCGACGATCTCGGCGGCGCTGCGCCCGTTCAACGCCAGCACGCGATCGCCACGCTGCACACCGGCCGCCGCCGCCGGCGAACCCGGGTCGACACCCCGCACGTACAGCGGTTGGCCGCTCTGCCCGGCCACTTCGAGACCGGCCACCGAGACACCGTAGCCCAGGTTCTCGCCGTCGGCGTAGAAGCGCGTGAATGAAGCCGTGCTCTCGCGGCCGGTCCAGCGGTCGGCCGGGAAGCTGGCGTCGCTGCCGGTGTACAGCAGGGCGCGAAAGAAACTGGCCACATCGGCATACGCTGCCGCACTGGGGCGCGGCGCCAGGCGGTACCAGAAGTACCAGTCGTCCATGTAGCCCGACAGCCAGTCTTGCTGCTCGCGCACGCTGCAGCCCGGTTCGGTGGTGTCGCCGCCTGCCGAGCTGCCGCCACCGCCGCAGGCGCTGAGGCCGGCAAGACCCGCCACCACCAGCCCCCGCACGCCCAGCCGCCGCAGGGCCAGCCCAAGCGCGAGGCATGGGCGCAGAGCTTGCTGCACCGCACCACCCCGCCACTTACAATCGTTGCCCATCCCTGGCCCCTTGTCGTGTTGCCGCGAATGCCACAAGCACGCTGCATCCGCGCCCACTGCACACCCGCCCATCATGCCCGAGCTTGCCAAGTCCTTCGAACCCGCCGCCATCGAATCACGCTGGGGCCCGGTCTGGGCACAGGCCGGTGCGTTCGAGCCCACGCTGGACCCCGCCAAACCGTCGTTCTCGATCCAGCTGCCGCCGCCCAACGTCACCGGCACGCTGCACATGGGGCACGCGTTCAACCAGACCATCATGGACGCGCTGACGCGCTACCACCGCATGCGGGGCCACAACACGCTGTGGCTGCCTGGAACCGACCACGCCGGCATCGCCACGCAGATCGTGGTGGAACGCCAGCTGCAGGAAAAGGGCCAGTCGCGCCACGACCTGGGGCGCAAGAATTTCGTCGCCCAGGTGTGGGACTGGAAGGCCAGCAGCGGAGCCACCATCACCAACCAGATGCGCCGCATGGGCGACAGCGTGGACTGGTCGCGCGAATACTTCACGATGGACGACAAGCTCTCGAGAGTCGTCACCGAGACCTTCGTGCGGCTGTTCGACGACGGCCTCATCTACCGCGGCAAGCGCCTGGTGAGCTGGGACCCGACACTGAAGAGCGCTGTGTCCGACCTGGAAGTGGAAAGCGAAGAGGAAGACGGCTTCATCTGGCACATCCGCTACCCGCTGGCCGACGGTTCCGGCAGCGTGGTGGTGGCCACCACGCGGCCGGAGACGATGCTGGGCGACACCGCAGTGATGGTGCACCCCGAAGACGAACGTTACACCACGCTGGTCGGCCAGCAGGTGAAGCTGCCGCTGTGCGAGCGTCTGATCCCCGTCATCGCCGACGCCTACGTCGACCGCGAATTCGGCACCGGCGTGGTCAAAGTGACGCCGGCCCACGACGCCAACGACTATGCCGTGGGTCAACGCCACGGCCTGACGATGATCGGTGTGCTGGACCTCGACGCCAGGATCAACGACCAGGCACCGGCAGCCTACCGCGGCCTGGATCGTTTCGTGGCGCGCAAGCGGGTGGTGGCCGACCTGGAGGCGCTGGGCCTGCTGGTGGAAGTGAAAAAACACCGCCTCACGGTGCCGCGTTGCGCGCGCACCGGACAGGTGGTGGAGCCGATGCTCACCGACCAGTGGTTCGTGGCCGTGAACAAGGCCGGCGCTGGCTTGGATGGCAAGCCGGGCGTGAGCATGGCCCAGAAGGCGCGCCAAGCCGTCAGCAGCGGCCAGGTGCGCTTCGTGCCCGAGCAATGGGTCAACACCTACAACCACTGGATGGACAACCTGCAGGACTGGTGCATCAGCCGCCAGCTGTGGTGGGGCCATCAGATCCCAGCCTGGTACGGCGAGGCCGGCGAGTTGTTCGTGGCGCGCAGCGAAAACGAAGCACGCCAGCGCGCAACGGCGGCCGGTTACGCCGGCGCACTGACGCGTGACGAAGACGTGCTCGACACCTGGTACTCGTCGGCGCTGGTGCCCTTTTCCACCCTGGGCTGGCCCGACAGCACCGGCAAGAGCGCGCTGGAGCAGCAGCTGTTTCTGCCCAGCACGGTGCTGGTCACCGGTTTCGACATCATCTTCTTCTGGGTCGCGCGGATGATCATGATGACGACGCACTTCACGGGGCAGGTGCCCTTCAAGGACGTCTACATCCACGGCCTGGTGCGCGACGCCCAGGGCCACAAGATGAGCAAGAGCGAAGGCAACGTGCTCGACCCGGTGGACCTGATCGACGGCATCGAACTGGCGCCGCTGCTGGACAAGCGCTCAGCAGGCCTGCGCAAGCCCGAGACCGCGCCGCGTGTGCGCAAGCAGACCGAGAAAGAATTCCCGCAGGGCATACCGGCCTTCGGCGCCGACGCGCTGCGCCTGACGATGGCCAGTTATGCGACGCTGGGCCGCAACATCAACTTCGACAGCAAGCGCTGCGAGGGCTACCGCAATTTCTGCAACAAGCTGTGGAACGCCACCAAGTTCGTGTTGATGAACTGCGAGGGCAAGGACTGCGGGCTGCTGGAGCACACCAAGGCCGACTGCGCGGCGCCGGTGCTGGACGCGCAGGGTGCAGAGGTTTCGCCGGCAGGGCCGTTCCACGGCTACCTGCAGTTCTCGCTGGCCGACCGCTGGATCACCGGCGAGTTGCAGCGCGTGGAAGCCACCGTGGCGCAGGGCTTCACGGACTACCGGTTGGACAACGTGGCGCAGGCCATCTACACGTTTGCCTGGGACGAATACTGCGACTGGTACCTGGAGATCGCCAAGGTGCAGATCGCGCAGGCCAGCGAAGCGCAGCAGCTCGCCACGCGCCGCACGCTGATACGCACGCTGGAAACGGTGCTGCGGCTGCTGCACCCGGTGGCGCCCTTCATCACCGCCGAGCTGTGGGAAAGCGTGGCGCCGGTGGCAGGTCGCACGGCCGAAGGCAGCGGCACCGGCATCGTGAATGCCGCCTACCCGCAGGCACAACTCGACAAGGTGGACCCGGCGGCCGACGCCTGGGTTTCACGGCTCAAGGCGGTTGCGGCCGAGGTGCGCCGACTGCGCAGCGAGATGGGCCTGCCCCCCGGCGAGCGGGTGCCGCTGCTGACGCTGGGCGACAATCAATTTGTGCAGAGCGCCGCGCCGGTGCTGCAGGCCCTGGCGCGGCTGGCCGAGGTGCAGCCGCTGGCCGACGAGGCCGCCTTTGCGGCAGCCACCGCCAACGCGCCAGTGGCGGTGACGGGTGACTTGCGGCTGGCGCTCTTCGTGCAGGTCGACGTGGCTGCCGAGCAGGTGCGCCTGGACAAGGAAATCACACGCCTGCAGGGCGAAATCGGCAAGGCCGAAGCCAAGCTGGGCAACGAGAGCTTCGTGGCCCGCGCCCCGGCGGCGGTGGTGGAACAGGAACGCGGCCGCGTGGCCGACTTCAAGCAGAACCTGAAGCGCCTGCAGGACCAGCTTTCGAGGTTGATCGCGACGGCCTGAGGGCCTGCACGGCTTCCAGCACCGGTGCAGCAGCCGCAGCGGCGGCGGCGGCGGGTGCTGACGTACCACCGCCAATGGCAGCCGTGGCCGCCCCCGCAGGCGGCTGGCTGCTCATCAGCATCTCGTCGATGCGCTGGACCACGGCCCAGGCGCCCCGCAGCCGCGAACCCTGCGTGATGCCGCTGACGCGCGGCGTCACCTGCAGCGTGGCGACGCGATGCAACGGTCTCTCGGGGTCAAGCACACCGGGCTCCAAGCTGTCCATCCAGGCGGCAGCCAAGGGGCCCTGCGTCAGCGCCTGCGCCAAGGCCTGTTCGTCGAACAGGTTGGAATGCGCCAGGCTCACCAGCACCTGGTTGGCCTTGGCGCCCTGGAACAGCCGGTCGCCAAACAGGCCGCGGTAGCGCGAGAAGAAGGCCAGCAGCACGGCCACGCCGTCACTGCGCGCCATCAATTCGCGCAGCCCCACGGCCTCGATGCCATGGCGCGACCACAAGGCGTCGCTGATGTGCACGCTGGGGTCGTAGCCCAGCACGCGGGCACCAAATGCGGTGAGCAGCTTGGCCAGGGGCTGGACGGCGGGCGTCATGCCCACCAGGCCCACGGTGCACGAACCCAGCTCGCGGCCGACCAGCAGGCCTTCCGGGTTGACGATGGGCACCCGGCGCAGCATGGCCAACAGGGCACTGACGACAAACTCGGCCTCGGCCGCTGCACTGGCCGAAGCCGGGCGAACCACCTCGACGCCGGCTCTGGCGCAGGCTTCGAGGTCGATGTTTTCGGTGCCCACTGCCAGGCGCGCCACCAGCCGCAGGCGAGGCGCCTTCTTCAACATTGCGGCGTCCAGGCCCGTGCTGGGCGGTATGACCACCGCGCGCGTCAACGACAACGCGGTGGCAAAGGCTGCTTGATCCTGCGCCAGCTCGGGGGCGAAGTGCACGGCATGCCGCGCTTCCAGCCATTGCAGCACATCGCCGTCCAGCGACTCGACGATCAACACATCCATTGTTCAGCGGCCGACTGGGTAGTGGTTCATGTTGGCAAGGATAGGGCAGCGCGACAAAGGCACCGGTCCCCGGGGGGTGCGTGACACAATCTCGTTCAATCAACCAATGTTAGGGTGGTCCATGCCCGTTCAAAAGGCAATTTTCCCGGTCGCAGGCCTCGGCACCCGATTCCTGCCGGCCACCAAGGCGCAGCCCAAAGAGATGCTGCCGGTGGTCGACAAGCCGCTGATCCAGTACGCCGTGGAAGAGGCCTATGCGGCGGGTGTACGCGAGATGATATTCGTCACCGGCCGCCACAAGCGCCCGATCGAAGACCACTTCGACATGACCTACGAACTCGAGGTGGCGCTGGAAAAGGCGCACAAGGACGAGTTGCTGGCCGTGGTGCGCAGCGTCAAGCCTGACGACATGGAGTGCATCTATGTGCGCCAGGCGCAGGCGCTGGGCCTGGGCCATGCCGTGCTGTGTGGCCAGCGTCTGGTGGGCAACCAACCCTTTGCCGTTCTGCTGGCCGACGACCTGATGGTCGGGCAGACGCCGGTGCTCAAGCAGATGGTCGAACAGTTCGCTGAATGGCGCGCTTCGATCATTGCCGTGCAGGAAGTGCCCACCGAACACACCAGCCGCTATGGCATCGTCGCCGGCACGGAGGTCAACGACCGCATGATCGATATCAGCCGCATCGTCGAGAAGCCCGCGCCCGCCGACGCGCCGTCGCGCCTGGGCGTGGCCGGCCGGTACATCCTCACGCCGGGTGTGTTTCACGAAATTGCCAGCCAGCCGCGCGGCGTGGGCGGCGAAATCCAGCTCACCGATGGCATTGCCTCGCTGTTGCGCCGCGAAAAGGTCTTCGCCTACCGCTACGAAGGCAAGCGCTACGACTGCGGCAGCAAGGAAGGTTTTCTTGAGGCCAACGTCGAGCTGGCGCTGGCCCACCCCCAGCTGGGCCCGGGTTTCAGGCAGTTTCTGAAGAATCTGGAGCTGTAGCCCGCGACGGAAGCCGCGGCAGACACCACAGCAGCAGCTGGCGCGTGCAGTTCAGCGCCGCCGCAGCACGTGCACGTAGTCGCCGCTGGCGCTGTTCTGCTCCACCAGCTCGTTGCCGGTCTGCCTTGCGAAGGCCTGGAAGTCGCGCACCGACCCGGCATCGGTGGACACCACCCGCAGCAGGTCGCCGCTGGCCATCTCGGCCAGAGCCTTCTTCGCTTTCAGGATGGGCAGCGGGCAGTTCAAGCCGCGGGCATCCAGTTCTTTGTGCACGTCCATGGCAGCAGATTCTAGGCCCGGGGTGGCAATTCGATGAACCGAGGCTCCAGCCCGCGCCCGCGCAGCCAGTCAGCCAGCGCGTAGCCGGTGCCAGCGCGCCAGCAGCGCAGATCCTCGAGCTCGAAGAGCTTGTACTCCGCCAGTTCCGGCGACAGCACCACGGGGCCTTGCGCCTGCACGTGGTAGGCGACGATGAGCTGGTTCATGCGCTGGAAGTCGTAGACGCCGATCAGCTCGACCTGCTGCACGCTCAGCGATGTTTCTTCCATCACCTCGCGGGTGATGCCCTCTTCGGGGGTTTCGCCGGCCTCCATGAAGCCGGTGATGAGCGCAAACATGCGCCCAGGCCAGGCGGCATTTCGCGCCAGCAGCACGCGGCCCTCCTGGTCGGTGCACTCCACCACCGCGGCCAGTACCGGCGTGGGGTTGTTCCAGTGCGTCCAGCCGCAAGCAGGGCAGCGCAGCCGCTCTTTGGGGCCGCCGTCCTCGACGGCGCTGATCACGGCCAGTGCATTGCCGCAGCTCAGGCAGAAGCGCGCGCTGCTCACGACGGGAAGACCCCGGTGGACAGGTACCGGTCGCCGCGGTCGCAGACGATGAACACGATGGTGGCATGTTCCAGGCGCTGCGCCAGCTGCAGCGCCACCCAGCACGCGCCCGCGGCGGAGATGCCGGCAAACAGCCCTTCTTCGCGCGCCATGCGGCGCGCCATGTCTTCGGCGTCGGCCTGGCTGACGTAAACCAGTTCGTCCACCTTGCTCGGGTCGTAGATCTTGGGCAGGTAGGCCTCGGGCCATTTGCGGATGCCCGGGATGCGTGACCCCTCGCTGGGTTGGGCGCCGACGATCCTGACCGCCGGGTTCTGGCTTTTCAGGAACTGCGACACGCCGGTGATGGTGCCGGTGGTGCCCATGGCGCTGACGAAGTGCGTCACGCGGCCCTGTGTGTCGGCCCAGATTTCGGGGCCCGTGGTGCGGAAGTGAACGCCGGGATTGTCGGCATTCGCAAATTGGTCCAGCACGCGGCCCTTGCCGTCGCGTTGCATCTTCTCGGCCAGGTCGCGGGCGTATTCCATACCACCCGCTTTCGGCGTCAGGATGAGTTCGGCACCAAAGGCCTTCATCGTCTGCGCACGCTCGATCGACAAGTCCTCCGGCATGATCAGCACCATGCGGTAGCCCTTGATGGCCGCCGCCATCGCCAGTGCGATGCCGGTGTTGCCCGAGGTCGCTTCGATCAGCGTGTCGCCGGGGCGGATCTCGCCCCGCGCTTCAGCGCCTTTGATCATGCCGATCGCGGGCCGGTCCTTGACCGACCCCGCCGGGTTGTTGCCTTCCAGCTTGCCCAGCACCACGGTGCCACGCGCTGCAACGGCGGCACCGGGCAGGCGCTGCAATTGCACCAGCGGCGTGCCGCCGATGGCGTCTTCCAGGGTCTTGTAGGCGGTGGCCTGCGTCATCCATCACTCCTTGACATGCGCCATTGTGTCAGCGCCGGTGCGCCGCTCTGGTGCTGCGTGTGATAATCCTGTGCTGTTGGCGCGCCTCTTGGGCCTGCCTCGCCCGCGTGACGAAATCGGTAGACGTAGCGGATTCAAAATCCGCCGCCGCAAGGCGTGCCAGTTCGAGTCTGGCCGCGGGCACCAGCCGGCATCTTGCCAACCCTGTTTCAGGTTTCTTTCGTGCCTGCAAGACCATGCCGCCGATCCCACAGCTGACGAAGATCTTGATGATGGCCTGCACGGCCGTTTTCTGTTTGCAGCTGATCCTGCCGCTGTCAGCGTGGTTTGCGCTGTTTCCGCTGGGCAGCGGGCACTTCATGCCGTGGCAACTGGTGACCTATGCCTTCCTTCATGGCGGCGTAGGGCACCTCTTCTTCAACATGCTGGGCCTGTGGATGTTCGGCTCCGAGCTCGAGCGCCTGTGGGGCCAGAAGCGCTACGCGCAGTTCCTGCTGGCAGGCGTTCTGGCGGCTGCGGTGGCCCAGCTGGTGGTGAGCCAGTTGATGGGCATGAGCAACCCCACGGTGGGCGCTTCGGGCGCGCTGTTTGCGCTCTTGCTCGCCTTTGGCATGCTGTTTCCGAACCGCGTCATCATGCCGCTGTTCCCGCCCATTCCGATGAAGGCACGCACCTTCGTGATGGTGTTCGGCGGCATCGAGCTGTTGTTGGGTTCTGGCCTGCTCGATTCGCTGCTCGGCGCCGGCGGCGGCAACATCGCCCACTTTGCGCACCTGGGTGGCATGGTGGGTGGCTTCCTGATGATCCGCTACTGGCGCGGTCACCCGCCCTTCGGCAAACGTCGGCGTTAGGCGCCTGGCCAAAGGCCATCAGCGGCCCGAGCGGCGGCGGTTCATCACCGAGGCTGCAGCCCTTGCAGCACTGTCGGGTGCAGCAGCCTCAGTTGCAGCTCTGCCTTCAGTCGGCGGTTCTCGATGCGCCTGGACTCGCCCATGAAGCTCAGCTGCATCGGCCCCAGTTGCTGCAGCGCCTGTGCGCGCGTGACACGCGGCGGCAGTGGCAGGCCTTCCAGTCTGGCCACGAGGTCGAAGTAGTCGCCCATCTTCAGATCGGTATCGTCACAGGCGTTGTAAACGCGCTGAGGTGCGCCGCGCCACAGCGCTGCCACGCAAGCGCGCGCCAGGTCATCGGCGTGGATGTGATTGGTGTAGACGTCGTCCTCGGGCACCAGCACGGGCGCGCGCCGCAGCACCCGGTCGCGCGGCTGGCCGCCTTCGCGGTCTCGTGCATAGATGCCTGGAACGCGCAGGATCGAGACCGTGGCCCCCGACACGCGGCCGTAGTGCCGAACCTGCGCCTCGGCGTCCACCCGCCGCCGTGCGCGATCGGTTCCTGGCGATACGCCGCGGGTCTCGTCCAGAGTCTGGCCCTGACAGTCCCCGTAGACACCGGTGGTGCTGGCGTAGACCAGGCGGCGCACCCGATGGCCTCTCAGCAGCGACTGCAGCAGGGCGGCGGTGCGGCGGTCCACCAGCCCACTGGCGGCTGGAGGCGCCAGGTGCAGCACGACATCGGCCAGCCCGGCCAGCCGGCCCAGGGTCGAGGGCTGGTCCAGATTGCCCAGCAGCGGCACGGCGCCGGCCTGCCGCAGCATGGACCGACGCGCCGGTGACGAGGTCAAGGCGAACACGCGCCATTGCTTGTGGAGCAGATTCAGAACCCGCATGCCGACATCGCCGCAACCCACGATGAGCAGCGTCGGGCGTCGGTGAGCGGACTTATGTGCAGGGGTCATGGGATTGAGGCGGTGGCCGTACAGCCGGGCACAATTCAAACAGAGTTTACGTTCGCCCCCCACGGGGGCCCCGACATCAGCGTGCGCCCATTGGGCGCCATCCAGCCAGGACCATGAGCTTCAACATCACCCTGACCCCCGCACAGCGCAGTTTCACTGTCGACGACAACGAATGCATCCTGCCCGCCGCCATCCGCCAGAACATCGGCATGCCCTACGGCTGCCGCGACGGCGCCTGCGGTTCCTGCAAGAGCCGGTTGATCGAGGGTCGTGTCGTGCATGGCGTACACCAGCAGAAGGCTCTGTCGACCGCTGAAGAAGAGGCCGGCTTCATACTGACCTGCTGCGCCAGGCCGCAGACCGACTGCATCGTCGAAGCCCGCAGCGTGCCTGGGGCGGGCGAGTACCCGGTGCTGAAGCTGCCCAGCCGAGTGCTGAGCATCGACAAGCCTGCGCCCGACGTGGCCGTGGTGCGGCTGCAGTTGCCTGCCAATCAGAATCTGCAGTACCGCGCCGGCCAATACGTGGAGTTCATCCTGCGCGACGGCGCGCGGCGCAGCTACAGCATGGCCAACGCAATGCACAACCTGGGCAGCCCGCCGGCGATCGAGCTGCACATCCGCCACATGCCCGGCGGCAAGTTCACCGACCACGTGTTTTCCGCCATGAAGGAGAAGGACATCCTGCGCATGGAAGGTCCGTTTGGCACCTTCTTCCTGCGCGAAGACTCCGCCAAGCCGATCATTCTGCTGGCCAGCGGCACCGGTTTTGCGCCCATCAAGGCGCTGATCGAGCAGCTGCAGCACAAGGCCAGCAACCGGGCGGTGGTGCTGTACTGGGGCTGCAGGCGCCAGGCCGACCTGTACCAGCACGACTGGTGCGAGCAGGCTGCAGCGACGATGCCCAAGCTGCGCTACGTGCCGGTGCTGTCGGAGCCGACAGCGGACGATGCCTGGAGCGGCCGCAGGGGCTTTGTGCACCAGGCCGTGATGCAGGACTACCCCGACCTTTCGGGTCATCAGGTGTATGCCTGCGGCGTGCCGGTGATGGTGGAATCAGCGCAGCGCGACTTCGTGCAGCGCTGCGGCCTGCCCGCTGACGAGTTCTTTGCCGACTCGTTCACCTCCGAGGCCGACAAGCACGAAGCCGCCGTCTGACGGCGTCGAACCAGGACAGAGCCCGCCGATGATCAACCGCCGCAACGCCTTGCTGGCCACCACCGTGGCCTGTGCCGCCACATCAGCCTGGGCACAGGCCCGCTCGATACGCCTGATCGTGCCCTACCCGCCCGGCGGCCCGCTGGACATCGCAGCCCGCGTCCTGGCTGAGCGGGTGAGGGACAGCTTGGGCACCGTGGTGGTGGAAAACCGCCCCGGCGCCGGTGGCAACCTGGGCGCCGACCTGGTGGCGAAAGCCGCGCCCGATGGCCAGACCTTGCTGATGGGCGCCGTGGCCACCCACGCCATCAACCCCTGGCTGTACAAGCGCATGCCCTACGACGCGCTGCGCGACTTCACGCCGATCACGCTGGTGGCGCAGGTGCCCAACGTGCTGGTGATGAACACCGACGCCGCGCAGCGCCTGGGCGTGAACAGCCTGGCCGACCTGGTCACCTATGCCCGGCGCCACCCTGGGCAACTGAATTACGGCAGCGGCGGCAACGGCAGCGCAGGCCATCTGGCGGGCGAGATGTTCAAGGCCCAGGCGGGGCTGTTCGCGGTGCACATCCCCTACGCAGGCGGGCCGCCGGCGCAGCTGGCCCTGGTTGCGGGCCAGGTCGACTTCAACTTCGACAACCTGGCCGCCGCGTCGGCCAACATCTTGAGCGGCCGGCTCAAGGCGCTGGCCGTGACCACCGCGCAGCGCTCCAGCGCCTTGCCGGATGTGCCCACCGTGGCCGAAAGCGGGGCCGGGCTGGGTTTGAAGGCCTTCGACATCAGCACCTGGTTTGGCCTATTCGCGCCCGCAGGACTGCCCGCAGCGCAACTGCAAGCCCTGAACAAGGCCTTCACCGAAGCCCTGAATGCGCCGGAGGTGAAGAGCCGAATGGCCGGCCTGCTGGCGCAGCCGGCACCGACGTCCCCCGAGCAGTTTGCTGCGTTCGTGCGCAACGAACGCGACAAGTACGAAAAGGTCGTCAAGGCCAGCGGCGCCAGCGTGGACTGAGAGCGGCGGCGGTCGCGGCCCGTCCGCGCGGGGCAGGCCGCCCGGCGAACCGGGCCCGTCGAGCCGCGCGCAGCCTGGCCAACCGGCCCCGTCGAGCCGGACAGAGCCCGGCCCGGAGCGCCCTGGCCTATTCGCCCAGGTAGGCCGCGCGCACCTTGGGGTCGCTGAGCAGCGCCCTGGCCTCGCCCGTCATGGTGATCTCGCCCGACTCCATCACGTAGCCGCGGTTGGCCAGGCCCAGTGCGCGGCTGGCGTTCTGTTCCACCAGCAGCACGGTGGTGCCCCGGCTGTGGATGTCGGCCACGACCTCGAAGATCTTGTCCACCATGATGGGGCTCAGGCCCATGCTCGGTTCGTCGAGCAGCAGCACCTTGGGGCGCGCCATCAGCGCGCGGCCCATGGCCAGCATCTGCTGTTCGCCACCGCTCATGGTGCCCGCCAGCTGCAGCGCTCGCTCCTTCAGCCGCGGAAAGATGCCAAACACCTTGTCGATGTCGGCCTCGATCTCGGCCTTGTCGTTCCTGACAAATGCGCCCATCTGCAGGTTTTCGGTGATGGTCATGCGGGTGAAGGTGCCCCGCCCTTCCGGCACCATCACCAGCCCCTGTTCAACCAGATTCCAGGCGCCCTGCCCCTTGATGGAACGGCCCATGAATTCAATCTCGCCGTCGGCCGGGGCCTGGATGCCGGTGATGGCCTTCAGCGTGGTGGTCTTGCCCGCGCCGTTGGCGCCAATCAGGCTGACCAGTTCGCCTTGGCGCACCTCGAAGCTGACGCCCTTGACCGCCTGTATGCCGCCGTAGGCCACCTTCAGGCCGGTGATCTTGAGTAGTGTCGTGCTCATCGCTGCTGCGCTTTCAATGCTGGCCGGCGCCGAGGTAAGCCTCGATCACCTTCTCGTTCTTCTGCACGTCAGCCGGGCTGCCCTCGGCGATCTGTTTGCCGTAGTCCAGCACCGTCACACGGTCGCACAGGCCCATCACCAGCTTCACGTCATGCTCGATGAGCAAGATCGTGCGGCCGTCCTTGCGGATGCGGTCGATCAGTTCACGCAGCACCACCTTTTCGGTCGCATTCATGCCGGCGGCTGGCTCGTCCAGCGCGATGAGCTGCGGGTCGGTGGCCAGCGCGCGCGCAATTTCCAGGCGACGTTGGTCGCCATAGCTCAGCGTACGGGCACGAAATTCGGCATAACGGCCGATGCCCACGTAGTCCAGCAGTTCCTGCGCACGCTTGGCGATGCCGGCTTCCTCGGCCTTGAAGCTGGCGGTGCGGAACACCGCACCGAACAAGCCGGACTTGGTGCGCACATGGCGACCCACCATCACGTTCTCCAGCGCCGTCATTTCAGGGAAGAGCCGGATGTTCTGGAAGGTGCGGGCAATGCCCTGCTTGGCCACCTCGTGCACGGCACTGGGCTTGTACGGCTGACCACCCAACTCGAAGGTGCCGGCGTCTGGCGTGTACAGGCCGGTGATGACGTTGAAGAAGGTGGTCTTGCCGGCGCCATTGGGGCCGATCAAGCCGTAGACCTGCCCGCGCTGAATCGAAACGCCCACTTCCGACAATGCCTGCAGGCCGCCGAAGCGCTTGCTGACGCCTTGAACATTCAATACGACGTCGCTCATCTCAGGCCGCCTTGCCGCTGTTGCCAGGCGCACCGGCGGCGCCAGCGTTCACAGGATTGGGTGCTGCCTTGCCATGCTCGGGCGCGGGCCACAGGCCGCGCGGGCGCAGCAGCATGATGCCGATCATGGCCGAAGCGATCAGCAATTGGCGCAGGATCGAAGCGTCCAGCCGCCCGCCCGTGGCCTGCTGCAGCGGGCCGGCGACATAACGCAGAACCTCTGGCAACGCGGCCAGCATCACCGCGCCCAGAATGACGCCAGGCAGATGCCCCATGCCGCCCAGCACCACCATCGCAACGATCATCACGCTTTCCATCAGGCTGAAGGATTCGGGTGACACGAAGCCCTGGAAGGCGGCAAACATGGCGCCGCTGACCCCGCCGAAGGTGGCGCCCATGCCGAAGGCCAGCAACTTCATGTTGCGGGTGTTGATGCCCATTGCCTTGGCGGCGATTTCGTCTTCCCGGATCGCCATCCAGGCGCGACCGATGCGGCTGGTCTCCAGGCGGTGGCAGATGACGACGCTGATCACCACCAGCACCAGAAACAGGTAGTAGTACATCGTCACCGACGGAATGGTGAAGTCCCCGATCTGCAGCTTCTTGCCGAAGTCCAGGCCGAACATGTTCATGCCGTCGATGCGGTCCAGCCCGCGCGGGCCGTTGGTGATGTTGATCGGGTGTTCGAGGTTGTTCAGGAAGACGCGGATGATCTCGCCAAAGCCCAACGTCACGATGGCCAGGTAATCACCCCGCAACTTCAGCACCGGCGTGCCCAGCAGTACGCCGGCCGTTGCGGCCAGAAACGCGGCCAGCGGAATCACGGCCCAGATGGGGGTGTGCAAACCGTTGGGGAAAAGCTCGGCGATCCAGGGGAAGTTCTCCATCAGATGCGGGCTGGCCAGCAGCGCATACATGTAGGCGCCCACGGCATAGAAGGCCACGAAGCCCAGGTCGAGCAGGCCCGCGTAGCCCACCACGATGTTCAGGCCCAGCGCCAGCAGCACATACAGCAGCGCCAGCGCCATGATGCGCACCCAGCCCTGGCCGAACTGCTGCGCAAACAGCGGCAGCGCGATGAGCGCCAGCGCGCACAGGATGAAGACAACGATCTTGTTTTTCATGGGTTGCTCCTGCCTCAAGCCCGGTCAGCCACGCGCTCGCCCAGCAGGCCCTGCGGCCGCAGCGTGAGCACCAGGATCAGTGCCACGAAGGCAAAGATGTCGGCATAGTGACTGCCCAGCACGCCACCCGTCAGGTCGCCCAGATAGCCTGCGCCCAGCGCCTCGACCAGACCCAGCAGGATGCCACCCACAACGGCACCGCCCAGGTTGCCGATGCCGCCCAGCACCGCGGCCGTGAAGGCCTTCAGCCCGGGCAGAAAACCCATTGCGTGCTGCACGGTGCCGTAGTTCGCAGCCCACATCACGCCCGCCACAGCGGCCAGCGCGGCGCCGATGATGAAGGTGGCCGAGATCACCATGTCGGGCTTCACGCCCATCAGCGCCGCGACGCGCGGGTTCTCGGCGGTGGCGCGCATCGCACGGCCCAGCTTGGTCTTGTTCACCAGGTACATCAATGCGGCAAGGATCACCGCTGTCAGACCCAGGATCAGGCACTGCGTGACGCTGATGACCGGACCACCCAGGTTGATCGGGTCGCTCGGCAGCAGGATCGGATAGGGCTTCGGGTTGGGTTTCCAGATGATCATGGCCAGCGTCTGCAGCAGCAGGCTCATGCCCATGGCCGTGATCAGCGGGGCCAGCCGCGGCGCTGTGCGCAGCGGGCGATAGGCCAGCTTCTCGATCGTGAAGTTCAATGCCGCGCAGACGACGATGGCACATGCCAGCGATATCAGCATCATCAGCCAGCCCGGCATACCGGTATCGGCCAGCAGCAAGACCACCGTCCAGCTGACCATGGCACCGACCATCAGCACTTCGCCGTGGGCGAAGTTGATCAGGTTGATGATGCCGTAGACCATCGTGTAGCCCAGTGCCACCAGCGCATACATGCTGCCCAGCACCAGACCATTGATGATCTGTTGGAAGAAGGTTTCCATCGAGACTCACTCCGTTTGTCGCCGCTTGTCTTGACCGAGCCCGGTGGTACGCAATAAGCAGGCCGCTTCATGCACCACATCAAGGCGAGTCTCGTTCTTGCGCGTTTGCGACGTTGCGGCGGCATTCTAGGTTCCGCCTCACCGTGCATCGGAGCGGAGTTACCCCTTCGGCAGCCGGAGGAAACGCGCCCGAGGCTCGCCGGGGCGGTGATTAATTCGGCTCTTCGGGCTTACCCTGGGCCCGTTCGTCCAGCCGTCTCAACTCGGCCAGCCTTTCGCCGATGCGCAATTCGAGGCCGCGCGCCACGGGCTGGTAGAAGCGGCGACTGGGCAGGCCTTCGGGCAGGTAGCTTTCCCCGGCCGCATAGCCTTGCGCCTCGTCGTGCGCGTAGCGGTAGCCGGCGCCATGCCCGAGACCCTTCATCAGCCGCGTGGGTGCGTTGCGCAGGTGGTTGGGCACGGGGCGTGAGCCGTCGCTGCGCACCAATTCGCGCAGCTCGTTCCAGGCCTTGTAGACGGCGTTGCTCTTGGGCGCCACGGCCAGATAGGCCACGGCCTGCGCCAGTGCCAGTTCACCCTCTGGCGAGCCCAGGCGCTCGAACACCTCGGCGGCGTCCAGCGCCAGCCGCAGCGCACGCGGGTCCGCCAGGCCGATGTCTTCGCTGGCCATGCGCACGATGCGTCGCGCGGCGTAGCGCGGGTCGGCGCCGGCGTCCAGCATCCGCGCCAGCCAGTACATCGCCGCGTCCGGGTTGGAGCCGCGCACCGACTTGTGCAGCGCCGAGATGAGGTCATAAAAGACGTCGCCGCCCTTGTCGCCCCGGCGCAGCAGCGCGCCCAGCGTGGCCTCGAGCTCGGCCAGCCCCAACTGCACACATCCCGGGTTGGCGCTGACCAGGTTTTCATAGGCGTTGAGCAGCCGCCTGGCGTCTCCGTCGGCATACGCCACCAGCTGCGTGCGCGCTTCGGGCGCCAGAGCGGCGGCTTGCAACAGCGTCTGCGCGCGGCCCAGAAGCAGCCCGAGGTCGGCGTCTTCCAGCGGCTTGAGCACGTGCACCGTGGCGCGCGACAGCAAGGCTGAATTGACCTCGAACGACGGGTTCTCGGTGGTCGCGCCGATGAAGCTGAAGAGGCCCGATTCCACATGCGGCAAGAAGGCGTCCTGCTGCGCCTTGTTGAACCGGTGCACCTCGTCGACGAACACCACCGAGACCCGGCCGGCTCGTTGCTGGGCCTGCGCCTGCTCAACCGCTTCGCGGATGTCCTTCACCCCCGCCATGACCGCCGACAGCACGATGAAGTGGGCCTGGCTGGCACCCACCAGCAACCGCGCCAACGTGGTCTTGCCGACCCCGGGAGGACCCCACAGGATCATCGATGGCAGCCGCGCCGCCTGGTGCGCCACCCGCAGCGGCCGGCCAGGGCCCAGCAGGTGCGCCTGCCCCACCACGTCGTCCAGGCTGCGCGGGCGCATGCGCTCAGCCAGCGGCAATGGTGTGGCTTCGGGTGAGGAGGAGCTGTGCAGCGGCGCTGTCTCCGGCTCTTCGAAAAGGGCCGCTTGCGGCCGGTCTGCCGGCAGGACTTGAAGACTCGGCAATGTGCCCATGCGCTCATTGTCGCGCGACAGTGGAGGCGACGAAATGCGCCCTCGGTGGCGTGCATTTCTCTGCGCTGGCTGCGGCGCTGAGCCCGCACACTGGAGCCCGGCATGCCCTGGCACGCAAGGCAGCGACCAGTGCCGGCAGGCGCCGCCGGGCGGGTCCTGGCCTGGCCCCGAACCAACACCCAACCGAGTGCGACACCCACCATGATCACCGCCGCAGCATCGCCTTCCGAAAACAACCCGGCACGCAACGGTTCCGACGCAACCGGCCACGTGCCCGCACGGGAATTTCTGTCTTTCAGGCTGGGGGCCGAAGAGTACGGCATCGACATCTTGAAAGTGCAGGAAATCCGCGGCTACGAAGCGCCCACGCGCATCGCCAACGCACCCGGTTTCATCAAGGGCGTGGTCAACCTGCGCGGTGTCATCGTGCCCATTGTCGACATGCGCATCCGCTTCAGCCTGGAGCACGTGGAATACAACGGATTCACGGTGGTCATCATCCTGAACATCGCAGGCCGCACCGTGGGCATGGTGGTCGACTCGGTGAGCGACGTGCTGGAACTGGGTGGCGAAGACGTGCGACCCGCGCCAGAGTTCAACGGCGCCATCGACGCCAACTACATCGTCGGCTTGGGTACAGTGAAGACCGGCGACGCACTGCGCATGTTGATACTGATGGACATCGAGCAGGTGATGAGCAGCCCGGAAATGGGGCTGATGGACAAGGTGGCGCACTGATGCTGCGCTGCCCTGCACGCCCGGATCGCGCGGTGCACACGTCCCGCAACACCCCCTTTAAGGAACCAAGATGAAAACCGCTCTGCGCCTGCTGCCTTTGGTTGCCGCAATGGCCACACCCATGGCCCGGGCCGGCCATCCCTTGGTCAGCGAGACTGCCGACGCACTGGCGCCTGGCACGTGTCAGGTCGAGTTCGTGCGTGCCAATGAAAAGGCCGGCGTGGCGCCGATGTCGGGCGGTTCCGATGTCCAGTTTTCCTGCGGTTCTGGCGCCCATTCGGAATTTGCCATCGGCATGAGCAGCGCCCGTGTCGACGGCCTGCGTGCCGAGGCATACCGCGTTGCCGGCAAGACCACACTGGTGGCGCCAGAGGACGGAACCACCGGCTTTGGTGTGCGCTACAGCCTGCGCTGGGCCGTGATGCAGGGCCAGCGCACCGAGCTCGAGTCATCCACCATCGTGGCGGTGGCCACGCGCGAAATCAGCAACGGCGTGATCGCACATGCCAACCTCGGGTTCACGCGCAACCGCCTGCAGTCCAGAACCACCGGCTCGTGGTCGCTCGGCGTCGAGACCACCGACCCCTTCAGCTTTGCCGCAGACATCTTCGGTAAAGAGCGCAGCAAACCATCGGTTTCCTTGGGCATGGGCTGGCGCGCCACCAAGGACCTGTTCGTCAGCGTCGCCAACGCCCTGCAAACGGCTGACGACAAGGCCAAGACGGTGAGCATGGGCCTGAAGTTGGTGTTCTGATCCAGCTGGTGCGGTGTCGGGGCGACTGCGGCCAGGAACACTGAACGCTGAACCGACAGTCGTCGGCCCATAGGGTACCCAGCTGTGTCTGCCCGGAGGCTACTGCTCCACCACGTCGGCGCCGGCCGGTGCCTTGAACTCGAACCGCGCGTCGGGCACCGCCACGTTGGCGGCAAAACGCGCGAAGTCCAGCCGTGATCGCTGGCCAAAGCTGTCGGTGATCTCGATTGCCACCAGGTCCTTGCCGCGAAAACCCACGCGCAGTTCCTGAAAGGAGCCGCCAGCGGCACGCGGCGTCGCGGAGGCCCAATCCAGTCCCTGGGCAGACGGCAGATTCGCCAGCTTGAATTCAGGCTCCAGCGCAGTGCCCGCCAAGATGGCCGCCGGCGTGACGCCCAGCGCCTGCGTGAGCTTGCGCGAACTGGCCTGGTTCAGGTCGGCGTCGTAGATCCACACCTTCTGGCCGTCTGCCACCATCAGTTGCTCGAAAGGCTTGGTGTAGGCGAAGCGAAACCGGTTCGGTCGCGCGAATTCGAACTCGCCGCTGCTAGTCTTCTTGCGCGCACCGTCAGGCGAGGTCACGGTCTGCGTGAAGCTGGCCTGGCCGCTCTTCACGTCGCGCACGAAGGCCCGCAACGAGTCCACCGCATCGGCGCGGGCTGCGCCCGATGCCGTCAGCAGCACCACGGCCAGCCAGCGCGAGAGGCCCGACAGCAGACCAGGCAGCAACGCCTTGGCCGGGCTGGCAGCGACGCCCTGCTGAAGACGAAGCAAGACAGATGTTGTGTAGGACCGCTCACTCATCGCGTTTGGGTACCAGGATGTCTCGGTTGCCGCTGTGGCCCATGGCCGAGACCACGCCCGACTGCTCCATCTGTTCCAGCAAGCGGGCAGCGCGGTTGTAGCCGATGCGCAAGTGCCGCTGCACCAGCGAGATCGAGGCACGGCGGTGCTGCAGCACGATGCCCACGGCCTGGTCGTACATCGGGTCGGCTTCGCCACCTGCCGCCCCGGCGCCGCCGCCTTCGCCACCGGGCGCGTCGCCATCGAGCACGCCACCTTCCAGAATGCCTTCGATGTAATTGGGTTCACCTTGTGTCTTCAGATACTCCACAACGCGGTGCACCTCTTCGTCGCTGACAAAGGCGCCGTGCACGCGCACCGGCAGGCCGCCGCCGGGCGTCAGGTACAGCATGTCGCCCTGCCCCAGCAACGCCTCCGCGCCCATCTGGTCCAGGATGGTGCGGCTGTCGATCTTGCTGCTGACCTGGAAGCTCAGGCGGGTGGGGATGTTCGCCTTGATGAGGCCGGTGATGACGTCGACGCTGGGGCGCTGCGTGGCCAGGATCAGGTGCATGCCGCAGGCGCGTGCCTTCTGCGCCAGGCGCGCTATCAGCTCTTCAATCTTCTTGCCCACCACCATCATCAGGTCGGCCAGCTCGTCGATCACCACCACCACGTGCGGCAGACGCTCCAGTGGCTCGGGGGCATCGGGGGTCAGGCTGAAGGGGTTGGGCAGCTTCTCGCCGCGCTCGCCCGCCTCGAGGATCTTGCGGTTGTAGCCCGCCAGGTTGCGCACGCCCAGCTTGCTCATCAGCTTGTAGCGGCGCTCCATTTCACCCACGCACCAGTTCAACGCGTTGGCAGCCTGCTTCATGTCGGTGACCACCGGCGCCAGCAGGTGCGGGATGCCCTCGTAGACGCTCATCTCCAGCATCTTCGGGTCGATCAGGATCAGTCGCACATCCCGTGCCTCGGCCTTGTACAACAGGCTCAGGATCATCGCGTTGATGCCCACGCTCTTGCCCGAACCCGTGGTGCCGGCCACCAGACAGTGCGGCATCTTGGCCAGGTCGGCCACCACGGGCTGCCCGACGATGTCCTTGCCCAGGCCCATGGTCAGCAGCGAGGCCGAGCTGTTGTAGACGTCGGAGCCCAGGATTTCCGACAGGCGGATCATCTGCCGCCGCGCGTTGGGCAGTTCCAGCGCCATCGTGTTCTTGCCCGGAATCACCTCCACCACGCGGATGCTCACCAGCGACAGCGAACGGGCCAGATCGCGCGCCAGGTTCACCACCTGCGAGCCCTTCACGCCCGTGGCGGGTTCGACTTCATAACGGGTGATGACAGGGCCCGGTGAGGCCGCCACCACGCGCACCTCGACACCAAAGTCCTTCAGCTTCTTCTCGATCAGGCGCGACGTCATCTCCAGCGACTCGGCGTTCACCGACTCCTGACGCGCCGTCACGCCATCGAGCAGGTCCACCTGCGGCAGCCTGGTGTCGCTGAGTTCGGCGAACAATGGCTTCTGGCGTTCCTTGGCCAGACGCGGCGACGGCACGATCTCGGACAGCACCGGCGCGATCAGCAAGGGTAGGTGAGGCTGCTCCTGCTCTTCCTGGCGCTGCTCTTCCACCACATCCTGGCGCTCTTGCGCCGCCATCTCGCCCACGCGGCGGTCTTCTTCCTGCTCCCGCAGGTCGGCGCGCCGTTCGCGCAGGCCGTCCAGCCGCATGCCGATGGCGTCGGCCAGGCGCAGCCAGGAGAACCGGAACGCCATCGCAAGACCCACCACCAGCAGCGCGATCCACAGCACACCTGAGCCGGCAAAGCCCAGCCAGCGCATTGAAGCCGGCCCCAGTGCGTAGCCCAGCACGCCGCCGGCATGGCCGGGCAGCAGCGTTTCCCAGCGATACAGGCGCGACCACTCCAGCGCACAGCTGGCTGCCAGCAGCAGCGCCACGCCCAGCCAGAATTGCCAGCGCGGAGCGGCCGGCGTGTCCTGGGGGCCCCGCATCGCTTTCGCCAAGGCCTTCAGCCAGACGCGCAACGACACCGGCAACAGCCACCAGGCCGAAAACCCGAACAGGAACAGCAGCGCATCAGAGACGCGCGCTCCCAGCACACCGGCCTTGTTGTGCAAGGCGGCGTGGCCACCAGAGGTGCTGAAAGCCGTGTCGTCGCCGTGGTGCGTGACCATGGCCAGCAGCAGCAACACCCAGACCAGCGCGCCCACCAGCAGCAGGGCCTGCTGGCGCCATCGACCGGGCGCAGCCGCAGGCGCCCTCACGGCATCGGCGACGGTAGCGGTTGCGGTTGCGGTGCCGTCACCGCGCAAGGAACCAAGGGGAAAACTCATGCCGCGATTGTGAATGATCGCAAGCTCCGGCTCAGGGCGCAGCCCGCAAGCGCAGCCACTTCCCGCTCGTCACGCCAGCCGAGGCAGACACCGGCAGCGGCCTGTGTCTCAGGCCGCCACGACCTCAGTCGTTCTGCAGCCTTTCCTTGATGACAACGGAACCGTTTTCCTGGGTCTCGATGACACCGCGGTCTTCCAGGTCCTTCATCACGCGGCTGACCATCTCGCGAGAGGCACCCACCACCTTGGCCATGTCTTGTCGGCTGACCTTGTGGCGGATGATCTTCACGCCGTCAATCTCTTCGGCCATGTCCAGCAAGGTCCGCGCCACGCGCCCGTAGACGTCCAGCAGCGCCAGCGACTCGATCTGCCGGTCGGCGTTGCGCAAGCGCCGCACCAGCCCGCGCATGATGCCGTAGGAGAGCGTGGAGTTTTCAGGCAGACAGCGCGCAAAGTCGGCACGCGCCAGCACCAGCATGTCGGTCTGGATCTCGGCTCGAACGGTGGCCGAGTGGGGTTCGTTGTCGATCAGGCTCATTTCGCCCACGTAGTCGCCCGACTCCAGCACCGCCAGGATGACCTCGCGGCCGCGTGTGTCAGCGGTCAGCACCCGGGCACGGCCATTGAGCAGGATGAACAGCGCATTGCTCTTGCGGCCCTGCTCCACCACCAGTTCACCGCGTCGGTAGCGGCGCTTCACAACGCTGTCGGCAATGGCCTGCGCCTGGTCCACGGTAAGCATGGAGAACAAGGGAACGCGGCGGATCAGGTCCAGGTTGGACAGCATCGACATCGGAGTACTCCTCTTGCTTGGGTGATCGAAGCCTGCAAACCCGTGCACACACCAAGTGTCACAGGCTCTGCAAGAATCGAGCTATTCTGCCGACTAATGTGCTCGTTTCCGTTGGAAGTGAGACCCATCCGCCCCCCAGATCTGCTCGTCGTCTGATTGCTGCGACGATGGCGGCCTGGGCCGTGGCCCAGGCCCCGCCGGCCCCAGCCCGCTCAGGCCACCGCATCGGCTCACCCTTCACTCTCCATCTTCCATCCACCATGCCCCAGACCACAAACCACGCCCGCGTACTCATCCTGGGCTCAGGCCCCGCCGGATACACCGCCGCGCTGTACGCAGCGCGCGCCAATCTGGAGCCGGTGCTGATCACCGGCATCGCGCAAGGCGGGCAGTTGATGACGACGACCGAGGTCGACAACTGGCCGGCCGACGTGGCTGGCGTGCAAGGCCCGGAACTGATGCAACGGTTCCTGGAACACGCCGAGCGCTTCAAGACCCGCATCATCTTCGACCACGTCAACCAGGTCGACTTCAGCCAGCGCCCGTTCAAACTCGTCGGCGACTCGGGCACCTACACCTGCGATTCGCTGGTCATTGCCACCGGCGCCAGCGCCAAGTACCTGGGGCTGCCCAGCGAGCAGGCCTTCATGGGCCGGGGCGTGAGTGGGTGCGCCACCTGCGACGGCTTTTTCTATCGCAACGACACGGTGTGCGTGGTCGGTGGCGGCAACACCGCGGTCGAGGAGGCGCTGTACCTGTCGAACATCGCGAGCAAGGTGCATCTGGTGCACCGGCGCGACAAGTTCCGCGCCGAGGCCGTGATGATGGACAAGGTGATGGCCAAGGTCGCCGCCGGCAAGATCGAACTGCACCTGTGGCAGACACTGGACGAAGTGCTGGGCGACAGCTCCGGCGTCACGGGCGTGAGGCTGAAGAGCACTAAAGACGGCGCCACCCAGGACCTGGCCCTGAAAGGCTGTTTCATCGCCATCGGCCATCAGCCCAACACCGACATCTTCAAGGGACAGCTGGAGATGAAGGACGGGTACATCGTCACCCGCACAGGCCTGGACGGCATGGCCACCATGACCAGCGTGCCGGGCGTCTTTGCCGCCGGTGATGTGCAGGACCATATCTACCGCCAAGCCATCACCAGCGCTGGCACGGGGTGCATGGCGGCGCTCGATGCGCAGCGTTTTCTGGAACAACAGGACAACTGAGTTGGCGCGGCAGGCAAAGTCCGGCTTATAATCATTGGCTTTGCTGGCAACAGCACCAAAAATCAAACTACCGTGGAGTGCGTCATGGCACGCGTCTGTCAAGTCACTGGCAAGGGCCCGATGGTGGGCAACAACGTTTCGCACGCGAACAACAAGACCAAGCGTCGTTGGCTGCCGAACCTGCAATACCGCCGCTTCTGGGTTGAAACCGAGAACCGGTGGGTGCGCCTGCGCATCAGCAATGCGGCGCTGCGCATGATCGACAAGGTGGGCATCGATCAGGTCGTTTCCGACCTGCGCGCCCGCGGCGAACTCTGAATCGACCTTAGAAAGAGCAGGAGAGCATCATGGCCAGCAAAGGCGGACGCGAAAAGATCAAGCTGGAGTCCACAGCGGGCACCGGACATTTCTACACCACGAGCAAGAACAAGAAGACCACGCCCGAAAAGCTGGAATTCCTGAAGTTCGATCCGAAGGCACGCAAGCACGTGCTGTACAAAGAAATCAAGCTGAAGTAAGGCCAGGCGCTGGGGGATCGCAGCACCTTTGCAGGTGCCGCTGGATCTCCAGGCAAGCTGTGCGCGACCGGCTTGGCCCCCCGCTTTCGGGGCTTGCCTTCAGCGCTGCGGTACCACAGGGCCCGCTGCTCTTGATGGTCCTGGAGAAAACCCGCCGAAGGCGGGTTTTTTTGTTGGGCGCGCGGCGCGCGAAACCGCTGATCCCTCAGTTCCGCGCCGCCTCTCACGCTGCGTCGGCCATGAGAAAGGGGCTCCGAAGAGCCCCTCTTGTCTTGCCTTTGCGCTGTTGATCAGCGCACCACGGCGATCTGTTCGCGCTTGCCACCCTTGTAGGTGTACAGCGTCAGCGCGCCGTTCTTGACGTCGCCCTTGTCGTCGAAGGCGATGGTGCCGGTAACGCCCTTGTAGCCGGACGTCTTGGCCAGTACCGGCAGGTACTTGGCAGGCTCGGCGGAACCGGCCTTGACCATCGCAGCCACCATCACGTTGAGTGCGTCATACACGTACGGTGCATACACCTGCACGTCGGCGTTGTACTTCTTCTTGTAGGCGGCGTAGAAGTCGTCCATCGACTTCTTGGCGACGCCTTCAACGCCACCGGCTTCGGCGCAGACCACCTGGCCGTCACCCATGGTGCCTGCAGCCAGCTTGGGCAGTTCGCCCGAGCAGATGCCGTCGCCACCCATGAACTTGGCTTCGATGCCCAGTTGCTTCATCTGGCGCATCATCGGGCCGGCCACCGCGTCCATGCCGCCGAAGAACACGATGTCCGGCTTCTTGGCCTTCAGGCTGGTCAAGATGGCGGTGAAGTCAGTGGCCTTGTCGTTGGTGAATTCACGGCCCACGGTCTTGCCACCGGCGCCCTTGACGCCCTTCTCGAACTCGTCGGCCACGCCCTGGCCATAGGCCGTGCGGTCGTCGATGACGGCGATGCTCTTGCCCTTCAGGTCCTTCACGGCGTAACGGCCCAGCGTGCCACCGAGGTGCACGTCGTCAGCCACGACACGGAAGGTGGTCTTGTAGCCCTGGCGGGTGAACTTCGGATTGGTCGCCGACGGGCTGATCTGGGGAATGCCGGCATCGCTGTAAATCTTCGACGCGGGGATCGAGGTGCCCGAATTCAAGTGGCCGATGACGCCGTTGACCTTGCTGTCGACCAGCTTCTGCGCGGCAGCGGTGCCTTGCTTCGGGTCGCCTGCATCGTCTTCAGCCAGCAACTCGAACTTGACCTTCTTGCCACCGATGGTGGTGCCCTTGGCGTTCAACTCCTCGATGGCCATGCGGGCACCGTTTTCGTTGTCCTTGCCCAGGTGGGCAATGCCACCACTGGTGGGGGCCACGTGGCCGATCTTCACGACCATGTCTTGGGCGTAGACCGAGCTGCCCAGCAACAGGGCGGCAGCGCCGGCGATCAGGTTGAGCTTGACTTGCATGCAGATACCTCCAGGTAGATGTTGTCGAAATAGACAAACAGTGAAAAAGCAAGCGCGGGACGATAACGCACAACCCGACCCCCAGGCATTGGGGGAATACAGGGGTGCGGCAGCAGGCGCATGTTGGCCCAGCGGCCTGGTCACAACGCGCCAGACCGCAGGTCGGTGCACATCCGCCAGATGGTGGACAGCTGGCGCAATCTGATGGCCCGATGCCCAGGCAGCGATGGCCGAGTCGGCCACCCTGTCAAGTCGATGCGCCGGCATTCACGTGTGTGACAGCCAGTCCAGCTGCCTTGTACAGTCGCCAGCGTTGTCGACCTTCGGCCGCATCGAGTTCTTCGGACGACACGATTTCGATCAGTCGCTCCAGGCCTGCCGGCTCGCTGGGTGCAGCAGCGCCCAGATTGATGACCACACCCGGCTCATGCGCCATGCCCGACACCTCGGCGGCCAGCCACAGCGGCGTGCGCGCCGCCTGCCCGGACCGGCAGCGGTCCACCCGCACATGCGCGATGAACTCACGCTCATGACCATGACCGGCCCACAACTGCCGGCTCAGGCGTTCCAGCGTGGCGGTGTTGGCCGTCACCAGCACCCGTGCACGCTGCCGATAGGCCTTGCGCAGCAGCCGCACGGCGAACCCCACAGGGTCCTCGATACCGGTGTGGAATTCAATGGCTTGCATGGCGGGCTGGGTTGCACCGATGGGCCGCTGCGGCACAAGCCGTCAATGCCAGTCGCTGCGCGCGACTATTTCGCCCGCTCGAGCACGAAATGCGTGAGCAGCGGCACCGGGCGCCCCGTGCTGCCCTTTGCAGCCCCGGATTTCCAGGCCGTGCCAGCGATGTCCAGGTGCGCCCACCGCATCTTGCCGGTGAAGCGTTTGAGGAACATCGCCGCCGTGATCGCGCCACCGGCGCGGCCACCCACGTTGCCCATGTCAGCAAAGTTGCTCTTCAAGGCGTCGTCGTACTCTTCGTCCAGCGGCATGCGCCACGCCGGGTCGAGCGCCGCATCGCCAGCCGCCAACAGCTCCTGGGCCAGCGCATCGTCAGGGCTGAACAGCCCACTGCGGTGGTGGCCCAGTGCAATCACGCAGGCTCCGGTGAGCGTGGCGATGTCGACCACGCACGCGGGCTTGAAGCGTTCGGCATAGGTCAATGCATCACACAGGATCAAGCGCCCTTCGGCGTCGGTATTCAGCACCTCGATGGTCTGGCCGGACATGCTGGTGACGACGTCGCCCGGCTTCACGGCGTTGCCGCTGGGCATGTTCTCGCAGCTCGGGATGATGCCGATCAGGTTGACCTTGGCCTTCAACTCAGCCACGGCCCTGAGCGTGCCCAGCACGCTGGCAGCACCACCCATGTCGAACTTCATCTCGTCCATCTCGGCGGCGGGCTTGATGGAGATGCCGCCAGTGTCGAACGTGATGCCCTTGCCCACCAGCACCACCGGGGCGTCGGTCTTGGCACCGCCCAGCCATTGCGCGACGATGAACTTGAGCGGCTCCTCGGAGCCTTGCGCCACCGACAGGAACGACCCCATGCCCAGCTTCTCGCAGTCCTTGCGGTCGAGCACCTGTACCTTCAGACCGAATTCCTTGCCCAGTTTGCGCGCCTGTTCGGCCAGGTAGCTGGGAGTGCAGTGGTTGCCCGGCCGATTGGCGCATTCGCGCGCCAGCGCTGTGCCCGATGCCAAGGCCTGGCCACGACGCAGCCCGACGGCCAGCGCTGCGGTCATGGCCTTGGCGCACAGCAGCGACACGCTGGCCAGCGCCGCAGCCGCTGGGGCACCGGGCTTGGTGGCGCGGTAGACGTACAGGGTTTCGTCCACCGCGCCGGGCAAGGCCTGGGCGTGGCTGGGTGTCATCACACCATCGGCAGCGGCAAACACGGTGGCCACGGCCAGCGACTTTGCGCCGGTGCCCTTCAGGGCCGACACGCCCGCTGCCACGCCCCTGCGCCAAGCCTTGACGGATGCATCGGCGCAGGCCACGAACGCCACGCGGTCGGCCTTGACACCGGGCAGACGGTGGGCATACAGCACCTGTGCCGGCTTGAAGGCAAAGTCGCCCGCCTTCTCTGCGTCTTGCAGCGCGGCCGCCAATGTCGGGCCCATCTGCTCCTGCAACGCAGCGGCCTCTGGCTTGCCACAGAGCACCACCAGCAGCGCATCGGCCGGCACGCCAGAAAGTCCCGTCGCGCCGGGAACCAAAGTCTTGAAGTCCATAATTCGTCCCAGGCAAAAAAGTCGGCGGATGTTATTCGATTCAACGGTACGCAAAGAGCTTTCACGGGGCTTCGGGGCCACGCTGGTGGTGCTGCTCACCATCATGCTCACCAATGCACTCATCCGCACCGTGGGTCAGGCGGCCAGCGGCGCCGTGTCCCCGCAGGACGTGGTGCTGCTGCTGGGCTATCTGGCCTTGGGGCAGTTGCCGATGATGCTGGCCCTGTCGCTCTTCATCGCCGTCGTGCTGGGCCTGGGGCGCATGTACCGCGACAGCGAGATGGTGATCTGGTTTGCCAGCGGCGTGGGGCTGCGCCGTTTCATCCGCCCCGTGCTGCGCACCTGCTGGCCGGTGATGCTGGTGAGCGGTTTGCTGCTGATGATCGTCTGGCCCTGGGGCCACCGCAGCAGCCAGGAACTGCGTGACCGCTACCAGCAGCGTTCAGATCTCGCCCGCGTGACGCCGGGGGTGTTTCAGCGCTCCAACGATGGCCGGCGCGTCTTCTTCGTCGAGCGCGAGAGCGTGGACGGCGTCAACGCACGCAACGTCTTCATCCTGTCCAACCAGGACCATTCCGAGAGCGTGACCTCTGCCAAGAGTGGCCGCCTGCAGACCGATGGTGAAGCGCGCTACCTCGTGCTGCAGCGCGGGCAGAGCAACCAGGTGCAGACCGCATCAGGCGAGCGCACGCTTTCCAGCTTCGAAACCTACCGTGTGCTGGCCGGAGAAGCTGCCGCACGCTCGGCACAGAAACTGCCCCCGAAAATGACCGACACGCTGACGCTGCTGCAGCAGCCCACGCCGGGCAACCAGGGTGAGTTGACGTGGCGCCTGGGCATGCTGCTAGGGGCCGTCAACCTGCTGCTGCTGGGCATAGGGCTGGCGGCCACCAACCCTCGGCGCGCCAGCAACTGGAACCTGCTGTTCGCCCTGCTGAGCTTTGTCGTGTACTACAACTTCATCAATCTTTCGCAGGCCTGGGTGGCCAGCAGCCGCCTGTCGATGGGCACAGCGTTGCTGGCCGTGCATGGCAGCGCGCTGGCCGTTGCCTGGGCCCTGCTGTGGTGGCGCGACCACGCCGCCGTGCGGCTGAGCTTGATCCCGCGGCGACGTGTGCATGCGGCGCCGGCATGAAGACGATACGCAAGCTGCTGTATCGGGACATCGTGGCATCGGTGACCTTCGTTTCGCTGGCCTTCCTGGCGCTGTTCTTCTTCATCGACTTCGTTGACGCGCTGGAATCGGCAGGAGCGCACGGCGCCGGTGCCTGGCAGGCCTTCCAGGCGGCCTTGCTCGAACTGCCCAGGGACTTCTACGAGCTCTTCCCGATCGCCGTGTTGATCGGCACCATCTATTCGCTTGCGCGCATGGCCCAGGGCTCCGAATACACGATCCTGCGCACGGCCGGTCTCGGGCCTGGGCGGGCACTGCGCCTGCTGGCGTATCTGGGACTCGCGTTTGCACTGGTCACCTTCCTGGTCGGTGACTTCGTGGCCCCTGCCGCCCAGCGCGAGTCGGTGTTGCTCAAGGCCCGCTACAGCGGTGGCATCAGGCTGGACGGCACGGGCGCGTGGCTGAAGGAGCGGCGCCAAACCCCGGCAGGCGAGCGCAGCTACTCGGTGAACGTGGGTGGTGCCAGTGCTTCGGGCCATCTGTCGGGCATCCGCATCTTCGAGTTCGATGGTGATGGCCGGCTGCTGTCGCGCACACAGGCGCGCGAAGGACGCGTGGACGCCACGAGCAGGCCGGATGCCACCAGCACCGACCTGTCGATCTGGACACTGAACGATGTCGAATCGACACAGTGGCCTTTGCCCGGAGCCGATGGCCGCCCGGCAGTCAGGGTCACGCGGCAATCCACCGCCACCTGGACCAGCTCGCTCAGCGCGGGGGTGGTGTCGGCGGCGGTGCTGCCGGTGGGCACCATGTCGACGCTCGAACTGTGGCGTTACAGCGCACACCTGGACGACCAGGAGCAGGCCTCGCAGACGCACCAGATCCGCTTCTGGCGCAAGGCCTTGTACCCGTTTGCGTGCCTGGTGATGGTCGCCCTCGCGCTGCCCTTTGCCTACCTGCATGCGCGGGCCGGGGGCGTCAGCCTGAAGGTGTTCGGCGGCGTCATGCTGGGGATCAGTTTCGTGCTGCTCAGCAACCTTTCCGGCCATCTGGGCATGCTGCGCGGCTGGACGCCCTGGGTGGCCGCTGCCACGCCGAGCATTCTGTACCTGTTGTTGTCGATGGCTGCCTTTACTTGGCTGGTGCGTTACCGTTGATGCACCGCATGGACGAGCCCACCCCGACCCGCATGATTATTCGAACCGGACTGCTGCTGTTTGCCCACGGCGCCAGAGACCCGCGCTGGGCGACACCGTTTCAGGAAGTGGCAGCGCGTGCACGGGTGATGCAGCCCGACTTGCCGGTGCAGCTGGCATTCCTGGAGTTCATGAGCCCGACCTTGCCGCAGGCCTGCGCCGCCCTGGTGGCCGCCGGCTGCACGCGTGTTGACGTGGTGCCGCTGTTTCTGGGTGCCGGTGGCCATGTGCGCAAGGACCTGCCGCTGCTGATGGACGCAGCGCGCGCCGAACACCCGGGCCTGGAGGTGCAGCTGCATGCCTCCATCGGCGAGAGCGAGCGCGTGATGCAGGCCATGGCCGAGGTGGCCGTGGCCATGCTGCCGGCCAGGCAGGCTGACACGACATGAATCTGCAGCAGCTGCGCTTCGTGCAGGAAGCCGTGCGGCGCAACCTCAATCTGACGGAGACTGCGCGTGCGCTGTTCACTTCACAGCCGGGGGTGAGCAAGGCGATCCTGGAGCTTGAAGAAGAGCTCGGCGTCGACATCTTCACACGCCACGGCAAGCGCCTGAAGCGCGTCACCGAACCGGGCCAGCATGTGCTGCGCTCGGTGGACGTGATCCTGCGCGAGGTGTCCAACCTCAGGCGCATCGGTGAAGAATTCTCGAAGCAGGACGCCGGCACGCTGTCCATCGCCACCACGCACACGCAGGCCCGCTACTTCCTGCCAGGCCCGGTGGCGCAGTTGCGCCAGCGCTTCCCCAAGGTGCAGGTGGTGCTGCACCAGGGCGTGCCCGAGCAGGTGGTGCGCATGCTGCTGGACGACGTGGCCGATGTCGGCCTGGCCACCGAAGCGCTGGCGCTGAATGACCAGCTGGTCAGCATGCCCTGCCACGAGTGGCAACACGTGATGGTGGTGCCCAGCGGCCACCCTTTGGCGGGCGAAGAACGGCCGACGCTGCAGCAACTGGCGCAGTTTCCACTGGTGCTGTACCACCCCACCGTGACCGGCCGCACCCGCATCGACGGCGCTTTCGAACGCGCTCACCTCAAGCCCTTCGTCGCACTCGAGGCGATCGATTCCGACGTCATCAAGACCTATGTCCGCCTGGGTCTGGGCGTCGGCGTCGTCACCGAACTGGCGATGCAGGCCTCGGCGCCTGATGCAGATCTGGTGGCACGACCGGTGGGCCACCTGTTTGGCAGCAACGTGACGCGGGTGGCGTTCAAGCGCGGCGCTTATCTTCGTCACTTCGTACTGGCCTTTGCCGAGATGCTGTCGCCCCACTTGTCGGCGTCGCTCATTCAGCAAGCCATGTCCGGCCAGGGCAGCGACTTCGGTCTCTAATGCCTGCTGCCCGGCGGCTGCCCCCACCTGACACCCCCTTCCCATTGATCGGGCTCACCGCAACACCATGTCAAGCACCACCCTGCCCCGTACCCCCGTGCTGCAAAGCCGCCTGCCCCAGGTGGGCACCACCATCTTCACCGTGATGTCCGCGCTGGCGCAGGAGACGGGCGCCGTGAACCTGGGCCAGGGCTTCCCGGACTTTCCTTGCGACCCGGCGCTGCCGGCCTTCGTGACTGCAGCGATGGCCGAGGGCCTGAACCAGTACCCACCCATGACGGGCTTGCCCGGGTTGCGCGAGCGGGTGGCGCAGAAGATCGAGTCCTTGTACGGCCACCGCTACGATCCAGGCACCGAGATCACCATCACCGCTGGCGCCACACAGGCCATCCTGACCGTGGTGCTGGCCTGCGTACACCCAGGCGACGAGGTGATCGTGCTGGAGCCCTGCTACGACAGCTACGCGCCCAACATCGAGCTTGCGGGCGGCCGCGTGGTGCGCGTGCCGTTGACGCCCGGCACCTTCAGACCCGACTTCACGCTGATCGCCGCTGCACTGTCGCCGCGCACGCGCTTGCTCATCATCAACAGCCCGCACAACCCGAGCGCCACCGCCTGGACACGGGCCGAGATGGACCAGTTGGAGGCACTGCTGGCGCCCACCGACGTGCTGCTGCTGGCCGACGAGGTGTACGAGCACATGGTTTACGACGGCGCGCCCCACGTCAGCGCATCGTCGTTGCCCGCGCTGGCGGCGCGCAGCTTTGTCGTGTCAAGCTTTGGCAAGACCTTTCACGTCACGGGCTGGAAAGTCGGCACGGTGGCCGCACCAGCGTCACTGACGGCTGAATTCAGGAAGGTGCACCAGTTCAACGTTTTCACCGTCAGCACACCTATGCAACACGGCCTGGCGCGCTACATGGCAGACCCGCAACCCTATCTCGGCCTGCCGGCGTTCTATCAACGCAAGCGCGATCTGTTCCTGGAGGGCTTGGTGCAGACGCGATTGAAGCCTCTGCACACCCAGGGCAGCTACTTTCAGCTCGTCGATTACAGCGCTGTGAGCGACCTGCCCGAGGCCGAGTTCTGCCAATGGCTGACACGCAAGGTGGGCGTGGCCGCCATCCCGCTGAGTGCGTTTTATGCCGGCGGCTTCGAACAGAAGCTGGCGCGGCTGTGTTTTGCCAAGGCCGACGAAACCCTGCAGAGGGCGCTGCAAAGGCTGCGGGCGCTGTAGCCGCCGGGGCCGACAGCAAGCTCAGCCGCAGAGCTTGTATCGCCATGCGGCCTTCGGCAGGCACAAGACCCTTCGGGGTCTTGTGTCCGGCCTCAGCGCCGCCGCGGACGCGGCGGCTCGTCCATGGGGTCGAAAATGCTCGTCTGCTGGGCCGGTATCGTGAGGTCGAAATCGACCGGGCCCGTCTGGCGGTCGTCGAAGTCGAAGTCCCGTTCGCCGGGGCGCAGTTCTTCCTGCAGAAACGGCACCGGCGCCGTGATGCCGAAGGCCATGCCGTCGGTCAGCGGCAACAGCAGGTCGACCGTGCCGGTGTCCACCGATTCGCGGTCCAGCAGGTCGCGCGCCAGCGCATAAAGGAACAGCACCTCACGGTAGGCCGGCAACTCGAAGAGCTCACCGCGCGACTTTCTGAACAGCAGCGCTTCTAGTTCGGCCATCGCGTCAAGCGGACGCGGCCACACCTGTTCCAGCCGAGGCAGGATGCCCGGGTAGTCTTCCAGCGATCGGCCAAGCGAAAGGTCGCTGCCCCACTCTGGCGCGTAGGCGTTGAAGCGGTGGTTGAAGCGCGCGCGGTTGCGCTCGTAAGCATCGCGGTCTCCCGTGCGGCTGTAGATTTCCAGCAGCTTCAGGTACGGCAGAGGGCTGCCACCGCCGGTGCTGCGCAGGTGGTCTACCAGCAGGTCGACGGCGGCTTCCTCCTGACCCAGCACGACGAAGAATTCGGCCTGTTGCTCCAGGTCGATCAATTCCTCGATCGACACGTCGCGCACCGGGCTCTCACCACTGCGCAGCGGAGCAGGCATCGGTTCGGTGCGTGCCATGGGCGTGTCCATGGGCGTGATGTCCGGCAAATCACGGTCGTTGCGCGCACCAATGCCGCCTGGCGCCGGCCAGGCCGTCCGCGATGACGGCGTGCCTTGGGTGGCGAAACCCGGCGTCAGCACCGAACTGCCCGGCACCGTCTGCACCGATCCGAGCCCGCTGCGGGGCGGGAAGGTGGGCAGGTCGGTGCTCATGAACGGCGACGCTCCGGTCGCCGCCCGACCCTGCTGGTCGGCCATAGCCTCAGGCCGCTGCGATGAGTCCTGCGCAGCGGCAAGCGCTGACGATTGCTGCATCCACGCCACATGCCGCACGGCCTGCAGGCGCCCCAGCCGCCAGGCCAGCCACGCGGCAAGACCGGCCAGCGTCATGGCCAGCAACAACAGCGGCCACAACGAGGGGCTGCTGCCTTGCGCCTGGTCCAGCTTTTCGCGAAGCTGCGCGACCAGGGCCTGATTGGCCTGGGCGTCGTTTCGCAGTTGGGTGACGGTGCGTTCCAGGCTGGCCATGCGATCGATCGAGGCCGAAGCTGCAGCCGCCGCCACCTGGGCGGCGCTGGCCGCCTGCGCCACGGCTGCCAACGCAGCACCCACCGCATCGGCCTCGGCGCGCGCCAGCTCGGTGGACTGGGGTGGCGGCAAGGCCGGCTCCAGTGTCAGGCGCGGGCCGGGTGCAGCGGGCACCGGCGGCGCAACAACAACCTGTTTCGCAACTGTCGACACGGCCTGCGCTTTGGCGGCCAGCTTGGGCGCCACGGGCGCGGCAGGCCTGGGCCTCACGATGCCGGACTCGATAGCACGCGATCTGGAGCGCACGCTGCCGGCAGCTGCGCCTGCTGCCTTGCCGTCGCCAGCTAGGTTTGTCATCGCCACCGGTGGTGGCTGGACAGCGTCGGCCTGGGCCATCGCCAGGCTCGGCGGTGCTGGCGGTGCGGGCGCTGCTGGTGGGGCCACTGCGGCGGCCAAGGGAGGATCGGCAAACACGACGAAGCGGCGCGTGATCGGGGCCGCGCACCCGACGCGCAGCGTGATGCTCACCACCGGTTCGTCGATCGCCTGTTGGGTCTGCACACGGACCCGCGCCGTGCCAGCGCCCTGCTGGTCTATCACGGTGCGCACTGCTGTCGACGGCAGTCGCTGATCGGACAGGTGCACCTCTGCGCCGACGCACTCGGGCATCAGCGACTCACCAGCATCCAGCCGCACCTGCACCGGGTAGTCCAGCGGCTGCCCCAGTGTGGTCGCCGCGGAACCAGTCGACAGACCTGCTGCTGCAACGCCAGCGGACAAGCCCGTCAACGTCAGGGCGACCAATGAAATGGAAAGAAAACCTCGTTCAAACATGCTTCGCGGACGAGGGCCAAGAGCCCCTGTGGTATCGAATTGACTCTAGCATGAAGCCCCCGCATGGCGACACTGCCCGAGGCCTTGTCGGCCCGTGGTCCCGTCAGCGTGCAAGTGCCGACGAGCACACAACACGCCGCCAGTCACCGAGTGACCCGACTCTTCGAGCCGCTCTTGTTGCAGGCACCAGAGGCGGTCGGTGCGGGCCGCACGGCCCGGTGACGCATAGCAAGCACAATGGGCCGCAGCGCACGGCCCGAACAATGGCACGCAAGCGCTGTCGCCCCAGAGACAAACCATGTCGAACCCCCTTCTTACAATCGACGAGCTCAAGAACATCGAGTCTGGTGCATGGTTCAGCAAACTCTCGCCCACGCTGCGCGCAGCCATCCTGGCCCGAGCAGGGGTGCGCCGCCTGGCCGACGGGGATGCCCTGGCATCGAGGGGCACACCCGCGCAGGAGTGGTGCGGCGTGGCGCACGGTGCGGTGCGCATCAGCACGGTGTCGCTGGCGGGCAAACAGGTCACGCTGACCTACGCCGAACCAGGCACCTGGTTTGGCGATATTGCGCTCTTCGACGGCTTGCCACGCACGCACAACGCCGACGCCCATGGCGCCACCACGCTGCTGGTGGTGCGCAAGCCCGACTTCAAGCTGTTGTTGTCACAGCACGTCGAGTTGTACGAAGCGCTGCTTCGACTGAACTGCCGCCGCTTGCGGCTGATGTTCGACCAGTTCGAAGACCTGAACACGCGCCCGCTGCAAGCCCGGCTGGCGCGCCAGATTCTGCTGCTGGCCAAGAGCTATGGCATTGCCGAGGGCGAAGAGATCCGCATCGGCCTGGCACTGGCACAAGAAGACTTGGCGCAGTTATTGGGCGCATCGCGCCAACGCGTCAACCAGGAACTGAAAGGTTTCGAGCGCGAAGGCGCCGTGCGTGTGGAACCTACGCGCCTGGTGGTGCTGTCGCGCGACCGTTTGCTGCACATCGCCGAGCGATGACCCCCCTGCACTCCTTCTGACAGGCACCTGATGGAACATTTCACCGGCACCAAGGCCATGGCAGACAGCCATGCCTTCAACGTCCAGGCCCTGCAGGCCCACCTTGAACGGCACCTGCCTGGTTTTGTCGGGCCTTTGCAGGTGGAGCAGTTCAAGGGAGGGCAGTCCAACCCCACCTACAAGCTGATCACGCCCGGCAAGGCCTTTGTGATGCGCAGCAAACCCGGGCCCGCTGCCAAGCTGCTGCCTTCGGCGCACGCCGTCGAGCGCGAATACCGGGTCATGAAAGCCGTGCACGGCACTGGGGTTCCGGTGCCCCGCATGCACCACCTCTGCGAAGACGAGGCCGTCATCGGCCGCGCTTTCTACGTGATGGAATTCGTGCAGGGCCGCGTGCTCTGGGATCAGTCCCTGCCCGGCATGGAAGTTGCGGGACGAAACGCCATTTACGACGAAATGAACCGCGTCATCGCGGCGCTGCACAGCGTCGATGTGGCCGCAGCGGGCCTGCACGACTACGGCAAGCCGGGCAACTACTTCGAACGTCAGATCGGTCGCTGGAGCAAACAGTACCTGGCTTCCGTCACCGAACCCATCCCAGCGATGGACCAGCTGCTGGCCTGGCTGCCGACACACCTGCCGGCCACCGCGCTGGACAACAGCCAGGTGTCGGTGGTGCATGGAGACTTTCGTCTCGACAACCTGGTGTTCGATGCCGATCGGCCGCAGGTGCTGGCGGTGCTGGACTGGGAGTTGTCGACGCTGGGGCACCCGCTGGCCGACTTCAGCTACCACTGCATGGCCTGGCACATCCCGCCAGGCGTGTTTCGCGGCATCGGCGGCCTGGACCACGCCGCACTGGGCATCCCCTCGGAACGTGAATACGTGCGCCGCTACTGCGAGCGCACCGGCCGCAGCAACCCCGACGCGGTGATGGCCGACTGGAACTTCTACCTCGCCTACAACCTGTTCAGGCTGGCCTCGATCACGCAAGGCATCGCCAAGCGTGTGGTCGAGGGCATTGCATCCAGCGCCCAGGCCCGGGCCACGGGCGCCGCCACGCGCACGCTGGCCGAAATGGCATGGGGTTTTGCGGAAAAGACCTGAGCAGCGCCACCACCGCCCCACTCAGAACCAGAACAGAAAGGACCACATCATGGACTTCAGTTATTCCCCCCGCACGCAGGACCTGCAGGCCCGCATCAGCGCCTTCATGGCCGAGCACGTCTACCCGACCGAGGCGCTTTACTTTGCAGAGATCGAAGCGAACACGGCTGCCGGCAAGCGCTGGACACCATTGCAGGTGATCGAAGAGCTCAAACCGAAGGCGCGCGCCGCCGGGCTGTGGAACCTGTTCCTGCCGCCCAGCGCTGAAGGCAAGCAGGCCCAGGCAGCGGGGTCGGGCGCCAAGGGCGAGGCCGAATTCACCTTTGGCCTGAGCAACCAGGACTACGCTCCGTTGGCCGAACTGATGGGCGCGGTGCCCTGGAGCAGCGAGGTCTTCAATTGCTCGGCACCCGACACCGGCAACATGGAAGTCTTCGCACGCTACGGCACCGCCGAGCATAAGCAGCGCTGGCTTGCGCCCATGCTGGACGGCAAGCTCCTAAGCGACTTCGCGATGACCGAACCTGCGGTGGCTTCGTCAGACGCCACCAACATCGAGGCCGACATCCGGCGCGACGGCGACCATTACGTCATCAACGGCCGCAAGTGGTGGACCAGCGGCGCAGGCGACCCGCGCTGCGCGGTCTACATCTTCATGGGCAAGACGGATCCCAGTGCGCCCAAGCATTCACAGCAGTCGATGGTGGTGGTGCCGGCCGATTCGCCGGGCATCACCATCGTGCGCCCGCTGCTGGTCTTCGGCTATGACGACGCGCCCCATGGCCACATGGAGGTCGACTTCAAGAACGTTCGCGTGCCCGTCACCGACATCCTGCTGGGAGAGGGCCGCGGCTTCGAGATTGCGCAGGGTCGCCTCGGCCCCGGGCGCATCCACCACTGCATGCGCCTGATCGGCATCGCCGAACGGGCGTTGAAACTGATGTGCGAACGGGCCACCAGCCGCACGGCCTTCGGCAAGACCCTGGCCCAACAAACGGTGACGCAGGAACGCATCGCCGAGGCGCGCTGCATGATCGACCAGGCGCGATTGCTGACGCTGAAAGCGGCCTGGATGATGGACATGGCGGGCAACAAGAGTGCCAAGGCGGAGATTGCGATGATCAAGGTGGTGGCACCCAACATGGCCTGCCAGGTCGTGGACTGGGCGATGCAGGTGTACGGTGGTGCCGGCATGTGCCAGGACACGCCGCTGCCCTACTTCTACACGCTGGCCCGCACGCTGCGTTATGCCGACGGCCCCGATGAAGTGCACCGCAACGCGATCGCCAAACTGGAACTGGGCAAGCTCCGTCCGGCGGTCTGAGCACGGGCCTCAAAGCCGAGGGTGAGCACGCACAGGGTCGTCAGGACCCGTGCGGGCCCTGGGGGGCCGCCGCTTAGACGCCGTCTGCTTCTGATCGCTGGCCGGGCTCCTGGCTGGGCATCAGCGCGTCGCCGCTTTCATGCGCCACGCGCCGGGTTTCGCGTATGGCCACCTCGAACAGGCGTAGCCAGCGTTCGATCTCTGTCACGTCGGCTTCCGCCATCTCGGTGCGCAGCATCAGACGCCCGCGACCGATCATCAGCACCAGCGGAGTGGCGGCGTTTACGCGGTGTGAAGCCAGCGCCAGCGCCAGCGGGCCCTGCAGCCAGCGCAGCATCCAGCTTTTCTTGCTGGCCACGGCCATGTAACGCTCGCGCAGGTCGCCCATCTCGGCGCCCGACAGCTTCGGAAACATCACCAACCAGCGCATCTCTGGCGGCGTCTGGTCGTCAATGCGGGTCTGCACACCCTCGACGTACTGGTTGAAGACCGCGGCTTCCATGTGCTCCTGCAGCGCGCGATTCATCACCAGCACATGCAGGTCAGAGCCGAGTCCCAGTTCGCATCGCAACCGCAACTCGCGTCCGGCAATGTATGACCGCTGCGACGGGCCCCACTCCAGCCGCCAAGGCGTGGCACCCAGCCGGCCATCGACAACAAAGCCTTCTGACTGCACACCTCGGAACTCGTACTGCTTGGCCTGCGCCCAGGGCTGCACGCCGTCCCAATCCATGGCCGGCGCAGCGCCACCGCGGGTGAACAGTCGTTTCAAACCTTCGAGCATGGATTAGAGTCTCCGAGAGCCTGTCCACAGGCGCACTCACCATTGAGGAGCCGTGATGATTGAAGTGTATTCTTGGCCCACACCCAACGGCCACAAGGTCCACATCATGCTCGAGGAGTGTGGCCTTCCGTACCGGGTTCACGCTGTGGACATTGGCGCCGGCGACCAGTTCAAGCCCGGGTTCCTGGCCATCAGCCCTAACAACAAGATCCCTGCCATCACCGACCCCGACGGGCCCGATGGCAAGCCTATCTCTTTGTTCGAATCCGGGGCCATCCTTTTGTATCTGGCGGGCAAGACGGGACGCTTTCTGCCGCCCGACACGCGCGGCAAGTACGAAATGCTGCAGTGGCTGATGTTCCAGATGGGCGGCGTGGGCCCGATGCTGGGCCAGGCTCATCACTTTCGCATCTATGCGCCCGAGAAGGTGCCCTATGCCATCGAGCGCTACACCAACGAAGCCAAACGCCTTTATGGCGTCATGAACACACGCCTTGCGCGCAGCACCTACATCGGCGGCGCCGAGTACAGCATTGCCGACATGGCCATCTTTCCGTGGCTTCGCAGTTGGAAGAACCAAGGCATCGACTGGGCCGACCACCCGCATCTCAAGGGCTGGTTCGATGAAATCAGCGCACGCCCAGCCGTGATGAGCGGTGTGGAAGTGCTGGCGGGCCAACGCAAGCCGCTGACCGACGAAAAAGCGCGGGCCACGCTTTTTGGCTCGACCCAGTACCAGAAACGCTGACACCGAGCTCCAGGCGCCGACTGCGCCACGCCGGTTCATACAATAACGGGCTTGCTGCCCGTAGCTCAACTGGATAGAGCACCAGCCTTCTAAGCTGGGGGTCGGGGGTTCGAGTCCCTCCGGGCAGGCCATCCTGGTTCAATCAGCACCCTCTGCTCGAGCCGCGGGAGCCATCCTGAATCCAGGGTTCGAGGCCACGGGCTGCCAGCGCTGGCCATTCAACCACCCTGGCCAGGCTCAATCAGAGCCGCCCGCTCGACTACCGGACCCGAGTGCGGCGTGTGCTTCAACCTTGGTGCCATTGACGAACACGCTGTCGTCCATCACCTCGATCAACATCGAGCCGAAGCGGCTTTCCCACACCCATCGCGCCACGCCGTCGGTTGCCAGGGGCAGCAGTGGTTGATGATCGTCATTGCTGCGTAGCAAGACCTCCTGGTATAGCGGCGCGTTCATGGTGGCGGTGTGGCAAAGGGAACTGGAACATTCGGTAGGCAGGTGCAGCCGCGGGGGCGCCAGCAAGGCGCTAGAACCAGCCCCAGACGCGCCACACCCAGCGGGGCAAACGGTCGGGCGCGGGCTTGTAAACCATGCGGAAGTCAGACTTGCTCATCGCGTTTTCTCCTTTGATAAGGATACTGTACGTATTTACAGTATTAAACGCAAGTCCCACTCCACCCACAATCTGGGCTTTCTGCCCATTCGGGCGTAAGAACCCGGACATGCATCCTGCCCACCCGCCGCTCGTCAGCATCGTCGTCCTGAACTACAACTACGCGCGCTTTGTGGGTCAGGCCATTGAGTCGGCGCTGGCACAAACTTGGCAGGCCTTGGAAGTGGTGGTCGTGGACAACGGCTCAACCGACAGCTCGGTGGAGGTCATTGGCCGTTACGCGTCGCAGGTGCGCATCGTGTCCGTGCCGGTCAACATCGGCCAAGGACACGGCTACAACGTGGCCTTCGATTCGTCGCGCGGCGAGTGGGTCATGTGGCTGGATGCAGACGACATCCTCGACAGCGACGCCATTTCGAGCTGCATGGCACTGGTGCACGAGGGTGTCGCCAAAGTGCAATTCCCGATGCGCCTGATCGATGGTGAGTCACAACCGTTGGGCAGCATCGTGCCTTTCCTGCGCCAGCACGGAGACGTGGTGCCCACCATCAAGCGCTTCGGTCACTATGCCGGGCCGCCTGGCAGCGGCAACCTGTACCGTCGCCGCGCGGTGGCAGCATGCTTCCCGGTGCCGCCCGAAGACTGGCCGATCGGCACCGACACCGTGCCTTTCATTGCTGCACCTTTCAGTGGCCAGGTAGCCGATGCCGGGCGCCCGCTGGCGGGCTACCGCCTGCACGCCAGAGCCTCCACGATGCCGGGTTACACCGGTAATTTCAGCGTCAGCATGGCGCACGAAGTGGTGATCAACAACCGCGTGCGTGACCTGGTGCTGGCGCTGCTGGCCGAGCGCTGCAGCGTCGAGGTGCCGGGGCCCTTTCTGACCATCCCCACACATGTGAGGCATCGCATCATCTCGTGGCGGCTGGTACCGGGTGATCACCCGTTTCCAGACGACACCGCGTCGTCGCTGCGCCTGCTGATGCGCGACGGCCTCGTCAACTATCCCGGCTACAACGTTTTCGAACGCCTGCTGATGCGGGTCTGGGCCTTTGGCGCCGTCTACCTGCCACGTCGGCTGGCGCTGTGGATGCTGGGCACGCGCCGGTCGATGCCGGCAGTGGCAGCAGCCATCGGCTTGGCACGCCGGATGGCGGCGGTTATCAAACCTGCGCGCTCGCCCGGCGCTTGAGTCCTGACCTCACCCCCCGACCTGACCCGGGTGCCTCGGTTGGCGCCAAGGTGCGGGTGCGCAGCGGCAGGCCTGCATGACGCATGCGCTGGTGCGGGACCGCAACTGTGCAGGAATCAGCTGAGGTCTTGCAGCGCTTCGGTCACCAGTTGCTGGAAGAGCGTGGCATCCCCCAGTGCGTGGGCATTCAACAGCGCCAGTTTGACGAGGAAGAGTTCGGCTCTGTCGGGGCCGGCCTGGTCGATGGCGGCGGCGAGGGTGTCGTAAACCGCCTCCAGGCTGGACAGGCTGAGGGTGGCGGCCGTCGTCATCTCGGTTGTCATGTCGGTGGTCCGTCTGGTGATGCGCTTCAAATCGGCAGTGTGGCGCGCCATGCGGCGTTCAGCCGTGTCGCGTCCAGCGTCAACCAGCGGGCGCAGACATGCTGGTCGGGCCGCAGCAGATACGCAGCGCCCCAGCCCCGCACGCCGTAGCGCTGACGACAGTGTCCTTCGGCGTCGGCCAGCGTCACATCGGCGCCGGCCACGGGACGTTCCGCGCCAATGGCCACCACCCGCAACGGCACGCCACGCGAGCGGGCCGTCGCCACGGCCTGCTGCAGCGGTTGCTCGATGGCTGCTGCTTCGGTGAACACCAGCAGATCGAAACCGCCACCCAGGTGGTCCAGCAAGAAATCGTCAGGGGCCAGGCGCACGTTGCGCGGCGGCGCACCGTGGGCCGGGCCCGCGATGAAGAGTGCGTCGTCATCGTCCGCGCAGTTGAGCATCGAGTGTGTGTATTCGTGAGGTCGGCTGGTGCGCCAGTGGTACAGCGGCCTCACGAAGTCCTGGCTGAGCGACAGCGACAGCACGGCGTCGCGCAGCAGGCGAAAACCGCGGCTGGGTGGCGCCATGAAGCGGGTGCTCTTGCCTGCTTCGTCGATGATCTCGCGCGCCGCGGCCACTCGCTCTGCGCTGTGGTTGGCCATCAAACGCGGGCCTGCCAGGCCCTTGACCACCATGGCCAGGTGCCAGCCCAGCGACTGCGCGTCCTGGAACGCGGTGTTGGCGCCACGCACGCCGAAGATGGGCAGCAGGTGTGCGGCGTCGCCAGTGAATACGACATGGCCGTGCACGTAGTCGGGCAGCGTCAGCGTGCGTGCCGAGTACACCGAGGACCAGTCCATCTCCCATGGTGTGCCGGCATGGCCGATCATCGCCAGCTGTGCATCGATGCGTAGGCGCAGCGACTCGGGACGCAAGGCCTCTTCCGGGGTTTCTCCGGGCGGCAGCTGGTAGTCCACACGCCAGATGCCATGCGGTTCACGGTGCATCAGGACCGTGTTGCCCGGGTTCCATTCGGGGTCGAAGAACGCCAGCCGCTCGGTGGGCAACGGCAGGTCGATGCGGATGTCGGCGATGACGAAGATGCCTTCGTAGGAGGCGCCTTCCAGCTTCAGGTTCATCATGGAACGGATGCCCGATCGGCCGCCGTCGGCCGCCACCAGCCAGTCCGCGCGCAGCGTGTAGAGGCCCTCGGGGGTATCGATGTGTGCGGCGACGGAACCTTCACCCTGCTGCGGCTGGGTAAGCTGCTCCACCTGCACCACCAGATTGCCCCAACGCAGTTCGATCAGCGGCTGTGCCCTGCAGGCGTCGATCAGCGCCTGTTCCAGAAACTGCTGCTGGATGTTGATCATCGGAGAGTAGCGTTCGTGCTCGTCGTGGGGGGCTTCCATGCGGAACACGCGATGACCACGGAAGTAGGAATTGCCGAAGCGCCACGGCAGCCCCTGTTCGGTGATGCGCGCAGCCACGCCCACCTGCTGCAAGATCTCCATCGACCGGCGCGTGAAGACGATTGCGCGACTGCCCTGAGACACCTGCAGCTCGCCGTTCAGCACCACGCTCTTCACACCGTGGCGCGCCAGTTCCAGCGCCGTCACCAGACCCGCCGGCCCCGCTCCGACGATGGCCACCGCCGTGTGCTGAACTGGTTCATGTTGCGAGGGCAGCCAGGGCTCGTGAACCCTGTAGGGGTAGTAAAGAGACGGTCGGGGCTGCGTGCTGGGTTGGTGCATGGCAAGGCGGTGGCGCGGGGATGCAGATGATCTTAGCCACAGCCTGCACCCAGCAGCGCGACAGCAGCGACGGCCAGACCCGCCCCGCGCCTCATGAAGGATCGCGCTGAACCTCCGGCGCGAACAGTGCTCCGCGCGCTTGCGCACAAGCCGCCGAAGAACGCCATCGCTCTGGGAACCTGCGGAGCCGTCGGAATTTCCGGGCCGACCCACACGGCTGGCACCTTGCGCGACGCCGTTGCAACCGAAGCTTCAGGCCCTCCGGCCTGCGCCAGAATCCGGCAATCCCGGCTGGCTGCGAGCACCGAACCGATGTCCCATTTCCCCACACGAACGGTCGTTGGCGCCATGCTGGAATTCCAGGGTGCCTGGGCGGCCATGGAGCCCGCGATGCTGCTGCCGCCGCATCACCGGCCGCCCGTTCACCCGGTGCTTTACATCAAGCCCGCCAACACCTGGTGCCGTGCCGGTGTGCCTGTGCGGCTGCCGGCAGACGTGCCCGAAGTGGAGGTGGGCGCCACGCTGGGCATCAGCTTTGCGCGCACGGCAGCACGCGTGAGCGAGGCGCAGGCGCTGCAGTTCGTGTCGGGCTATTGCGTCGTCAACGATGTCACCGTGCCGCACACAGCCTTGCTGCGTCCGCCGATGCGCCAGAAATGCCGCGACGGCTTCTGCCCCATCGGCCCCTGGGTGCCGGCTTCGCAGGTGACAGACCCGGGCCAGCTGGGCATACGCATCTTCGTCAACGGTGAACTGCGCCAGACCAGCCACACGCGCCATCTGCGCCGCAGCGTGGCGCGGCTGATCGCCGACGTGAGCGAATTCATGTCGCTGGCACCCGGCGACCTGCTGCTGATCGGCGTGCCCGACGGCGCACCGCGCGCCAGGTCCGGCGACAGCATGGCCATCGAAATCGACGGCATCGGTCGGCTGGAGAACCCGCTGCAACACGAACCCAGCATCGCCGGGGTGCTGTCATGAGAACGGCGCGCATCTGCTTTGGCGGCGCGGTGCACGATGCCACCGAGGCCGCGGGCCGGGATGGGCATCTTCGCCTGGCCGACGGCCGCGTGGTGCCCGAGTCGGCCGTGATGTGGCTGGCGCCTTTCAAACCCCGCACCCTTTTCGCGCTGGCGCTGAACTATGCCGACCATGCGCAGGAACTGGCGGCCAAGTCGTCGGCCGAACAGAGCGGTTTTCTGCAGGCCCAGCGCAGCGAGCCCGTCGTCTTTCTCAAGGGCGCCAACAGCGTGGTGGGCCACCGCGGATACACGCGCCGCCCGGCCGATGGCGAATTCATGCACTACGAGTGTGAGCTGGCGGTGGTCATCGGCCGCGAGGGCAAGCACATCCCGCGCGCCAGGGCGCTGGACTTCGTGGGCGGCTACACGGTGGCCAACGACTACGCCATCCGCAACTTTCTGGAGCCCTATTACCGCCCCAATCTGCGCGTCAAAAGCCGTGATGGTGGCACCGCGCTGGGCCCCTGGCTGGTGGACCGCAACGACATCGCCGACCCGATGAACCTGAAGCTGCGCACCGAGGTCAACGGCCGCGTGGTGCAGGAGGGACACACCGGCGACATGGTCCACGACGTGGCATCGCTGATCGAATTCCTCAGCAGTTTCATGACCTTGAGTCCGGGCGACGTGATCCTCACCGGCACGCCCAAGGGCTCGGTGGACGTGCAGCCGGGCGACGAGGTGGTTTGCGAAGTGAATGGCGTAGGGCGGTTGGTGAACACGCTGGCAGAGGACTGGGGCTGAGTCTGGTCCGTGGTTCGGGCGGGCCGGTTGCCCTCTGCGCCCGGCGCGAGCCCATGAATTGCCAGGTCACCCCTCCAGCTTCGCTCGGTCGCCGAGGCATGCTGCGCGGCCCCGGCTTGTGCGCGGCACCTTTACCGCCTCTCGCGCGCACCTGGACTGAATGTATATACAGTTCACACCATGCAAGCGCTGGAGCATCTCAACCCTCAACAGCGCCAGGCGGCCACCCACGAAAGCGATAACGGCCCGCTGCTGGTGCTGGCAGGTGCCGGCAGCGGCAAGACGCTGACGCTGGCCACGCGGCTGGCCTGGCTGGTGCAGCAGGGCGCCGACCCCCAGCGCGTGCTGCTGCTCACCTTCTCGCGCCGCGCCGCGGCCGAGATGGCGCGCCGCGCCGGGCGGCTGCTGCACGAGACCATGGGCCTGAGCGCCAGCACTTCACCGCCGTCGCTGCCCTGGTGCGGCACCTTCCACAGCGTGGGCGCGCGGCTGTTGCGCGAGGAAGCGCAGCACATCGGCCTGCCACCGGGCTTCACGGTGCTGGACCGAGCCGACACCCAGGACTTGCTGGCGCTGACCCGGCAGCGACTGGGCCTGGGCGAAGGCGGGCTGCGGTTTCCGACGGCGCCCACCTGCCTGGCCATCTATTCGCGCTGCGTCAACACGCGCCTGAGCCTGCCCGAGGTGCTGGCCAGCCACTACCCCTGGTGCGCCACCCACGAACACGCACTGGCGCGGTTGTTTGCGGCCTTTGGCGAGGCCAAGCTGCAGCAGCAGTCGCTCGACTTCGACGACCTGCTGCTGGCGTGGTGGCACCTGATGCAGACGCCTGCCGTGGCGGCACGCCTGGCCGGCCGCTTCGACCATGTGCTGGTCGACGAAGTGCAGGACATCAACCGCCTGCAGGCCGACATCCTGCACGCGCTCAAGCCCAGCGGCCACGGCCTCACGGCCGTGGGCGACGACGCGCAAAGCATCTACGCCTTCCGCGGCGCCGACGTGCAGCACATCCTGGCCTTTCCGCAACGGTTCACGCCGCCCGCCACCGTGGTCACCCTGGAGCAGAACTACCGCAGCACGCCGCAGATCCTGCAGGCCAGCAATGGCGTCATCGCGCTGGCGCAGGAGGGCTACCACAAGCAGCTCTGGAGTGACCGCGCCGGCGGCTTGAAACCGATGCTGCACACCGTCACCGACGACGCGGCGCAGGCGCAGGGCGTCACCGACGCCGTGCTGCAGCAGCGCGAGACCGGCCTGGCGCTGAAGCGACAGGCCGTGCTGTTTCGCACCAGCACGCACAGTGCTGCGCTGGAGCTCGAGCTGGTGCGCCGCAACGTGCCCTTCGTGAAGTACGGCGGCCTCAAGTTCATGGAGGCGGCGCACGTCAAAGACGTGCTGGCCGTTCTGCGCTGGGCCGACAACCCGCAGTCGCAACTGGCCGCGCAGCGCAGTGCGCGCCTGGTGCCCGGCATCGGCCCGGCCGCGCTGCGGCGCCTGCAGACGCATCTGCAGGCCAGCCCGCTCGACTTGCCGGGCTACGCGCCGCCGCCCGCGGCGCAAGAATCCTGGGCGCAGCTGGTGTCGTTGCTGCTGCATCTGCGCAGCGACCATGCGCGCTGGCCCGACGACCTGGCTCGCGTCAGCTGCTGGTATCAACCGCATCTGGAACGCCTGCACGACGACGCGCGCGTGCGCAGCGCCGACCTGCAACAGCTGTTGCAGATCGCGTCCACACACCGCAGCCGCGAACGCTTCGTCACCGAACTGACGCTGGACCCGCCCGAAGCCAGCAGCGACGAAGCCGGCCCGCCGCTGCGCGACGAAGACTATCTGGTGCTGTCCACCATCCACTCGGCCAAGGGCCAGGAGTGGAATGCGGTGCACATCCTGAACGTGGTGGACGGCTGCATGCCCGCCGACATGGCCACCGGGCGGGCGGCCGAAATCGAAGAGGAGCGGCGCTTGCTGTACGTGGCGATGACGCGTGCGCGCGATGCGCTGACGCTGTGGGTGCCGCAGCGCTTCTACGTCACGCAGCAGCGCGCACTGGGGGGCCAGCACCTGTATGCGCTGCGCACGCGTTTCATACCGGACGCGCTGCTGCCGAACTTCAATGTGCCGGCGCAGGCCACCGACGACGACCCTGACCAGGCGGCGCCCGTATCCTTCCCGGCCGCACCCGAAATGGATCTGCAAGCTGCTCTGCGTCAAGGCTTCGGCCGGTGGGGAACGGCGCGCTGAACGCGCACCGCCGTCGCGGCAGCACGGCCTTCAAGGCGTTGACGCTCGGCCCGAGCGAGCGCGCAGGCCGGGCCCAGAAAGCCAAACGGCCTGACCCTCTATGAAGGCCAAGCCGTAGATTCAATTGGTCGGGGCGGCGGGATTCGAACTCGCGACCCTCTGGTCCCAAACCAGATGCGCTACCAGGCTGCGCTACGCCCCGAAGCTGCGCATTGTACGCGGTCGATCACGGCCGGCGGCGTCCAGCGGCAACGGGCCCTGCCTTCAAGCCGCTGCCGGCGCCGCGGGCGCTGGCAGTTGCAGCGACCTGGCCACCGCCAGGCACTGCTGGATGTGCTGCTCACAGACGAACTTCAGCGCCGTGAAGGTCAGCACCGCTGACACCGCCTGCCCGGCCAGCGGCACATATTTGGCCGCCTGTTGTGCGGTCAGGCGCATGCCCACCAGGCGCACCAGGCGCAACACCAAGTCACGCGTGACGATCTTGCCCACCAGCAGCCCCCCGGCAGCGCTGATGGCCTTGTAGACCACCAGCCTGCGGTCAGGCGCCAACTGCTCGATCTGCTCGGGCGACAAGCCGAACTCGGCGTTGATCTTGGGCAGCAGCCGCATCAGCAGGCCGACGTCGGCTACCCAGTCGACACCGGGCAATGGAACGATGGAGACCCCCGCGGCCAGCACCGCGCTGCGCGTCACCTGCTTGCGGCAGCGTGCGGCCACCGCCTGCAGGTCGCCACGGCCGCCAGCGCTTGCGGCTGCATCCACGACCTCCCAGGCGGTGGATTGAACGGGCGGTTGCTGGGGCCGTGCAGGGTCGCGCGCCGTTGAAGCCGTCATGGTGTGTCCCGTCATGCCCCTTGGGATGGGAGCGATTCACGCGCAGCATAGCGCGGACACCGGGCGACCAAGCCGGTCATTCGGCTGATCCTGGGCCTTGACCCAGGAGATGGCTTCATAGGCGGTCGCTAGGGGATGACGTCGAGCGCCTCGTCGGATGGTTTGCGGTAGGCGTTCGCAGCCGGCCCGAACGTGTACGGTCGCTTCCAGCAAACGACCCCGACACCTGTTTGAGGGGGCATGGCTTGTTGCGGATGCCGAGACCAAGGAATAGTCTCGCCGGGCACCTGGGACGGGGCCGGCGGTATCGCCTGAGCAGGTTGCGCCAACTTACCAATTCCAATCAGGAGCCCCCCATGCACACCCGTTTCTGGATCGCCGCCACAGCGGCCTTGTTCGTCGCGCCCAGCGTCCTGGCTTCGCCCACTCCGGTCATCTTTGAAAGCTCGGGCGCCACCGCAGCGGCCATCACGCCCACGCGCGACGCGTTTCGCGCGGCCATCGGCGGCGGCACGGTGGCAGGCGCCAATGGTTCCTTCGGCGGGGTGCGCCGCGAGATCAACTGGGACGGCGTGCCCGATGCGCGCGCCGACCCGAACCCGCTGCCGGCCAACTTCTTCAACGTGAACTCGCCACGGGGCGTGGAGTTCAGCACGCCGGGCAGCGGCTTTCTGGTCAGTTCCAATGCCGGCACCGCGTCGCCCATCCTGTTCGGCTTCCCGAACGACTTTGCGGTGTTCAGCGCGCAGCGCCTGTTCACGGCGGTCGGCAGCACCATCACCGACGTCAACTTCTTCGTGGCCGGCACCGCCACGGCAGGCACCACCACCGCCTTCGGCGCCATCTTCACCGACGTCGAGACGGCAGACGCGACGAAGATCGACTTCTTCGACGAAAACGGGGCCCTGTTCCTCACGCGCAGCGTGCTGACCTCCGGAAATCAGGGCCTGTCGTTCCTGGGCGCCCAGGTTACAGGAGGTTCAATCAGCCGGGTGCGCATCACCTCGGGCCTGAACGCCATCTTGGCCAACGGCCGGATCGCCAACACGGACGACGTGGTTGTGATGGACGACTTCATCTACGCGGAAGCCACGGCGAGCGTGCCCGAGCCTTCGAGCCTGGGATTGGCTGCAATCGCGTTGGCAGGTCTGGTGACACAGACGCGCCGCCGCAACCCGACGCGCTGACAAACCCTGCGACGCCCCGCGGCAAGGACGCGCTGGGCTTGCACGCAGCGGTGCAAGCGCGTTGCGCTCCGGGGGTCGCGCTCAGCGTTTCTTCAATGCCGCGTCGCGCAGCGCAGCCAGCGTGGTGCGGCTGGTGCTGACGTTGGCGTCCAGCTTCACGTGGATGAGCGTGGGCCCGTCGGCGCCAGCCGCGCGCTGCGCGGCGGCCACGAAGGCCTCGGTGGTGTCGACTGTTTCGGCCCGCCAGCCGTAGGCCCGTGCCAAGGCCGCAAAGTCGGGGTTGAAGAGGTCGCTGCCACTGACCCGGCCCGGGTACTCGCGCTCCTGGTGCATGCGGATCGTGCCGTAGGTCCCGTTGTCCACCACCACGCTGATGAGACGCTTGGCGCCATAACCCGTGGCCGTGGCCAGTTCCTGGCCCGTCATCAGGAAGTCGCCGTCACCCGCGATGTTGACCACCCAGCGGTACGGGTACAGCAGCGCGGCAGCCACGGCGGCCGGCACGCCGTAGCCCATGGCACCCGAGGTGGGCGCCAGTTGCGTGCGGCCATGGTGCTGCAACCCGGGCAGACGGCCATAGCGGTGCAGCCAGCCGGCGAAGTTGCCGGCGCCGTTGGTGTAGACCGTGTCTTCGGGCAACAGCGATTGCAGCGTCTTGATGGCCACCGCCATGTCCATCGGCGCCACCTGCGGCGCCACCAGGTTGGCTTCGTAGTCGGCGCCCGCCGACAGCGCCAAGGCCTGCCACGGCACCGTCACGGGCGCTGCCAAAGTCTCCAGGGCCTTGGCGGCACAGGCCATGCTGGCTTGCAGCAGGAGATCGGCCACGTAGACGCGCCCCAGCTCTTCAGCCCCGGCGTGGATGTGCACCAGCTTCTGTTGCGGCTGCGGCGCCTGCAGCAACGTGTAGCCGCCGGTGGTCATTTCGCCCAGACGCAGGCCCAGTGCAATCACCAGATCGGCAGTGCGGATGCGCTCCACAAGCCGGGGGCTGGTGCCGATGCCCACGTCGCCGGCATACAGCGGGTGGCGGTTGTCGAAGGTGTCCTGAAAGCGCCAGCCGCAGGCCACCGGTAGCTGCCAGTTCTCGGCAAAACGCTGCAGCGCTGCCGCGCCTTCGGCGTCCCAACCCGAACCACCCGCCAGCACGATCGGCCGCTGCGCCGCCATCAGCAGCGCCCGCAGGTCGCGCAGGCCACCAGGTGCCGGCCAGGCATGGATCGGCTGCACAAGCGGGAGCACGGGCGAGAGCGTCGGCGTGGTCAGCATGTCTTCGGGCAGGGCCAGCACCACCGGCCCCGGCCGCCCTTGCATGGCGGTGTGGAAGGCGCGGCTGACGTATTCGGGCAGACGGTCGGCACTGTCCACCTCGGCCACCCATTTGGCCAGGCCCAGCGTGCCGGGGCTGAACATCTGGCGGTAGTCGATTTCCTGAAACGCCTCGCGGTCCTTCTGGTCGCTGGCCACCTGGCCGATGAACAGCACCAGGGGCGTGCTGTCCTGAAAAGCGGTGTGCACGCCGATGCTGGCGTTGGTGGCGCCGGGCCCGCGGGTGACGAAGCACACGCCCGGCCGCCCTGTCAGCTTGCCTTGCGCCTCGGCCATGAAGGCCGCGCCGCCTTCTTGCCTGCAGGCAATGAAGCGGATGCGGTCCTGGTGTTGGTAAAAGCCATCCAGCACGGCCAGATAACTCTCGCCGGGCACCCCAAAGCAGGTGTGCACACCTTGTTCGATCAAGGCCTCGACCAGGGCATGGCCGGCCAGGCGCGCTGGCGCCGGTGTGGATGTAGTCATGGGTCCGAAGTGTCGCGCAGTTCAGGGCTGCTGGCAGGCGGTGCTCAGCGTTGCGGCGGTCTTGCCGCTGTCCAGCGCGGCCGGGTTGTGGGTCAGCAGCCGGCGTCCTATCTGCCACAGCGCGCAGGTGCTCCACGGTGCGCCGATGAAACGCGCTACGGGCTGGCCTGCGGCGGAACTGCTGCTGGTGCCCTCTGTTTTCTGCAGCAGCCATCCGTCCCAGGCGCCCGAGGTACCGACCCACCAGCTGACCTGTGCAGAACCGCCTTGCGACAGTGGAAGCTGCCTGGCAAAGGGCAACAAAGCCGCCAGTGGCGCGGGCGGGTTTTCGCGCGCGCGCTGCAACATCACGGGGCTGGGCATTTCATGGACGGAGACGCGCACGTCGTCGCGCAACGGCCGCTCGGTAGGTTCGCCTGGGTTGGCGGCGGGCCAGCCCCGCACGACGCGAAAACACTGATGGCCCTGCTCGAACACCTGCAGCGAAAACCCGGGCAGCGGTGCAAAAGTCTGCGCCAGCAATGCACAGGCCGAGCCCGCGACCGCTGGTTGCAGCCGTTCGAACTTCGCGATCTCATCGGCCGTGGGCTCCACCCGCTGCGCCAACGGGTTGGCCACGAACCAGCGCGCGCCGCGCACCGCTTCGACGCGGTCGGCAGGCGGGCGCAGGTCCACCACGCGCCCGCCGGGCACGTGGTAGGTGGGCGCCACCGCCGCACGCGCGTCGCCTGCGGCCCTTTTGACGGCGTTCAGCGCCCGGGCATCGGTGATGGAGGTGATGGTCTGGCGGTTGGCATACACCTCGCCATCCCGGCCGCGCTCCCAGTCCAGTTCCTGCACGATCAGCACGGGCGGGGTGGCGACTTGGCCATCAGGCGTCTTGAAGCCGTCGCTGGTGTAGTAGAACAACCTCAGGCTGGAATCGAAGACGACGCTCGAGTTCAGCGCCCCCGGAGTCTTGAGCACTTCGGCGCCCTGGGTGCAGGTGTTGCGGATGGGATCGACGTTGGCGCTGAAGACCGCGAGTTCGCGGTCCCCTGCATTGGGGTCGGGCACAAACAGGGCGCGCAGCGTCCTCGTGTCGCCGGCCGATTCGCGCCGCTGCACGAACAAAAGCCCCGTCTGGCGCACGCCGGGCGTGAGTGACTCGCATCGGGCGTCAGGCCGCACTTCGGCTGCTGGCAGGGCGGTCTCGGCGGCCGCATGGGCGTGCCCTGCCACCGGCGCTCGCCACACGGCTCGCTGGATCAGTTGTCGCAAGGTGCCATTCACCGGCGGCTCGGCCTGCATGAACACGTTGTCCAAGAAGTCGCGCTGGTCGCTGAAGAGAGGCCAGTTGCCCAAGGCATCGAGCACTTCCTTCGAGACCTCGGTGCGCCAGGGCCCGGCACCGGAGCGTGCCTGGTCGACCAAGGCACCGGCCAACAGCATCGACTGCAGTGTGTAGGCGCCGTCACCCACCGCTACCTGAACCGGACTCAGCAAAGCCTGATTGGCCCGGTTGCCGGCCTCGAAGAGCAACTCGGCACGGCGCATCGTCGGCCCCTGCACCAACCAGGAGAAAAGCGTGGTGGGCAGCAAAGCAAATGCCACCGTGACGGCCAGCGCCACACGCGCGCTGCGCCGACCCCGGGTTTCGCGCAGGCGCCGTTGCACCAGGCGCTGCTCGGACTCCTGCAGGAAGTCTTCGAGTTCCCCGGCCACCTGCGTCAGGTGCGCGGCGTCGCGGTCCATGGCCAGCAGCCGCATCCAGGATTCGCGTTTGTCGCCTTGCTGCATGCGGCCCACGAAACCACTGCCTCCCAGGCGGCGCATCTCGCCGGTCTCGAGCAGGAAGTCTTCGCTGCGTTTGTTGGTGGACCACTCGGCACACTTGCGCAGCACCATCAGGTACTCGTCGAAGTGCACCGACTCCGTGTCCACCAGCGATCGAAACCGCAGCCAGCCGCGGATGAACGACTCGTGCGAGACCTTCAGCGTCACGCGCGCCGGGTCGTCATCGTCCCAGAACAGGTAGTCCACCGAACCGAGAAAACCCTCGGCAATGAGGCTGCGCAGGGCATCGCGGCCGCCGGCCATGCCCAGACGCCTTGCAGCCTCGTCCACATCCAAGCGTTGCTGTGAATAGGCGCCGGTGTTGGGGTCCTTGAAGGCCAGGCTGCGCAGCAGCGCGTCCAGCCGTGCCTTGCCCTCTGCCTCCTGCCAGCCATAGATGGACTCGGGCCAGTTGTTGACACAGGCGCGCAACGTGTTCAGCTCGGCGGCCAGCGGCACTTCGTCGCCACGCACGCCGCCGGCATTGACGGCGCGCACGAGATCGATCTCGGTGACGGTGGCGGGCACCAGCGCGTCCATCTCCTCGCGCTGCAAGGCCGCTTCCCACAGCCGCGCCAGCAGGTGCTGCAGCAGCGGCAGATGGTCGGGGTCGCTGGTGATGGCCTGCACATCGCGCAGCAGCCGCTGCAGCACCGCAGGCTCGAAGACCACTTCGCTGGGCAGCGGCCGCGCCGACGTCTCGCTGCGCGCCACCAGGCGCAGAAAGCGCTGCGCGGGCCCGACGATGGCGTCGCGCAGTTCGTCGCCGTCCAGGCGCCTGATGAGGTAGGACGACTTGTTGATGGCGTCCGGCAGTTCCAGGAACGCCGCGCAATCGTTCAGATGCTCGCTGCGCATGGTGATCACCACATGGCAGCGCGGGTGCGGGTTGAAGAAGTGGTCGAGCACCCGTTCCACCAGCAGCTTGGCATCGGGCACGTCGCGGTTGGTCGGATGAAAGACCTCTTCGAACTGGTCCAGCACGAACAGCACCCGCGCTTCTTCGGGGTCCGGGCCGGGCGGCAGGTTGAACTCGGCGGCATAGGCGTCGACCAGGCGTGCAAAACCCGCCTCCTGCCTGAAGACTTCGGCGATCTCGTCCAGCCGTGCCTGGTCGGCAAATTCGCTGCCCCGGCTTTTCAGCAGGCGCGCAAAGCGACGGGCCAGGCGAGCGATCGGCGACCGGCGTCGCGAGGCCTTGTCTTCGTCGTTGACGTTGGTGCCGGGCGTGCAGGTCATGGGCAGCCAGAGGTCGCCAGCACCGGGGATGCCAAAGCTGCGCAACTCGGGCACCACGCCGGCGTGGATCAGGCTGCTCTTGCCAGAGCCGCTGCCGCCCAGCACGGCCACGAACTGGCTCTGGCGCAACCCCTCGATGACCTCGCGCACCTGGCGTTCACGCCCAAAGAGCAGCGCAGCTTCGAAGTCGAGAAACGGTCGCAGCCCGGGGTAGGGCTCGCGCGGCAGGCGCATGCGGGCATCTTTGGGGGGTGCGCCGGCGCCCACCAGCCCACCGGCAAAGGTGCTGTCGGTGGCGTCGTTCGAACGCACAGAGGCGCTGGGTGACTGCGGGTCGCCGATGGCCATCACTGCCCCCCCGTTTCACGCTGCTGCCGGCGTTTGTAGACCTTGCGCAGGAAGCGCGTCATTTCGTCTCGCTCGTCGTCCACCACGTCGATGCTGTCTTCATCGGCGGCGACGAAGCGCAACACCTGCCAGCCCCAGGCCGGCACGGGCTCGGTGGCGGCCTGCGGCGGCATCAGGTAAGCGACGATGCCCGGCGGCACGGCAGCGCCGTTGCTGAGTTTGCCTTCCACCTTGTTGATCTGGGCCACCAACGCTTCACTGGTCTTGCGGCCCCACAGCAGCACCACGCCATCGGCATCGTCCAGGTTGGGGAAGCGGTCGATCTCCTCCACCGGCAGGCCGCGCGCGCGCAGGTCCAGCGGCGGCACCCGGCCGGGGGCCATATCAGCACACAGGGCCTGCCATCGCAGTCGAATCTGCTCGCCCAGCGGCTCCCACAAGGTGCGCTCGTGGCGGTTGCTTTCGATGTAGATGCGGACGGCCTGCGCGGGCGCGGGCGTGGCGGTCTGGGCAGCCACCGGCCGCCACTGCTGCAGCAGGGCCTGCACGCCCATGCCCGTCTTGCCGAGCGACGCCACATAGGCCGCGCCGCCCTGCCACTGCAGCAGCGGCGGCGGCCCGGTTCGCAGATCGAGCCAATGCAGGTTGGCCTCTGGATGCCCCTGCTTGAGCCAGGCATCACGCAGCATCTGCAGGTGCCCGCCCACGCCGACGATGGGCATCAGCGGGGGCGAGTCATCAAAGGGCAGCACGAGATGCCGGGCCTGTTCAAACTCGGCGAAGCTGCCGTACACGACGTCCTGGGTCAGCAGTTGCAGGTTCACGCCACCGGCCTGCAGAGCCTGGCGGCAACTGGTCAAGGCCGGCTCGCTGCCCTTGGCCACGAAGCCCAACAGCACGGGGCCCAGGTCGGTGACCACCGGAGAGGCCCCCGCTGCCGCCCCGGCGGCAGCGGCAGTGGCTGGGCCGGTGACAGGCTGCAGGCCCGGCAGCAGCACATCCACGATTTGCGACGAAGCCGCCGCGAGGCCGGCGAGTCCGGCGGAGTCTGCGGCGGCCGTGGTCAGGGGCGCGCCTCGCGGCGCCGCCGCGCCAGCCACCGCCTGCCTCAGCTTGGCGGCGAAGTCGGTGCGCAAGCGCTCGAACGGCACGCGAAAGGCCGGCGACACCAGCCCAGGCGCCATGTACACATCCACGGGCCTGCCGTGGTCGGCTTCCTCGTAGAACGGCAGCCACACCTGGTCTGAATCAGGCAGCAGGCGCTGCCAGTCCTTGCCCCCCGACACCGCCGCCATCGCGTTTTCCGACAAGGCGATGATGTACAGCCGCTGGCGAAAGCCATCGTCTCCAAAGAGGCTCTTGAAATACTCCAGCTCCTTCAGGCACCACTGGCTCTGCGCGTAGTTGTCGTGCACCACGATGACCATCGCAAAGGCGTTGGCCACACGCTCCTGCAGTTCGTTGCTCAACGCACCGGCCACCGGCCCGTTTTCGCCCGACAGATGCATGCGCGGCAAACGCACGCCTCGCAACATGGCACCGAGGCTGCGTTCGAGTTCGTCACGGAAGTGCCGTACCCAGCCATACCAGGCAGCGTCGTCGGCGTGAGCGTAGCTGATGAAAGCGGTGAACTCGCAGTCCTGCAGGGCCTTCATGGTGCCGAGTCCGAGCCCATGAGGGCTGGCGCTGCTTTCAAGCTGGTACGCGCGCACAGGTCCGGTGACTGCTGATCTGTTCTCACCACCTGATCCTAGGTGCCATACCCAAGAGTTGTAAAGCGGGCGCTCGGGAAATGACCCCCCTATGAGACACAGTGCGGACCGAGGCTGTCAGACGCGGACTCGAGCCAGCCGTCCTTCCCATGGCATGACGTTTCGCCGGGCATCCCCCGGGGCCGTGCGGGCCTGGGCCGGCCCGGTTAGCATGAGGCACATCCACCGTCATGCGGGCTCGCACCACGCGACGTGCACCCTGCCCCGAAGTCACACCCGATCGTTGAATGCCCATGAACCAGGTCTTGTTCGACTACACCCGCCAGGACGCCACGGGCGCCAGTTGCACCGCCCATGCCTGGGCCAAGGTGCCGCCGCCGCTGAGCACCGCCGACAAGAAGCGATCCTTCGAGCGCGCGGCCGACCTGCTGAAGACGCAGCGCGCCGTGTTGGTGGCGCATTACTACGTCGACGGTGACCTGCAGGATCTGGCCTTGGCCACAGGTGGCATCGTGGCCGATTCACTCGAGATGGCACGTTTCGGCCGCGACCACGCTGCGCAGACGCTGGTGGTCGCTGGCGTTCGCTTCATGGGCGAGAGCGCCAAGATCCTAAGCCCCGACAAGCGGGTGCTGATGCCCGATCTGGAAGCCACTTGCTCGCTGGACCTGGGCTGCCCGCCCGAAGCCTTTGCGCAGTTCTGCGATGCCCACCCCGACCGCGCCGTGGTCGTCTATGCCAACACCAGCGCCGCCGTCAAGGCGCGCGCCGACTGGATGGTCACCAGTTCCTGCGCGCTGGCCATCGTCTCGCACCTGAAAGAGCAGGGTCGGAAAGTGCTCTGGGCGCCTGATCGTCACCTGGGCCGCTACATCCAGGAACAAACCGGTGCCGACATGCTGCTGTGGGACGGCGCCTGCATCGTGCACGACGAATTCAAGGGCCTGGAACTGGAACTGCTGCGCAAGGAGCACCCGGGTGCGAAGGTGCTCGTGCACCCCGAGTCGCCACGCCACGTGGTCGCGCAGGCCGACGTGGTGGGCAGCACCACCCAGCTGTTGCAGGCTGTGGTGAACGGCAGCGCGCAGACCTACATCGTGGCCACCGACAACGGCATCATGCACCGCATGCGCCAGATGGCACCGGGCAAGACATTGATTGAAGCGCCCACGGCGGGCAACAGCGCCAGCTGCAAGAGTTGCGCGCACTGCCCTTGGATGGCGATGAACGCGCTGCAGGGCGTTCTGTCGTGCCTGGAAAGCGGCAGCGGCGAGGTGCTGGTACCCGAACCGGTGCGCAGCCAGGCGCTGGGTTGCATCGAGCGCATGCTGGACTTCGTGAAGAAGAACCCGGCGAGCATCAGCCAGCCGCAGGCAGGCTTCGTGAAGAACATCGGCGCTGCTTGATTCCCGGCCCGGCGCGCCGATATGCCCTCAAGGCCCCATGACTGGGGGTGGAGAACAGGCATGAGCGCCGATTTCACATCTGTACGCAACTACAACGAGCAGGCTGTCTTTGACGCTGTGCTGAGACACGCCGAAGCTTACCCAGGGTTGGCGCACAAGCCCGAGCTGCTGGCTGATGTGGCCTGCGTGGCACTGAACCGCATGCCGCCGCGCTACATCCGCCATGAAGTGGACTACGTGTTCTATCTGAGCGAACAGGAGCGCAGCGAGAGCGAACGCCTGCTGATGGACTCGGTGGACTACGCCTTTGGCTTCATCCAGGCACGCACCGCCATGAGGGCACGCGCCTGAATCGCGGCCAAGCGGCCCGTGGCCTGGCCCGGGCCTGGGCCGCATAAGGACAGCAGGTCAGCGCTCCCGGCGTGACGCCTTGCGCTGGCGGGCCGCCGAATCGCTCTTGGCCGGCCGGGTGAGGACGGTAGGGAAACTCACCGGCAGGGGATTCGGAAAGTCGCGGCTGTAGTGCAGTCCGCGGCTTTCGTGCCGGCGCAAGGCCGAGCGCACGATCAGCTCGGCACAGACCACCAGGTTGCGCAGCTCCAGCAGGTCGCGGTTGACGCGGAAGTTGGCGTAGTACTCCAGTGTCTCTTCGCGCAGCATCTTGATGCGGTGCAGCGCACGCTCCAGCCGCTTCGTGGTGCGCACGATGCCCACGTAGTTCCACATCAGCAGGCGCAACTCGTCCCAGTTGTGCGAGATGACCACCTGCTCGTCGGCGTCTTCAACCTGGCTTTCGTCCCAGGCCGGCAGCTCCAGTGCCTTGGCCTGGGGCTGCACCTGGATGGCGCTGGCGCAGCTGTTACCCAGCACCACGCATTCCAGCAGCGAATTGCTGGCCAGCCGGTTGGCGCCATGCAGCCCGGTGTAGGTGGTTTCACCCACGGCGTACAGGCCCGGCAGATCGGTGCGGCCGTCCAGGTCGGTGACGACACCGCCACAGGTGTAGTGCGCTGCCGGCACCACCGGGATCGGCTGGCGCGCGATGTCGATGCCCAGTTGCAGACAACGCGCGTGGATGGTGGGGAAGTGCTCCTTCAGGAAGTCCTCGCCCAGATGGCGGGCATCGAGCCACACATGGTCAAGACCGTGTTTCTTCATCTCGAAGTCGATGGCGCGGGCGACGATGTCGCGCGGCGCCAGTTCCAGCCGCTCGTCGTGCGCGGGCATGAAGCGCGTTCCCACGCCGTTGTCGATGGCGGTGTTCGGCAGCGTCAGAAAGGCCCCTTCGCCGCGCAGCGCTTCGGTGATGAGGAAGCTGCGCTCCTGTGGGTGGTACAGGCACGTGGGGTGGAACTGGATGAACTCCATGTTACCGACACGGCAGCCCGCCCGCCAGGCCATGGCAATGCCATCGCCCGTGGCCGTCTCGGGGTTGCTGGTGTACCGGTACACCTTGCCCACGCCGCCCGTGGCCAGCACCACCGCCGAAGCGGCCAGCGTTTCGACCCGGCCCAGGTCCATGTTCAACGCATAGACGCCGTAACAGACGTCGGATTCGGCGCGCCTGAGCTGGCGCGACGTGATCAGGTCCACCGCCATCCAGCGCTCGCGCAGCTCGATGTTCGGGTGCTCGCGGGCCCGCTGCAGCAAGGCGTCGTGAATGGCCTTGCCGGTGGCGTCGGCCGCATGCGCAATGCGCCGCACCGCATGCCCCCCCTCGCGCGTGAGATGCAGACCCAGCGGGCCATCGGGGTCGGGCGAAAACGGCACCCCGGCATCGACCAGCCAGCGGATGGCTGCGGCGCTGCGCTCGGCAATGAAGCGCGCGGCATGCTCGTCGACGATGCCGGCGCCGGCGTCTTGCGTGTCGCGCACGTGGCTTTCGATGCTGTCGTCGGCGCCCAGCACACCCACGATGCCACCCTGCGCCCACGCGGTGGCGCTTTCGGTGAGTGCCCGCTTGGCCAGGATGATGACGCGGCGATGGGCGGCGGCCAGTTCGAGCGCCACCGTCAGCCCGGCCAGCCCGGCGCCAATGACCACCACCGGCTGGGCCGGCACAGGATTGCTTTCAGACGTCGTCATGCGGAACCCGGTCAAGTACCGCCACGGGTTGGGCGATAGCACGTCCGCATTCTAAGGAAGGCCTCGGTCCGTGCGTCTTGCCGGCTGCAAGACCAGCAAGCCGTTGAGGTTCCCGCCAGACCGTGTTTGGCAGGCCTTGGCTACGGATGTGACATGAGCGCTTGAAACCATGTCCGACCACACGGGACACCGCGCTGACCATCCGGTCGAGTAACGCCACGACGCCGACGTCGGCAGTGGCGCCCCGCCCCTGGTGCTGAGGCGCAAAACAAAACCCCCACCTGCGAAGCCGCAGGTGGGGGTTTCTCTTCAGCGCGTCAAGTTGTGCCCTGACCGAGTGAACCGGCCGGTCAGTGCACGATGCGCGAGAACACGAATTCGCCATCTTCCACGTCCACCGGGATCACGCCCTTTGGCCCGAACCTGCCCTGCAGGATCAGCTTGCTCACCGGGTTTTCGATGCGCTGCTGAATCGCACGCTTCAGAGGGCGCGCACCAAACACCGGGTCGAAGCCGACCTTGGCCAGTTCGGCCAGCGCAGCCGCGCTGACCTCGAGCTTCATCTCGAGCTTTTCAAGGCGCTGCTCGAGCAGCCGCAACTGGATGGCGGCGATGCTCTCGATGTGCTTCTGGCTCAGCGCGTGGAAGACCACCGTCTCGTCGATGCGGTTCAGAAACTCGGGGCGGAAGTGCTGCTTCACCTCGGTCCACACCGCGTCGCGGATGGTGGCCGTGCTCTGGCCGGCCATCTGCATGATCATCTGCGAGCCCAGGTTGCTGGTCATCACGATCACCGTGTTCTTGAAGTCCACGGTGCGACCCTGGCCGTCGGTCAGGCGGCCATCGTCCAGCACCTGCAGCAGCACGTTGAACACGTCGGGGTGCGCCTTTTCCACTTCGTCAAGCAACAGCACGCTGTAGGGCTTGCGGCGCACGGCTTCGGTCAGCGCACCCCCTTCGTCATAGCCGACATAGCCCGGCGGCGCGCCGATCAGGCGGCTGACGCTGTGCTTCTCCATGTATTCGCTCATGTCGACGCGGATCATGCGGTCCTCGCTGTCGAACAAAAAGCCCGCCAGCGCCTTGCACAGCTCGGTCTTGCCCACACCCGTGGGGCCCAGAAACAGAAAGCTGCCCAGCGGCCGGTTGGGGTCAGACAAACCCGCTCGGCTGCGCCGGATGGCGTCGGCCACCACGGTGATGGCCTCATCCTGGCCCACCACGCGCTCGTGCAGCTTGTCTTCCATCTGCAGCAGCTTGTCGCGCTCGCCCTGCATCAGCTTGCTGACCGGAATGCCGGTGGCACGCGAGACAACCTCGGCAATCTCTTCGGCGCCCACCATCGTGCGCAGCAGTTGCGGGCGGCCGTCGCCGCTCTTGCCGCCCTTGCCGCTCTTGGACACTTCCTTCGCCTGCGCTTCCTTCAGGCGCTTTTCCAGATCGGGCAGCTTGCCGTACTGCAGCTCGGCGACGGCATTGAAATCGCCCTTGCGCTTGAGCTCGTCGATGCGGTGGCGCATGCGGTCGATCTCTTCCTTCACCTGCGCGCTGCCCTGGGCCGTGGCCTTTTCCGACTTCCAAATTTCTTCCAGGTCGGCGTAGTCACGTTCGAGCTTGGCGATTTCTTCTTCTATCAGGCCCATGCGCTTGATCGAAGCTTCGTCCTTTTCCTTGCGCACGGCTTCACGCTCGATCTTCAGCTGGATCAGCCGGCGGTCGAGCTTGTCCATCACCTCGGGCTTGCTGTCGATCTCGATCTTGATCTTCGCGGCGGCCTCGTCGATGAGGTCGATGGCCTTGTCGGGCAGGAAACGGTCGGTGATGTAGCGGTGGCTCAACTCGGCCGCGGCCACGATGGCGGGGTCGGTGATCTCCACGCCATGGTGCACTTCGTACTTTTCCTGCAGGCCGCGCAGGATGGCCACCGTCGCCTCCACCGTGGGCTCTTCCACGAGCACCTTCTGGAAGCGACGCTCGAGTGCGGCATCCTTTTCCACGTACTTGCGGTATTCGTTCAGCGTGGTGGCGCCGATGCAGTGCAACTCACCCCGCGCCAGCGCGGGCTTGAGCATGTTGCCGGCGTCGATGGCGCCCTCGGCCTTGCCCGCGCCCACCATGGTGTGCAATTCGTCGATGAACAGGATGATGCGGCCTTCATCGGCCGCCACTTCCTTCAGCACCGACTTCAGTCGCTCTTCGAATTCGCCGCGGTACTTGGCACCGGCCAGCAGGCCGGCCATGTCCAGCACCAGCACGCGCTTGTTCTTCAGCGAATCGGGCACTTCGCCGTTGATGATGCGCTGCGCCAGGCCTTCGACGATGGCAGTCTTGCCCACGCCGGGCTCGCCGATCAGCACCGGGTTGTTCTTGCTGCGCCGCTGCAGCACCTGGATGGCGCGGCGGATCTCGTCGTCGCGGCCGATCACCGGGTCGAGCTTGCCCATGCGGGCGCGTTCGGTCAGGTCCAGCGTGTACTTCTTCAGCGCCTCGCGCTGGCCTTCGGCTTCCGCCGAGTCCACGTTCTGGCCGCCGCGCACCGCTGTCACGGCGGCGTCAAGCGCCTTGCGGCTCAGGCCGTGGCCGCGCACCACGCCGCCGATGTCGGTCTTGCTGTCTGCCAATGCCAGCAAAAAGGTCTCACTGGCGATGAACTGGTCACCACGCTGGCTGGCTTCCTTGTCGGCCGCCTGCAGCAGGTTGACGAGATCGCGCCCCGGTTGCACCGGCTGCCCGCCACCTTCCACGTGGGGCAGGTTGCGGATGGCCGTTTCCATCGCCGTGGCCAGCGCCGCCGTGTTGGCCCCGGCTCGTTCCAGCAACGCCTTGGGCCCGTCGGGCTGCGCCAGCATCGCCGCCAGAAGGTGGGCCGGTTCAATGTAGGGGTTGCTGCGGGCCACAGCCGCACTCTGGGCGTCTTGCAAGGCCTGTTGAAAGGCCGTGGTGAGTTTGTCGATGCGCATGGGTCTATCCCTCCGATGCGTTGACATGTGGGGCTGAGGTGGTCCGAATCAAGGCCCTGTCGTCGAAAGGGGTTCGCCGCCGCTGCGGCATGGGTGCGCGCCAGCCGGCCATGTCGGGACTCGGCAGCGGCCCTTCAGAGCTCGTCGTCCGGCACCTCGTGGCCCAGGCTGTCCACCTTCAGCCGGCTGCCCAAGCGGTGATAGTGGCCCGCGTTGTAGAGCAGCGGCGGCAAGTCCGCGTGAGAACAGGCCAGCACGCGGCCGATGAACAGCTCGTGGTCGCCAGCGGCCTGGTGCGAAACCAATTCGCATTCGAAGACGGCGGCGCAGACCTTCAGCACCGGCGCGCCATGCGCGCCCAGCCGCCAGGTGTCGGCCGAGAACCGGTCGTCTTCGGCCGAGGCAAAACGGTGCGACAGTGCGCTCTGGTTTGCCGCCAGCACGTTGACCGCGAAGCGCGGGCTGGCCAGAAAGACATCCAGCGAGGCGCTCGCATGCCGCAGGGACCACAGCACCAGCGGTGGTTGCAGCGACAGCGCGTTGAAGGAGTTCACCGTCAAACCCACCCAGCCTCCTTGCGCGTCGCAGCAGGTGACCACCGTGATGCCGGTGGCAAAGCGGCCCAGCGCGGCGCGCAGCTGCAGGGGATGCGGACCCGCTGTCGTGGCCTGGGGTGTCGTGTCTGGCCTGGTGGCTGCAACTGGGGCAGACGCAGCCACGCGCCCAGCACGCCGTGTCATGCGTTGCCTGCCACGATGCCCCAGCGTGCCAGGGCTTCGTCATCGGCCACGCGGGCATCGACCCAGCGTGCGCCTTCGGGCGTGCTTTCCTTCTTCCAGAAAGGGGCCTGCGTCTTCAGGTAATCCATCAGGAACTCGCAGGCCTGGAAGGCGGTGCCACGGTGTGCGGAAGTGACGGCCACCAGCACGATCTGGTCCAGCGGCTGCAGAACGCCGACACGGTGGACGACCCGCACGCCCCGCAGGTCTGCAAAACGGCGGCGCGCCTCAGTGACCATGGCCTCGATGGCGCTTTCGGTCATGCCGGGGTAATGCTCCAGCTCCATCGCGGTGATGCTGCCCGCAGCCTGCGCACCAGCGCGGTCGCGCACGGTGCCCACGAAGGCCACCAAGGCGCCAGCGCCGCCATCGCCGGCACGCAGTGCCGCCACCTCGCTGCCGAGGTCGAAGTCTTCGCTCTGGATCTGCACCTCGGCCCTGCGCATGATCAGCCGCCTGTGACTGGAGGGAAGAAGGCCACTTCGGCGCCCGCCGCCAGTGGTGTCTCGTCGGCCGCCATCTGCTGCGCCACCGCCGCGCGCACGGCCCGGCCGCGGGCCAATGCCTGCGCATGTGCGCCGCCCAGCGCGATGAGCTGGTCCCGCAGGCCGCCCACGGTGCAGTCTGCAGCCACCGTGACTGCCTGGCCGCTGCCCAACGCTTCGCGCAACGACGCGAAGTACCGCACCTGCACGCTGAAGTCAGCGCCCATGCTCATCGCCACACCAGGCTGTCCAGCGGCAGGAAGCGCACCGTGTCGCCCGCTTCAATGGCCTGCCCGGGCGGGTTGTCCAGCAGCCCGTCGGCCCACACCGTGGAGGTCAGGACACCCGAGCTCTGGTTGGCGAACAGTTCCAGGCCACCGCCGGCGTTGACGCGCACACGCAAGAACTCGCGCCTGCGGTCGGGCCGGGGCCAGTCGAAATCGGCGCGCATCGCCACCGCAGGCGGGTCACGGTCTGGCATGCCCTGCAGCGTGCGCAGCACCGGCGCCACCGCCAGCAAAAAAGTGACGAAGCTGGACACCGGGTTGCCGGGCAAACCGATGAACAACGCGGCCGCCGCACCCGGGTTGCGCACGTGGCCAAAAGCCAGCGGCTTGCCCGGTTTCATCGCCACCTGCCAGAGGTCGAGCTCGCCTTCGGCCTGCACCGCCGGCTTGAGATGGTCTTCCTCACCCACCGACACGCCGCCGGAGGTGATGATGAGGTCGCTGCCAAGGGCCGCCTGGCGCAGCGCAGCGCGGGTGGCGTCCAGCTGGTCGGGCACGATGCCCAGGTCGAGCACGGTGCAACCGGCGGCCTGCAGCAAGGCGCGCAGCATGAAACGGTTGCTGTTGTAAATGGCACCCGGCTTCAGCGGCTGCCCCGGCATCACCAGTTCATCGCCGGTGGAAAACAGCGCCACGCGCGGGCGTCGCAGCACCGGCAGCTCGGCAGCGCCGACGGAAGCCGCCAGGCCCAGTGCCTGGGGTGTGAGTCGCGTGCCCGCGGCGAGCACGGTGGCACCGCGCTGCACATCTTCGCCCCTGCGGCGAACCCATTGCCCGGGAACGACGCTGGTGTTGATCCGAACCGCACCCAGACCCGTCGCGGCTGCGGGGTCGCCGCCTGAGGGCGCCGGCAGCGCATCACACTGCTCCTGCATCACCACCGCGTCAGCCCCGGGTGGCACCTGCCCGCCGGTGAAGATGCGCGCTGCCGTTCCGGGCAGCAGCGGTTGGCCCACCACGCCCGCCGGGATGCGCTGGGCCACCGGCAGCACCGTGCCGATGGCGGCCGTGTCGGCGGCACGCAGTGCATAACCGTCCATCGAGGTGTTGTCGGCAGGCGGCACGTCCAGCAAAGACTGCACGTCCTGCGCCAGCACCCGCCCCAGGGCATCGAAGGTGGCCACCGTTTCCTGCGCGCTGATGCGGTGAGCCGCGGCACCCTGGCGCAGGCGCTCCAGGGCCGCTTCCAGGCTCAGCAGGGGGCGAGGGTCGGCCATGTGGCGCTGGTCACTGCGGGGGCTTCAGGCCGCGCACTGCTGTTCGATGTAGCGCTGCACAGCAGCCGCATCGGGTTTCATCACCATGAACCGCTTGGGCAGCTTCTCGATGCCGCGCAAGGCCGCCGGCGGCTCGGGGTCGAGCCCCGTGGCCTCGCGGATGGTGGCCGCGAACTTGGCCGGCAAGGCCGTTTCCAGCACCAGCATGGGCACACCCGGCTTCAGGTGCTGCAGCGCCACCTTCAGGCCGTCGGCCGTGTGCGTGTCGATCATCACGCCCGCTTCCTGCCAGGTGCGGCGGATGGTGGCCAGGCGGTCGGCGTGGGTGCTGCGGCCGCTGACAAAGCCGAAGCTGGCAGCGGGCGCGAATTCGGACGGCGACAACGCAAAACCGCCGTTGCGCGCCAGTGCCGGCCCGAACAGTTCGGCCGTGCGCGCGCCATCGCGGCCCAGCAGGTCGAACACGAATCGTTCGAAGTTGCTGGCCTTGCTGATGTCCATGCTGGGGCTGCTGGTTTCGAAGGTTTCGGCGGTGGCGCGCACGCGGTAGGTGCCGGTGCGGAAGAACTCGTCGAGCACGTCGTTTTCGTTCGTGGCGAGCACCAGCTGCTGGATCGGCAGGCCCATCATGCGCGCCACATGGCCGGCGCAGATGTTGCCGAAATTGCCGCTGGGCACGGCGAAGCTCACCTTCGGCTGGTTGGAAGCGGTGGCCTGGACGCGACCAGAGGTCGCTTGAAAGTAACCGGCGAAGTAATACACCACCTGCGCCAGCAAGCGCGCCCAGTTGATGCTGTTGACGGTGCCGATGCGGTGTTTGCGCTTGAAGGCCAGGTCGTTGCTGACCGCCTTCACGATGTCCTGGCAATCGTCAAACACGCCTTCCACCGCGATGTTGTGGATGTTGGCGTCCTGCAGGCTGAACATCTGTGCCACCTGGAAGGGGCTCATGCGGCCGTGCGGCGAGAGCATGAACACACGCACGCCTTTCTTGCCCCGCATGGCGTATTCGGCCGCGCTGCCGGTGTCGCCGCTGGTGGCACCCAGGATGTTGAGTTCCTCGCCGCGCCGTGCCAATTCGTACTCGAACAGGTTGCCCAGCAGCTGCATCGCCATGTCCTTGAAGGCCAGCGTGGGGCCATTGGACAACGCCTGCAGAAAGACGCCCGCGCCCAGCTGGGGCAGCGGTTTCAACGGGGTGATCTGCGGCGTGCCGAACACCGCTTCGGTGTAGGTGGCGTGGCACAGACGCTTCAGGTCGGCAGCAGGAATGTCGTCGATGTAGAGCGACAGGATTTCAAACGCCAGCTGCGCATAACCCAGGCCGCGCCAGCGCGTGAGCGTGACATCGTCCACCTTCGGGTAGTGCATGGGCAGGTAGAGCCCGCCATCGGGGGCCAGGCCCTCCAGCAGGATGTCGCTGAAGCCGCGCGGCGTCTGGTCGCCCCGTGTGCTGATGTACTTCAATTCAGCTCTTCCTTGCGGATGCGCACGATGGGCGCCAGCACCGTGGACAGACCCTGCATCTGCGCCAGCGCCTTCTTCATGCGGCCTTCGACGGTGTCGTGCGTCAGGATGATGAGGTCGGTCTGCTTTTCGCCTTCAGCGCTTTCGCGCTGCAGCACGGCGTCGATGCTGATGTCGTTGTCGGCCAGGATGCCGGTGATGCGCGCCAGCACACCCGCCTTGTCGGCCACCACCAGACGCAGATAGAAGGCGGTGATGACCTCGTCGATGTGCAGGATGGGCGTGTCGGCCAGCATGCCCGGCTGGAACGCCAGGTGCGGCACGCGGTGGTGCGGGTCGGCCGTGGCCAGCCGCGTGATGTCCACCAGGTCGGCCACCACCGCGCTGGCCGTGGGCTCGCTGCCCGCTCCCTTGCCGTAATACAGCGTCGTGCCCACGGCGTCGCCCTGCACCACCACGGCATTCATGGCCCCTTCGACGTTGGCGATCAGCCGCGTGCTGGGCACCAGCGTGGGGTGCACGCGAAGTTCGATGCCACCTGCGGGGTGGCTGGAAGAGCCGAGGTCGTCACGCCGCTTGGTGATGCCCAGCAGCTTGATGCGGTAGCCGAGCTGCTCGGCGTAGCGGATATCGGCCGCGCCCAGCTTGGTGATGCCTTCGATGTGCGCCTTGTCGAACTGCACCGGGATGCCGAACGCGATGGCACTCATGATCGTCGCCTTGTGCGCGGCGTCCACGCCTTCGATGTCGAAGGTGGGGTCGGCCTCGGCGTAGCCCAGGCGCTGCGCTTCCTTCAGGGCGGCGTCGAAGTCCAGCCCCTTGTCGCGCATCTCGGACAGGATGAAGTTCGTCGTGCCGTTGATGATGCCGGCGATCCATTCGATGCGGTTGGCGGTGAGGCCCTCGCGCAGCGCCTTGATGATCGGGATGCCGCCGGCGACCGCCGCCTCGAAGCCGAGCTGGGCGTTGTTCTCTTCGGCCAGCCGCGCGAGGGAGACGCCGTGGCGGGCGAGCAGCGCCTTGTTGGCGGT
>JANOZF010000138.1:0-33440 GCA_031429255.1 Rubrivivax sp.
GCGGAAGTACAGCGCCTTGTCGGGCCCGGGCACGTTGGAGATGGTGATGTTGAACATGGGCGGCGTGCGCCCGCCGATGCCGGTGAGCAGCGTGATCAGCGTGGGCGCCATCAGCACCATCGTGTACTGCGTCATCGCGTCGCGCGGCAGGCTCTGCACATGGGCCTTGGCATGCTTGACGCTGGTCCTGATGGCGGCCAGGCGTTCGATGGCGTCTTCGATGTCGGTGCCCAGCGTGGCGACGATGAAGCTGATGGCGTTGCCGGTGCCTTCGTCGTCCTTGGGCCGCACCGACACCGGTATGCCGGCGGTCAGCGGCTTGTCGGGCAGGCTGTCGCGTTCGAGCAGGAAACGGCGCAAGGCGCCGCCGCAGATGGCCAGCACCACGTCGTTCAAGGTGCAGTCTGCGGCGGCGGCCACGGCGCGCAGGTCGTGCATCGGGAACTGCTGCGTGGCGAAGCGGCGCTTTTCGCGCACGCGGCCGTTCAGGATGGAGCGGGGGGCGTCAAACGGCACGGCCAGGCCGTCGCTGGGGTCGCCGATGCGCTTGAGGATCTTGCCGAAGGCGGTGACCAGTTGAGGCAATGAACGCGCCTGCCCGCTGAGCGCCTCCACGATGGCCGAGGTGGCGTTGGCCACGGTCGGTGCGGGGCGGCTTTTGGCGGGTTTGCTGCTCTTGGGCGTGCCCGAGGACCAGAACGGCGGCAGCGTGAGGCTGCGTTCGGCGTCGCTGGCCATCGCGCGTTCCAGCATCTTCATGCCGCTGACACCATCGATCAGCGAATGGTGCATCTTGATGAACATCGCGAAGCGCTCGTCAGACAGGCCTTCGATGATGGTGCACTCCCAGGGCGGCCGCGCCAGGTCGATCGGCGCGCTGTGCAGGCGCCCCACCAGCTCGCCCAGTTCGCGTTCGCCGCCCGGCCAGGGCAGGGCGGCGTGGCGCACGTGGTATTCGAGGTCGATGTCGTCGTCCTCCACCCACACCGGCACCGGGTTCTTGTTGAAGGCCACCTTCAGGCGCTGGTTCCAGGGCGCCGTGAAGCCGCGGTGGCTGCGGAACTCTTCCATCATGTGGCGCAGAAAGTCCTTCGGTGCGCCAGGGGGCAGACGGAACTGCAGCAGGCCGCCCACGTGGTTGGGCGTGGCACGCGATTCGGTGAACAGCCACGCGGTGTCCAGGGGGTTCAGGCGGTGTGAGCTCATGCGGGGCCTTCAGGATCAGGCGGCGGCTGCGGCCTTGCGACGCACGGGGGCCGCCTTCTTGGCAGCAACGGCCTTCGGCACCGGCGCCGCGCGCTTGACAGGAGCTGCCTTCCGGGCCGCCGCCTTCACGGGTGCTGCCTTGCGGGCTGGCGCCACCTTCTTGGCCGGGGGGGCCTTCTTGGCAGGAGCCACTTTCTTCGCGGTGGCTGCCTTTTTGGCCGGAGCCTTCTTGCCGCCGCCTGCCTGGCCCCACGTCAGCCGGGCCTTCTTGGCCAGTTCCACCACGTGGGCGATGTCATCGTCGGTGTAGACGCCCTTCACGCCCGAGATGGCCGACAGCTTCATGCCGTGCTTCAGACCGAGCTTGTAGATCTCCTTGACTTTTTCCCATTCGGTGTCGCGGCCGATGGTGAAGACCTCGAACCGGCCTTCCAGTGCCAGCACGATGGTCTCGGCCAGGCAGGCGTAGATGACGTTGGGCGGCAGGCCGATGCTCTTCATGCCGCGCACTTTGGTGGGCAGCTCGATCTCGCCCGACTCGATCACCAGCACGTCGGGCCGCTTGGCCACTTCTTCGGGCGGCAGGTCCAGCGGGCGTGCCACGTCGGTGATCACGCAGCCGGGCTTGACCTTCATGATGTCCAGGACCTTCTTGCCGGCACCCGAGGTGCTGGTGACGATCATGTCCATGTCGCCCAGCAACTCGTCGTAGTTGGTGGAGCAGACGATCTTCGCGTCGGGCGTGTCCAGCAGCATGCTGGCCTTCAGTTCTTCCAGCTTCTTCAGGTCGCGGCCGGCGATCACCACTTCGTCGAAAGCCATGGCCAGCAGACGTGCGCTGACCGAGCCGATCGAGCCGGTGGCGCCGATGACCATGGTCTTGGCCTGGATGCGCTTGCCGTTGTGTTCGACCTTGACCAGGCCCATGCGTTTCATGGCGTCGGCGGCGGCCCACAGCGCGCCGCTGGCGGAATAGCTGTTGCCGGTGGTGATGGGCAGGCGCGAACGCCGCGCCACCGTGATGCCGGCGTCGCCCACCACCTTGGTGAAGGCGCCCAGGCCCATGATCTGGGCGCCCATCTTCTCGGCCATGCGCGAAGCGGCCAGCAGCCGGCGGTAGGTGAACTCGGGGCTGCGCGCCAGCATTTCCTTGGGCGTGCCGCCGACGCTGATCAGCCAGCCCTCGGCTTCGGCACCGCTGGGCGAGACGATGTTTTCCATCTTGCAGTAGACCATCGGCGGCATGTGGGCGGCCAGTGTCTCCACGCGGTCCATGACGAACTTGGGCGTGCCCTTTGGGATGGGGAAGCCCTTCTTGATGAACTCCTGGCTCAACGGGTGGATGACGAAGGCGAAGCGGCGGATGTCGCGGAACTTGCCCGTGGGGTGCAGCAGCCGCGGCTTGAGGTCCAGTTCGTCCAGGATCTCGATGAAGTCGTCGTCCGACACTGCTTCGGGCGGCTTGCCCAGCGCGGCCAGGATCATGGCCTCGATCACGTTGGTGCCCACCACGCGCTGGAACAGCTGCGGCGACACGTCGATGACGAGATTCACGTTGCACTTGGTGAAGAAGGCCAGGCGATCGTCGTCCACGGCCGAGGTGATGACGGTCTTGCCCGACAGGTTGGACGAGCTGCCCACGGCCTTGATCTCGGCAAAGGTGCCCACGACGACGTGCGACTTGGCCACCGCGGCGGCCAGGCGGTTGTTCTTGAAGCCGCTCAGCGCGGCTTCCAGCATCTCGCCGCGCTTGCCGGTGAGCACGAAGTCGTGGCCCTTGGAATACAGCTCCAGCTGGGCCAGCGAGCCCAGCAGCGCGGGCGCGCCGGTCTGCGTCAGTGCGTCGGCAAAGCTCAGGTTGGGTGTGTAGTCCGACAAGGCCACGGCCATGTCGTAGTTGCGCATGCCCGACAGAAACAGCACCAGGTTGTTGTTGAAGTAGTCGCGCAGGTGGTGCTGCACGTAGCGCACCGCGCGCACCTGCAGCAGGCGGCGCAGCGTGGCGCCGGTGGTGGCTGGCACGCGCGTCACCACCTTCAGCAGGCGCTGGGTTTCCTTGTTCACCACCGTGTTCTGGCCCACGTTCCAGTGGTCGCCGATCTCGCCCAGGCCGATGGCGTCGGCATTGGCCTGCTGGCGGCGCATCAGCTCCCAGGCCTTGCCGGTGTCGTTGTCGGCGCCCATGCGCTTGACCTGGAAGCGGTGGCCGAGGAAATCGGTCTCGAAGCTGAAGTCCTGCTTGGACGAACCCAACGAGACGGTGACGACTTTTTTCATGGAACGGTTCTCCGGAAGGATGTGGTTGCTCAGGCCTTGGCGGCCCGGGGCTTGGTGGACGGGGTGCTGGATGCCTTCTTGGTGGCGGCCTTGCGCGGGGATGGTTTTGGGGTGACGGCCTTGCTGGCCGGCGTGGGCTTCTTGCCCGCCGCACGGGCCGGCGGTTTCGCCGCCGGCGTGGCGCTCGGGGGCAGCAGACCGGTGATCATCTCTTCACACTGCGCCTGCGTCATGTAGCGCGGCACCGGGTAGCCGGTGTGCGCTTCCTTGCAGGCGGCGCGTGCCAGCGCCGGAATGTCGACGGCCTGCAGCGCGTCCAGGTGCAGCGGAATCTGCAGGTCGTGGTTCAGCGCGTCCACGCCGTCCAGAAACTTCTGCGCCAGTGCCTCGTCGGCCTGGCCCTTGCGGCCCAGGCCGGCGCGCACGGCCAGCTGGGCCAGGCGGTCGGTGACGGCGGGGGCCGAGAACTTCAGCACGTGCGGCAGCACGATGGCATTGGCCAGCCCGTGGGGCGTGTGGTACTTGCCGCCGAACTGGTGGGCGATGGCGTGCACGTAGCCCACGTTGGCGCGCGTGAAGGCGATGCCGGCGTAGGTGGCGGCCAGCGCCATCTGTTCACGCGCCTTCAGGTTGCCGCCCTCGCTGTACACCGTGCGCAGGTTCTTGAAAATCAGGTTCACCGCCTGCAGCGCCTTGGCGTCGGTGGCCGGCGTGGCCCAGTTGCCCAGGTAGGCCTCCACCGCATGGGTCAGCGCGTCCATGCCGGTGGCCGCGGTGGTGGCGGGGCTCAGGCCCGTCATCAGCGTCGGGTCCAGCGCGGCGATCTTGGGCACCAGGCGCGTGTCGACGATGACGATCTTGCTTTGGCGCTCGGGGTCGGCAATCACGGCGGCCACGGTGACTTCCGAACCCGTGCCGGCCGTGGTGGGCACGGCGTAGATCGGCGCCGGGCTCTTCAGTCCCTTGAAGTAACCCGCCAGCTTGCGCAACGGCTTGCCCGGGTTGGCAATGGCGGCGGCGATGGCCTTGGCGGCGTCCATCGACGAGCCGCCGCCAAAGGCGATGAGCGCGTCGCAGTCGTGCTGTTTGTAGAACTCGATGCCCTCCTCGACCAGCGGAATGGGCGCGTCGGGCGTGATCTTGTCGAAGATGACGAAGGGCGTGCCACCGGCGGTCAGTGCATCGGTCATCGGCGTCAACAGCCCGCCGCGCACCGCAAAACCGCCGGTGACGATCATCACCATGCGGTGGCCGCAGGCCGACACGGCCTGGCCCAGCTGGGCGCTGGAACCAGGGCCGACCAGCAGCGTGGGCTGCGGGATGGGCAGGAAGCGCGTCAACATGCCCGCGCCCTTCATCAGTGCGCCCAGACCGGCGGCCCGGGTGTGTTCCGGGATGAATTCAAAGCTCAAGGGGTTCCTCCTGTGATGACCCGGCCGCTGGCCGGGTCGAACATGCACGGAATGTAGACTGGCTGGGCCCTGTAAGGCCCGGGTGCAAGCCATACCCGGGGCAAACCCGGGCACTGCGCAGGTCGGGTCAGCCCGCCGCGTCGAAAGCCTGTTTCAGCCAGCCAGTGAGCACCTTGTCCAGGTCCTGCTCGCTGCCGATGCGCGTGGTGACGGGGCACATGCTGGCCGGTGGTTGCACCTTCAGCCGCTCGTGTGGCGGCAGGCCTTTGACGTTCAGGCCGATCTCGATCGCGTCCTTGGTGGCCGGCCCCACCATCGCGAACTGCTTCTTGCGGCGCAGGCTGACGTAGCTCTTCTTGGGTGCCACTTCAAACGTGCCGAAGCCGTGGATCACCTTCATCACGGCTTCGTGCAGCGGCCGCAGCCCCGCCTTGGCGCCGGTGTAGATGCCGTCCAGCGGGTCGCCATCGGGCGCCGCCTGGGCCGCCACCGGGGCGTCTGCGCCCAGTGCCGGCACCGGCTTGCCGTAGAACAGCGCCACCGCATTGGCGTCGCCGTAACCCAGCTTGAACTGCTGCATCAGCAGCGTGCGGCGCTCGCCGGTCTTGGACAGGCCGCTGGCTGCCAGCACCGCTTGCAGCTCGGCGATCGTCTTGCCCGTCTTGGCCTGGATGTTGCGCAGCTGGGTCAGCGTTGCGGCCAGGGGATCTGCCATCGTCTTCTCCGCTCAGGTCTGGTTCAGGGTCTTGCGCTCGCTGGGCATCCACAACACCAGCGTGGCGGTCAGCAGCGCCACGCCCGACATCACCGCGAACAAGGTGCCGAAGCCGGCCGCTTTCACCGCCGGCCCCAGCGCCCACACCGCCGCCGAGCTGATGCCCAGAGAAATGGCCAGGCGCATGCCGGCCACGCGCGAACGCATGCGGTCGTCGACGAAGCGCACGATGGTGGCGTCGGTGAACGGGATGGCGCCAAAGACAAAGGCCATCGTGCCCAGCAACGATGCAAACAGCCACCAGCCCCGCGCATGGGCCGCGGCGTAGAGCATCGGCACCTGCATCAGCACGATGCCCACCCACAGCGGCTTGAGCGGGTAGCGGTCGATCAGCCGCCCCACCACCAGCTGCGCCAGTGACGCCACGGCGTACACCGCCGCCAGCAGCATGCCCAGCGTGGCGGGGTCTTCCACCAGGCCGCGAAAGCGCTCCACCAGCAGCTGGCCGTTGCCGTTGGTGGTGAGATTGAAGATCAGGCCGCCGCTGGCCGAGGCCAGCGTCATCACCGCCAGCACGCGGGCCAGCTGCGCGCGTGTTAAAGGCACCGCGGTCTTGCGTGAACGCGCCGAAGGCGGTTCGGTCTCGTGCGGCGCCACGCGCATGAAGAGCACGCCAAGGGCCAGGCACACCACCCCCGGCACCGCGAAGGCCGCGCGCCATCCGATACTGGCCACCAGGAAGCCCGTCAACAGTGCCGCAGCTGCAATGCCCAGGTTGCCGGCCAGCCCGTTGACCCCGATGGCGGCGCCGGGGTTGGGTGACTTCTGCACCAGCATCGGTATGCCCACCGGGTGGTAAATGGACGCAAAGGCGCCCAGCAGCGTCAGCGCCGCGGCCAGTTGCCAGGCGTTCTGCGTCAGGGCCACCAGCAGCGCCGAGGCGCCCATGCCGAAGAAGAACACCACCATCATCTGCCGCCGCCCCCAGTGGTCGCCCAGCCGGCCTGCCGGCAGCGAGCCCAGGCCGAACATCACGAAGGCGCCGGCGCCATAGGGCATCAGGTCTTCCCAGTGCGCAAATTCGAAGTCGCGCGCGATGGCCGCCACCGCGGTGGCGAAGACCAGCAGGAACAAATGGTCCAGCGCGTGGGCGATATTCAGCAGCAGGGTCACGGGGCGTTGCATGGTGAGCATTACAACAGGCTCGGCAGAGGCCCCCCCGGGGCACCTGCCCGCCGTCTGAGCGGGCCCGTCGCGCTTGCACGGTGGGTTGCCGCCAGCCCGGACGGCCGCGCAGGGACGGTTCAGCTGCCGCCGGCAGGTGGGGCAGCCGTGGCGGCGTCCGTGGCAGCGTCCGTGCCCGGCCGCGGGTCGCACCACAGCGTGCCGCCGGTGGCCCAGTCGTGGCGCTGCACGTCCACGAAGACGATGTCCACCGAGCTCGGCGAGCCGCCCAGCGTGCGCACGGTCGCTTCCGTCAGTGCCAGTGCCAGCGCGCGCTTTTGCTCGACGCTGCGTCCGGCAAAGAGTTCAACGTGAAGGGTGGGCATGCGTCTGTCTCCTGAAAAGCGTGGCGGGGTTTATCGGTGCGGCGGCTTGCCGGTGCCTGACGCTGGCCGCGTCACTTTCAATCGTCATGCGGTGCAGGCCGCTGGGAAAACCCCTCGCCGCGGCGCGCCTGCACCTGGCGCCGCTGCGCGCGTTCACGCGACCATTGTTCTTCCAGATGCTGGCGACCCTGCCGGGACAGCGACACCAGCTTGTTGGTGTCGCCCAGGTGGGGTGCCAGGCTCTGCATCAGATCGATGGTGTGCTGGCGAAAGCGCAGCGCCTGGTTGCGCGCGGCGTGGCGTTCCCAGCCCATCAGTTCCAGCACGCTGCGGCCGCTCATCAAGGCCGAGTCCAGCGTTTCGCGCTCGATGTGCTGCACGCCGCGCTCGAACAGGCCGTACCAGTGTGCGGTGTTGCGCGCCCTGACCACGAGCGTGGCCTGCGGGAAATGCTCGCGCACCAAGTCCACGACCTCGAGGCTTTGATCGACATCGTCGATGGCCACCACGATGACCCGCGCGCGGCCAGCGCCGGCCACGCGCAACAGGTCCAGCCGCGTGGCGTCGCCGTAGAAGGCCGGCCAGCCGAACTGGCGCACGGTGGCCACCTGTTCGGCGCTGTGGTCCAGCACGGTGGCCGCCAGGCCGCAGGCATTGATGAGCCGGCCCACGATCTGCCCATAGCGGCCGAAGCCGCAGATCAGGATGGGTGCGCTCTGGTCTTCACTGATCTCGTCCAGCGCCGGACCGGCGGTGGCCTGTGCACGGGCCGCAAGGCGCGGCACCAGCACACGGTCGCACAGCACCAGCAGCAGCGGCGTGAGCAGCATCGACAGCGCGATGCAGGCCAGCAGCAGCGACGAGGCCTCCCCGCTGATCACCTGCGCGCCCAGCGCCGTCTGCAGCACCACGAAACCGAATTCGCCGCCTTGCGCCAGCAGCACGACGAACACCGGGCGCTCGACCAGCGGCGTGCCCATGCGCGACGCCATGCCTACCAGCACGCCCGTCTTCAGCAACAGAAAGCCGAGCACGATGGCGGCCACCAAGGCCGGGCGGGCCAGCACCACGGCGAAGTCGATGCTCATGCCCACGGCGATGAAGAACAGCCCCAGCAGCAGTCCCTTGAAAGGTTCGAGGTCGGTTTCCAGCTCGCGCCGGTACTCGCTTTCGGCCAGCAGCACACCGGCCAGAAATGCGCCCAGCGCCATGCTCAGGCCCACGCTTTGCATCAGCGCGGCGGTGGCCACCACCAGCAGCAATGCCGCCGCGGTGAAGATCTCGGGCGTGTCGCTGCGTGCAATCCAGCGCAGCGCCGGACGCAGCAGCAGCCGGCCACCGAGCACGATGGCGGCAATCATGCCCAGGGCCTTGGCCGCACCCATCCAGCCGCCACTATCTGCCGCCGCGCTGCTGTGGGCCAGCAGCGGCACCAGCGCCAGTATCGGGATGGCCGCCATGTCCTGCAGCAGCGCCACGCTCAGCACGCTCTGGCCGGCCGTGGTGGGCATCAGGTTGCGTTCGGCCAGCACACCCAGGCCAATGGCGGTGCTGCTCATGGCCAGCGCCAGGCCGGCCACCAGCGCCAACTGCCAGCTGACGCCGGCGATCAGGCCCACGGCCCCCACCAGCGCGGCCGAGCCGAACAGCTGCACGCTGCCCCAGCCGAAGATGGGCCGCCGCATCGCCCACAGGCGCTTGGGTTCCAGTTCCAGCCCCACCAGGAAGAGCATCAGCACCACGCCGAATTCTGCAAATTGCAGCATCGCCAGCGGGTCGGTGACCAGCTTCAGCCCCCAGGGGCCGATGGCAATGCCCGCACCCAGGTAACCGATGATGGAGCCCAGGCCGAGCAAACGCGCCAGTGGCACCGCCACGACAGCGGCGCCCAGGTAGATCAGGCTGTTGGTGAGCCAGGCTGTGCCGTGTTCCATCGCTGGGTGCCGGTAGGGTGCAGGTAGGGTGCTGTGGGGTGCTGTGGGGTGCTGTGGGGTGCAGGGGCTGCGCAACGCTGGGCCTGGCGGCTCAGGCGCGCGGCCGGGCTTCGGCGGGCACGGCGCAGTCGATGACGGGTTCGAGTTCGTCGATCTCGGGCCAGTGTGGCCAGGTGCGCAGCCGCTGCACGAAGAGTTCACTGTGGGCCTTCAGCTGCTCGCTGCCCGCCGTGTGGGCCCCATGCAGCACCAGCGGCGGCAGCCAGCGCATGCCCACCAGCGCCGCCGTCTGCTCGTAGGGGTGCAGGAAAGCGTCGAAAAAATAGCGGTTGTAGCCGTCGGGCTGGTAGCTCGTCTGGGGGCCGCCGGTGGACGCCACCAGCCACAGGTCCTTGCCTGCCAGCGCGCGGCCGCCGGGCCCGTAGGCCCAGCCGAAACTGAACACCTCGTCCACCCACAGCTTCAGCAGCGGCGGCATCGAGTACCAGTGCACCGGGTGCAGCCAGACCAAGGCACGCGCCTGCTTGAGCAGCGCCTGCTCGGCCGCCACGTCGATCAGGTAGTCAGGGTACAGGGCATACAGGTCGCGCACCTGCACACGTGCCGGGTCCAGCCGGGCTGCGGCGTCCATCAGCGTCCGCGTGGCGCGTGAATGCTCCAGCTGCGGGTGCGCGGCGATGACCAGGATGTCAGACATGGGGGTGACGGCGCAGCTGCAGCGTTCTTTGTGCGGTGTGGCGGGCCAAGGCGCGGCGCGGCGGCTACCATACCCGACAACGAGACGCCGCCCGCGCCACTCTGCATCTTGCACGCCGACAGGAGCCCAGCATGCCCGTGATCGTGGTGGCCAACCCCAAGGGAGGCGTTGGCAAGAGTACCTTGGCCACCAATGTGGCCGGTTGTCTTGCTGCGGCTGGCCATGCCGTGATGCTGGGCGACGTGGACCGCCAGCAGTCCAGCGCGCAGTGGTTGCGGCTGCGGCCCGCCACGGCGGCGCCCATACAGGGTTGGGACGTTGCGGCCGACCACCTGGTGCGGCCACCCAAGGGCACCACCCACGTGGTGCTGGACACGCCCGCCGGGCTGCACGGCAAGCGGCTGGACGCGGTGATGCGCATCGCCGACCGCATGCTGATACCGCTGCAGCCCAGCCTGTTCGACATCCAGGCCACGCACGCGTTCGTGCAGGCGCTGCGTGCGCACGCGCGCGGCAGCCAGGTGAAGGTGGGCCTGGTGGGCATGCGGGTGCGCGAGAACACCAAGGCCAACGAACAGCTGCACAGCTACCTGGCCACCGTGCCGGTGCCGGTGGTGGGCTGGCTGCGCGACACGCAGAACTACGTGCAGCTCGCGGCCCACGGCCTGACGCTGTGGGACGTGGCGCCCAGCCGTGTGGAACGCGATCTGCAGCAATGGGCTGCGTTGTCAGAATGGACCCTCTTGCCATGAGCATCATCAACCCACACGCCCCCGCACCCGAGGGGCAGAAGCATTACCCCCACCTGGCCGACCTGCAGGCACTGGTGGGCCACGACATCGGCTGCAGCGAGTGGATGGCGGTGGAGCAATCGCGCATCGACCAGTTTGCCCACGCCACCGGCGACCACCAGTGGATCCACACCGATCCGGTGCGTGCCGCCGCAGGCCCGTTTGGCGCCACCGTGGCGCACGGCTTTCTTACGCTGAGCCTGCTGCCGTCGCTGTTCGAGACCGCGTTTGCCATCGACGACGTGCGCATGGGCGTCAACTACGGCTTGAACCGGGTGCGCTTCATGTCGCCCGTGCACGTGGGCAGCCGTGTGCGCGGGCGTTTCAAGCTGGTCAGCTTCGAACCCCTGCCAGGCGGCGCGCAACTCACGGTGGACGCCACCATCGAGATCGAAGGCGCCGACAAGCCCGCTTGTGTGGCGCAGACGGTGTCGCGCCGCTACGTCTAGTGCCGTGTCGAACACGGTACCGACGACCCGGGACGCAGCGCGCCGTTGGTCGATCCAGCGCGGGCCTCCGAGAGAGGGTGGTCGGCGCACGCGGCGTGACATTCACAATTGACCGGTCCGGGCTGCGCACCGCTGCCGCACGGCCACCAACAGGGAGCAAGTGAGTCATGAAGGTCTTGCTGGTAGACGACCATCCGCTGGTGCTGTCGGCGCTGCAGACGGTCATTCAGGGCATCGGTAGCGACACCACGGTGGTGGGCGTGGACAGTGCCGCCGCAGCGCGCGCGACGCTGGCTGACGACAGCGACTTCGATCTCGTGCTGCTGGACCTGGCGCTGGGCGACGCCGACGGCTTCGATGTGCTGGTGGAGTTTCGCGCCGCCTACCCGGCAGTGCCAGTGGTGGTGGTGTCGGCCTCTGACCGCGCCAGCGACGTCATACGTGCCATCGACAGCGGTGCCATGGGCTTCGTGCCCAAGCGTTCCACACACGCCGAACTGCATCAGGCCTTGAGCATGGTGATGGCCGGCGCCATGTACGTGCCGCCTTCGATGCTGGGGCTGGAATTCGGCAAGGGCCTGGGCGACCCCGGTGACACCGCGCCCAGTGTGATGCAGGTGCAGCATGTGGCGCCGCTGGGCCCCGGCGCCGAGCCCGAACGCCACCAGAAGCTGCCATCGATCGAAGACGTGGGACTGACGCCGCGCCAGGCTGAAGTGCTGTCGCTGTTGCTGCAGGGGCTGCCGAACAAGTTGATTGCGCGCCAGCTGAACCTGTCGGTCGAAACCGTGAAAGACCATGTGGCGGCCGTGCTGCGTGCCTTGGGTGTGAGCTCGCGCACGCAGGCAGTGCTGGCGGTGAGCCAGATGACGCAAGGGCAGGGCGGCTTCTACACGCGCAAGCCGGTTGCGCGGCCTTGAGCGTGAGGCGCGGCGGCGTGGTGATGTCGGCGGTGCGCCCCGGCAGCGGGGCATGTGATGGCTGATACCGACCGTGTCGCCCTGGGGGCTGCGGCAGCCAGCCCCGCGGCGGCGACGCAGACGGGGGGCCTGGCGCCGCGGCCGCCGGGGCGATCGAACAGCCTTGCCGCCGACCATATCCGCGCGCTGTATGTTCAGACGCCGGCCACGCTGACCGGCAACCTCATCGGGCTGCTGCTGGTGGCAGGCATCTTCTGGTCGATGGCCGAGCCGGTGCGCCTGTTCGGCTGGCTGGCAGCGGGTGCGGTGCTGTGGCTGTTGCGGCTGGTGCACTACCTGCGTTTTCGGCGCAACCGCCGCGCGCCCGAGGCCACGCTGCGCCGCTGGCGACCGAGCTGGATGGCGTTGGTGCTGTGCCAGGGCGCCATGTGGGCGGCGGCGGTGTGGCTGTTCTGGGGCCTGGGCACGCCCTATCACAAGCTGTCGCTGCTGCTGATTGCGTACACCTACTGTCTGGGCTCGGTGCAGCTGCTGGCCACGCAGTGGAGGGTGTTCCTGGCCTTCATCAGCGTCGTGCTGTTACCCACGCTGGCGCGCATCGTCAGCGACAGCGGTGAACCCTGGCACGTGCAGCTGGCGTCGATCCTGACGCTGCTGTTCGGCATCACGGTGCTGATGGGGCGCACTTACGGCAGCGCACTGGGGCAAGCGCTCAGGCTGAAGGGCCGCACCGATGAACTTGCGGCCCAGCTGCGCAACGAAATGGCGGTGACCGAAGAAGCGCACCGCGCCGCCGAAGCCGCCAACCGGGCCAAGACGCAGTTCTTCGCCGCCGCCAGCCACGATCTGCGCCAGCCGCTGCACGCGATGGGCCTGTTTGCCGAAGCGCTGCGTCAACGCAGCCACGACCCCGAGGTGGCATCGCTGGTCAACAGCATCAACGAGAGCGTGGACGCGCTGGAAGGCCTCTTCGGCGAGCTGCTCGACATCACGCGCATCGACACCGGCGGCGTCGACGTGAACCCCGCCCCCGTGCGCCTGCGCGACCTGTTTTCGCGCCTGCGGCTGCATTTCGAACCCACGGCCTTCGAGAAGGGCCTGATGCTCAGCTTTCGCGGCGAGCAGCATGTGGCGCACACCGACACCGTGCTGCTGGAGCGCGTGCTGCGCAACCTGGTCAGCAACGCCATCCGCTACACCGACGACGGCGGCGTGCTGGTCAGCTGCCGGCTGCGCAACACGCCCGCCGGACCGCGGCTGCTGCTGCAGGTGTGGGACACCGGCATCGGCATTGGAGAAGCCAGCCTGCCGCGCATCTTCGACGAGTTCTACCAGGCGCAGAGCAACCGGCCGCTGCTGGCGCACCACCGCAAGGGCCTGGGGTTGGGCCTGGCCATCGTCAAGCGGCTCACGTCCTTGATCGAGGCCCCCATCAGCGTGCGCTCGCGCATCGGGCATGGCACGGTGTTTTCGGTGCTGGTGCCGGTGGGCCGTGCGCCGCGCAGCATCGACCCCGCGCCCAGCAGTACCAAGGCGGCGCTGGGGCTGACGCTGCAGGGCCGGCTGGTGCTGGTGGTGGAAGACGAAGCCGCGGTGCGCGACGGCCTGGTGGTGCTGCTGCAGGCCTGGGGTGCCGACGTGCTGGCCTATGACAGTGTGGAAAGCCTGGAAGCCGCGCTGGCCGGGCCGCTGGCAGCGGCGGACACGCAGCGCCCCGACCTGCTGCTGGTGGACTACCGGCTGCCCCAGGGCCTCACCGGCATCGACGCGTTGACCCTGCTGCGCCAACGCTGGGCCAACCAGCCGCTGCCGGCCATCGTCATCACCGGCAGCACGATGGGCGGGCACGAACAGGAAGCCGAGACGCACGACTTCCACCTGCTCATCAAACCCGTGCTGCCCAACAAGCTGCGCGCGATGATGGCGTTCAAGTTGGGCGTGCGCGCCGTGACCCCGCCGGCGGTGCCGGACTGACCGGAACGGCAGTTGTGATGGGTTGACCGCAGCGGCGGGTGCGATGGGCCGACCGCAGCGGCGGGTGCGACAGCCGAGGGGCCGCCGCGTTGCAATGCGTGCCGGCTGCTGCCGGTGGCGTGCGATAGTGCGGCCCGATGCGTTCAAGCCACCAGAACTACCCCGCCCCGACGGTGCGCCGCCGCGTGATGGTGCTGCTGCTGGCCGTCGCCACGGCCGTCACGATCGGCTGGCTGATGATCTACCGGGTCGGTGGCGTGAAGCCCCCGCCACCACCACCAGCGCCCGACGCCCCGCGATGCGCGGCGGGGCAGCAGGAAGACTGTGTGGGCGGGCGGGCGCAGGTGATTGCGCTGCCGCCGTCAGCGGCGCCCGCGAGTCGGCCGTAAAGCGCGTGCACCGCCCGCGAGTCGGCCGCAAAGGGCGCGCACCGCCCGCTGCGGGCAGATGCCGGCCGGGCAGAGGACGTGACGCCGACCCTGCCGGACTGGTCACCGGGCGGTGGGAAAGGTGCCCGGCAGCAGGATCGACGTGTCCACCTGTGCCACCTGCGTGCGGCCGCAGAAGGCCATGGTCAGGTCGAATTCCTTGTGGATGATCTCCAGCGCCTTGGCCACGCCAGCCTGGCCCATGGCGCCCAGGCCATACAGCATGCTGCGGCCGATGTAGGTGCCCTTGGCGCCCAGCGCGACGGCTTTCAGCACGTCTTGCCCGCTGCGGATGCCACCGTCCATGTGCACCTCGATGTTGCTGCCCACCGCAGCCACGATGGCGGGCAGTGCTTCGATGCTGCTCTGTGCGCCGTCCAGCTGTCGCCCGCCGTGGTTGCTGACGATCAGCGCGTCGGCGCCTGAATCAACGGCCAGACGCGCGTCTTCCACGTCCTGGATGCCCTTCAGGATGAGCTTGCCGCCCCAGCGTTTCTTGATCCATTCCACGTCGCCCCAGTTCAGCCGCGGGTCGAACTGCTGCGCTGTCCAGGCCGACAGGTTGCCCATGTCGGTGACGCCCTTGACATGGCCCACGATGTTGCCGAACTGCCGCCGCTGCGTGCCCAGCATGCCCAGACACCAGCGCGGTTTGGTGGCCATGTTGATGATGTTGGCCAGCGTCAGCTTGGGCGGCGCGCTGAGGCCGTTCTTCAGGTCCTTGTGGCGCTGGCCCAGGATCTGCAGGTCCAGCGTCAGCATCAGCGCGTCGCACTTTGCGGCCTTGGCGCGGTCGATCAGGCGCTCGATGAAGTCGCGGTCGCGCATCACGTAGAGCTGGAACCAGAACGGCTGTTGCGTGTGTGCGGCGATGTCTTCGATGGAGCAGATGCTCATCGTGGACAGCGTGAAGCGGATGCCGAAGGCCTCGGCGGCCTTGGCGGCCAGGATCTCGCCGTCGGCATGCTGCATGCCCGTCAGTCCCGTGGGCGCAATGGCCAATGGCATCTTCATCGCGATGCCGACCATCGACGACGCCGTGCTGCGGCCTTCCATGTTCACCGCCACGCGCTGGCGCAGCTTGATCTTCTGGAAGTCGCTTTCGTTGGCGCGGTAGGTGCTTTCGGTCCATGAGCCGCTGTCGGCGTAGTCGTAGAACATGCGGGGCACGCGCTTCTGAGCCAGTTGTCGCAGGTCTTCGATGGTGGTGATGACGGTCATGGTGTTCGGTTCTCCTGGGGGGCGATCGTAGGCGAGGCTGCAATGCCCGCAGGGCGGGGTTGGTGCCTACAGGCGCACCAGCGCCGCCGCCCGCACGCCCAGCAACCGCAGCCGCCTGGACAGGTCCACCCGTGTCAGGCAGCGCCCGGCGGCCTGCCGGATGGCGGCTGCGTCGGCTACCGCCTGCGGCAGCGTCAGGTCGCGCGTCACGGTCTTGAAGTCGTCGAAGCGCAGCTTGATGCCGATGGTCTTGCCAGCGTAGCCTTTGCGTTGCAGGTCGGTGGCCAGTTCGGCCACCAGCTCGTCCATGATCTTCGTCAGCGCCGCGCGGTCGTGCACCGCGTGCAGGTCGCGGTCGAAGGTGGTTTCGCGGCTCATCGACACCGGTTCGCTGTGCGTGTGCACGGGGCTGTCGTCCTGCCCATGGGCGGCGTGGTGCAGCCAGCGGCCGTAGCCCTTGCCAAAGTGCTGCAGCAGCTCGGGCAGCGGGCGCTGCGCCAGCTGCCCGATGGTGCGGATGCCCAGCGCCAGCAGCTTGTCGCCGGCCTTGGGACCAATGCCGTTGATGCGCCGCACCGGCAGCGGCCAGATGCGGCCTTGCACCTCTTCGGCGGTGATGACGGTCAGGCCGTCAGGTTTGTCCAGCTCGCTGGCGATCTTGGCCAGCAGCTTGTTGGGCGTGACACCGATGGAGCAACTCAGCCCGGTGGCGGCTTTCACCGTGTTGCGGATCTCCTGCGCCACCGCACGCACGCCGCCGGTGCTGTCGTGGCCCACGGCCTCCTGTGCACCGGGCACGTCGGTGAGGTCGATGTAGATCTCGTCGATGCCGCGGTTTTCGATCACCGGCGCCACTTCGGCCACCGCGGCCTTGAAGCGGCGCGAATAGGCGCGGTATTGCTCGAAGTCCACCGGCAGCAGCACCGCCTGCGGCGCCAGCGCGGCGGCTTTCATCAGGCCCATGCCCGAATGCACGCCCAGGTCGCGCGCCGGGTAGGTGGCGGTGGTGATGACGCCGCGTCCGGCGTAGCCCGAGAGCGTCGAAAACTGTCGCGTTCCGTCGGGCAGCAGCACCGGCTGGTGACGGCGGCCGCCGCCGATGACCACCGGCTGCCCCTGCAGTTCCGGGTAGCGCAGCAATTCCACCGAGGCATAGAAGGCGTCCATGTCCAGGTGGGCGATCCAGCGGCGTCGGTGCATGTCGTGAACGTTGACACAGGCGCCGGGTGCCGCTGCAGGGAGGGGCTTGAAAAAGACGGGAAATGGGCAGCTCCGCAGTTGACAAATGTGCGAAGTGCACAGTTATAATGCGTTCCAGCATGTGGCGATCCCGCCGCAGCCTTCCTTGGAGCTTGACCCATGGCCCTTTCCAAATTCAACGACTGGCGAGTCGTTCTCGTGACTAGCCTCATCAGCGCCACGTTGCTGGCCGCCTGTGGCGGCGGCGGTGCCGACAGCGCGACGGGCGCAGCGACGCAGGCAGCCACCGGTGGCGCCACCGCCGCCACCGTGGCCGACACCTACAGCCAGGGTCCGATCAGCGGCTTTGGCAGCATCGTGGTGGGTGGTGTGCGCTATGACGACAGCACCGCCACCGTGAGCGACGAAGACGGCGTCAGCGCCAACCGCAGCGCCTTGAAGCTGGGCATGACGGTGCAGGTGGATGCCGGTGTCGTCACCCGGTCTCCGGCCAGCAGCTCCGCCGCCGATGCCACGGCCAAGGCCAGCCGCATCCGTTTCGGCAGCGAACTGGTGGGGCCGGTGGCCGGCGTCAACAGCGCGGCGGGCACTCTGGTCGTGCTGGGACAGACCATCACCGTCACCAGCGCCACGGTGTTCGACGACACCCTGGTGGGTGGTCTGGCGGCCGTCACCACGGGCAGCGTGATCGAAGTGCATGGCATCCGTGACACGGTCACCGGCACCACGGTGGCGACACGCATCGAACCCAAGGCCAGTGCCACCAGCTACCGGCTGCGCGGCACCGTGTCGGCGCTGGACAGCACCGCCAAGACCTTCAAGATCGGCAGCCAGACGATCAACTACGCGTCGGCCGCGTCGGTGCCCACGACGCTGGCCACCGACCAGATCGTGCGCGTGGTGCTGAACACCGCGCAGCTTTCTGGCGCCTGGGTGGCCACGGCACTGAACAACGGCACGCGCCTGCCCACCGGCACCGTGCGCGAAGCCCACCTCGAAGGCTTGATCACCGCCTTCACGTCCAGCACGGCCTTCACCGTGAATGGCCTGCTCGTGGACGCGAGCATCGCCACCTTCCCCGACGGCACCACCGGCATCGTGCTGGGTGCGCGCGTGGAAGTGACGGGCAGCGTCGCCAACGGCAAGCTGGTGGCCACGCAGGTCGAGATCGAAGAGCGGCGCGACGCCGGCAAGCGCGTGATGGAACTGCATGGCGACATCACCAGCATCGACACCACCGCCAAGACCTTCGTGCTGCGCGGCGTCACGGTCTGGTATGGCGGCAACGTGACGTACAAGAACGGGAGCGAAGGCGCCCTGGCCGTCGGCAAGTCGGTCGACGTCCGTGGTGTGCTGGCCAGCGACCGCACGCGGTTCGAGGCGCGCAGCATCGAGATCAAGGCCACCACCGCGTCGTCGACCACGGGCTGACGAGCGGCCTGCAGCCTGGCGCCCGCGGGTGCCAGGCCCGGGCGGCGGCTACAGTGTGGCCGCCACCAAACCCATGCAACCCACAGCTCCCGCCACGCACGCCCACCCCGCAGACGCCGCAGCGTCGGGCCCGGCCGTGGCGCTGCAGTCCGCCATTGCCGGCCTGCTGGCGTCGGTGGCCGAGTTGGCCGTGGCGCGTGGCCTGCCCTTCGATGCCGTGCAGGAAGCCCTGAAGCTGGCCTTTGTGCAGTCGGCATCGCGCGCCCACCCCGGGCTGGCGGAACACCGCAAGGTCAGCCGTGTCAGCACCACCACCGGCATCAACCGGCGTGAAGTCACCCGGTTGACCCATCTGGCGGCTGCGCAGATGAAGGCCGGGCGTTCCCCGGGAGGCGTGGTTTCCGGGCGCTCGCTGGCCAGCGAGGTGTTCACGCACTGGCGCGCGAACGCCGCTTACCTGGACGTGCTGGGCCGGCCACTGGTGTTGCGCCGGCTTGGCCCGGCACCCAGTTTCGAGGACCTGTCACACGGTGTGACGCGTGACGTGCATCCACGCGGCCTGCTCGACGAACTCTGCCGCCTGGGTCTGGCGAACTGGGACACGGGGTCGGACACCGTGCAACTGGTGAGCGAGCCCTTCGTGCCCAGGGGCGACCAGGTCCGGCTGCTGGGCTTTCTGGGTGACAACGTGGGCGACCACCTGCGCGGTGCGGTGGCCAACGTGCTGGGTGCAGGCAACGAACACTTTGAACAGGCGGTGTTTGCAGACGGCCTCAGCGCCGAGGCTATTGCCGCGATGCGCCCGGCCATCGCGGCACAGTGGCAGTCGCTGTTGCAGGCCCTGGTGCCGGCGCTGGAAGCCCATGTGCAAGCCGGCGCACAGATGCAAGCGCCGCCAGCAGGGCGTCTGCGTGTGGGCCTGTACAGCTACCAGGAAGGCGCCGACAGGGCCTCTGATGATGCCGCCGCTGCCGGCCCTGTGCTGGCCAAGCCGCTGCCGCGCCGTGTGGCCGGGCCCAGAACACGGGCCGCGCTGCCGGCGGCACCCAAAGCCAAGCCGCCCGGTGACCGGACGGTCTGAAACCATATCCATTGCGAACGCCTCACATGCACAACTTTCCACCACTTTCCTGGCGTGGCCTGCCCCTGTGGGCGACGTGGCGTCTGGCCGGGGCTGCGGCCGCTGTGGCCGCCTTGCTGTGGGGTTGCGGCGGCGGCGTCGGCAGCGGTGGCACCGGCGGTTTCGCTTCGGGGCCGATCACCGGCTTCGGCTCGGTGATCGTGAATGACGTGCGCTTCGAAGACAGCGTTGCCGAGATTTCCGACGTCGATGGCGTGCGCCGCGGCCGCGATGAGTTGCGCCTGGGCATGACAGTGGAAGTGGAAAGCGGCCCCATCGCGGCCAATGCCAGCGGCGTGACCACCGCGGTGGCCAGCCGCATCCGGGTTGAAAGCGAGTTGCGCGGACCGGTCACCGCGGTGCAGCAGGCCGCCGGCACGTTTACGCTGCTGGGGCAGCAGGTGGTGGTGACGGCGGCCACCGTTTTCGGTGACGGCCTGCCGGGCGGGTTGGCCTCGATGACGGGTGCAGGCGCGGTGCCGGCGGTCGAGGTGTATGCCACCTTCGATGGCAGCAGCGGCCGCTACCGCGCGCTGCGCGTGGATGCCGCCGCGAGTGACGCCACGTTGCGCCTGCGCGGGCCGGTGCAGCAGCTTGACACGGCAGGCCAGACGGTGCGCATCGGCGGCGCCACCTACGCAGTGCCGGCGTTGACGCCACCGCCGGCGGGTCTGGTGGTGGGGCAGATCGTGCGGCTGCAGTTGCAGTCGTCTGGCCCCGGTCCGGCGTTGTCCGTCAAGGGCTGGGGCAGCACGGTGCAGCCGGTGGGCGACACCGAGATTGTCAAGCTGCGCGGGGTCGTCAGCGCCTATGGCAGCCTGGCCAGTTTCAGTCTGGACGGCCGGCCCGTGGACGGCAGCGCGGCCAGCATCAGCCCCAGCGGCGCCGTGCTGAGCCTGGGTGCGCGTGTGGACGTGGAAGGGCCGGTGCGCAGCGGCGTGTTGCGTGCCAGCAAGATCAGCGTGAGCAGCGAGACGGAGGACCGCGACCGTGGCTATGAGCTCAGCGGCAGCATCACCGCCGTCACACCGACGGCCAACCCGGCCCAACCGACATTCGTGCTGCGTGGCCAGACCATCAGCACCGGCCGGCCCGACCTTCGCTACGACAACGGCTCGGCGGCCTTGCTGACGGTGGGCCGCGCGGTGGAGGTCAAGGGCCAGCTGTCACCCGACCGCCGCACCGTCGAGGCCACGCGCATCAAGTTCCCGTAGCGGTTGGCGGCCCTGGATGCTTCGGCGGCCGCTGGCCCGGCCGGCCGCCGCGCTGGCGCCGCCGCGGGCCCTGGCAGCTGCGGCTTCAGCCGATGTCGCCCACGTGCACGCCGAAGTGGCCGCTCTTGCGGTCGGCGAAAAAGTGCTCCAGCGTCTGGCGCACCGTTCTGAAGGCCAATTCGTCCCACGGGATCTCGTCCTCGCGGAACAAGCGCGCCTCGATCGTCTCGGGGCCTGGTGCCAGCGTGGTGTTCAGCATGCGAGCGGTATAGAAAAGATGCACCTGGCCCACTCGCGCGACGTTCAACACCGTGAACAGCGACAGCATTTCCACCTGGGCACCGGCTTCTTCAACCGTTTCGCGCAGCGCGCCTTCGGCCACTGTTTCGCCCAATTCCATGAAACCGGCCGGCAGCGTCCAGAAACCAAAGCGGGGCTCGATGTTGCGCTTGCACAGCAGCACCTGGTCGCCCCAGTAGGGCACGGTGCCCACCACGTTCAGCGGATTCTCGTAGTGAATCTCGCCGCAGGCGGTGCAGGTGGCCCGTTCGCGGTTGTCGTCGGCAGGCACGCGGTATTCGGCACGCGCGCCGCAGAGCCTGCAATGCTGTATCCGGCGGGGTGCAAACATCGGCAGCAGTGTAGCGGGGCGGCACCAGCAGCATGGTCGCATGGCGGTCGCACCGTGCCCACGTGGCATCATTGAAGCACGCTGTCCACCCCACCCACAGGTCACCCCATGAGCTATGTCTTCACCCCGCCCGCCATCGTCAGTGCCCCGGTCTTCGGCGGCGGCGAGTTTCCCGTGCACCGCATCTACTGCGTCGGCCGCAACTACGCCGAACATGCCCAGGAGATGGGCTTCACCGGCCGCGAGCCGCCGTTTTTCTTCCTCAAGCCGGCCGATACCCTGGTGCCGGTGAAGGCGGGCATCACTGGCATGGTCGACTATCCCACGCTGACGAACAACTTCCACCACGAGATCGAACTCGTGGTGGCCATCGGCCGCGGCGGGCGCGGCATCAAGGCGGCCGATGCCGCGTCGCACATCTGGGGCTATGCAGTGGGGCTGGACATGACCCGGCGCGACCTGCAAGGCGAGATGAAGAAGCAGGGCCGCCCCTGGTGCATCGGCAAGGCCTTCGAGCAGAGCGCGCCCATCGGCGAAGTGCACCGCATCGAGCAGACCGGCGAGCTCACCACCGGCGCCATCAGCCTGAAAGTCAACGGCGTGGTCAAGCAGTCGGGCGACCTGAAAGACCTGATCTGGAGCGTCAACGAAACCATTGAACACCTCAGCGCCGCCTGGACGCTGCAGCCCGGCGACCTGATCTACAGCGGCACCCCCGCGGGCGTGGCGGCGGTGGTGCGCGGCGACGTGATGGAAGGCGCCGTGGCCGGCCTGGGCAGTCTGCGTGTGGCGGTGCGTTGATGGCTTTGCGCTGATGGCGGTGGGCTGAATGCGCCGCTCCGTCCTGCACTGAAGTCTCAAAAGAAACCGGGAATCTGCATCATGGAACTCTTCAACTTCTGCCGCTCGTCAGCGTCTTACCGCGTGCGCATCGCGCTCGCGCTCAAGGGGCTTGACTACACCTATCGCTCCGTTCATCTGGCACGCAACGAGCAGTTCACCGAGTCCTACACCGCGGTGTCGGCGTCGCGACTCGTGCCGCTGCTGCACGATGGCGAACTCGCGCTGACGCAGTCGATGGCCATCATCGAATACCTGGACGAGTCCTACCCGCAGCCGCCGCTGTTGCCCGCCACGCCGGCCGCCCGCGCCCGCGTGCGGGCGCTGGCGCTGGACATCGCCTGCGAGATCCACCCGCTGAACAACCTGCGCGTGCTGCGCTACCTGGTGCACGACCTGAAGGTCAGCGAAGACGACAAGAACCGCTGGTACCGCCACTGGGTGGAGACCGGGCTGGAAGTGGTGGAGCGCCAACTGGCCGCAGTGCCGGGCCGCTACTGCCATGGCGACACACCCGGCCTGGCCGACTGTGCGCTGGTGCCGCAGATCTTCAACGCACGCCGTTTCAACTGCAACACCAGCCACGTGCCCAACGTGATGCGGGTGTTCGACGCCTGCATGCAATTGCCGTCGTTCGAGGAAACGCGGCCCGAAAAGTGCCCCGACGCCGATTGATGCAGCCGCGCCGCGGGGCCGGCCGCCCCGCTGGGCGGTGGGCCAGCCGATGAACCTGCCGACGAGCCTGCCCTTGTTGCGGCCCGCCTGGGCGTTACCGGCGGGGGTGGCTGCCGCGATGAGCCTGCGGGCTGGCGGGGCCAGTGCGGCGCCGTTCGACAATCTGAACCTCAGTCCCGGGGTGGGCGACGACGCCGCAGCCGTGCGCAGCAACCGCCGCCTGTTTGCCGCCGAACTGGGCGCCACACCGGTGTGGATGCGCCATGTGCACGGCGTGCACGTGATGCGCCTGCTGGCAGGGGCCGAGCAGGCACCGCTGGCTACCGCAGACGCGGCCTGGACCACCGAACGCGGGCTGGCTTGCACGGTGGGCGCGGCCGACTGCATGCCGGTGCTGTTTGCGCTGCGCGACGGCAGCGCTGTGGCCGCCGCGCACGCGGGCTGGCGGGGCCTGGCCGGCGGCGTGCTGCAGACCACCGTGCAGGCCCTGTGCGGGGGCACCGGTGCGCTGCCGCAGGACTGCCTGGCCTGGATGGGGCCGTGCATAGGACCGCAGCACTACCAGGTGCGCGACGACGTGCTGGTGGCCTTTGGTGCCGCCGCTGACGAGATCGACGAGCGCTGCTTCCTGCCCCATCTGGCGGCAGACGGCAGCCGCCGCTGGCTGGCCAACCTGCCTGCACTGGCGCTGCAGCGCTTGCAGCAGGCGGGCGTGCGCGACGTCACCAATGCCGGGCACTGCACCTACAGCGAGCCCTCAAGCTTCTTTTCCTTTCGACGCGACGGCGTCACCGGGCGCCACGCCGCCTGCATCTGGCGCCTTTGAGGACGCACCCGGCAGATCGGGCGCAGCAGCCGGAACCAGGGCTTCGGCATCCACCGGCGCCTGGGCCAGGCGAGCGCGCCGCCGCAGTGGCGTGCCCATGATGTACAGCACCACCCCCAGCGGCAGCAGGCCGTACAAGAGCAGCGTGAAGAAAGCGCCGAGCAGCGTGCCCTGGGTCGACAGGGCCTCGGCAACGGCCATCATCAGCACCACGTACATCCATGCAATCGCCACCAGGTACATATCACTCCATCTCGTCCATACCGCGGGGACCGGGGCTCACCTGCCGCGGCGCAGTGTCATTGCGCCGTCAGCGTACTTGCGTAAAACTCGACCATAACCAAACCAAGCAGCATCTGCAGGAGACACACCGATGAAGTCGAAAAACGCGCCCGGCGCAGCACTGAAGACCGAGCCGGCAGACGCCTTCGGCGCCGCAGTGGGTGGCCTGATGGGCGCCATGTCGGGTTTGAATCTGCCGCTGCAGCAGCTGACCCAGATCCAGTCCGACTACATCAAGAATGCCACGGATGTCTGGAACCAGTCGCTGCAGCGGCTGCAGTCCCCCACGCCCGACAAGGCGGCGCCCATCGCCGACCGTCGTTTTGCCAGCAGTGAATGGCTGAGCAACCCCGCCGCCGCGGCCACCGCGCAGCTGTACCTGTTGAACGCCCGCACGCTGATGCAGATGGCCGACAGCGTGGAAGGCGACGCCAAGACCAAGGGCCGCATCCGTTTTGCCGTGCAGCAGTGGATCGACGCCACCAGCCCCAGCAACTTCCTGGCGCTGAACCCCGATGCCTTGAAGAAGGCCCTGGACACCAAGGGGGAAAGCATCGTCGCCGGCATGCAGCACCTGCTGGAAGACCTGAAGAAGGGCCATGTCTCGCAAACCGACGAATCGGTGTTCGAGGTGGGCAAGAACGTGGCCAGCACCGAGGGTGCGGTGGTGTTCGAGAACGAACTGTTCCAGCTGATCGAATACAAGCCGCTGAAGGCCAAGGTGCATGAACGGCCGATGCAGTTTGTGCCGCCGTGCATCAACAAGTTCTACATCCTCGACCTGCAGCCCGAAAATTCGGTCATCCGCTACACGGTGGAGCAGGGCCACCGCACCTTCGTCGTGAGCTGGCGCAACCCCGACGTGTCGATGGCCGGCAAGACCTGGGACGACTACATCGAGCAGGGTCCGATCAGTGCGATCAGCACCGTCCAGGCCATCACCGGCGCGGCCACCATCAACACGCTGGGCTTCTGCGTCGGCGGCACCATCCTGTCCACCGCGCTGGCGGTGCTGGCGGCGCGCGGGCAGCAACCGGCCCACTCGGTGACGCTGCTGACCACGCTGCTGGACTTCGAGAGCACCGGCATCCTGGACATCTTCATCGACGAGACGATGGTGCAGATGCGCGAAATGACCATCGGTGCCCAGGCCCCCAGCGGCCCCGGACTGCTGAAGGGGCAGGACCTGGCCACCACCTTCAGTTTCCTGCGTCCCAACGACCTGGTGTGGAATTACGTGGTGGGCAACTACCTGAAGGGCGAGACACCACCGCCCTTCGACCTGCTGTACTGGAACGGCGACAGCACCAACCTGCCCGGCCCCATGTACTGCTGGTACCTGCGCCACACCTATTTGCAGAACGAGCTGCGCAAGCCCGGGGCGTTGACGGTGTGTGGCGAGCAGGTCGATCTGGGCCGCATCGAGGCGCCGTTCTTCGTCTACGGCTCGCGCGAAGACCACATCGTGCCGTGGGCTGGGGCCTATGCGTCGATGCCGCTCATCAAGGGCAAGAAGCAATTCGTGCTGGGCGCCAGCGGACACATCGCCGGCGTCATCAACCCGCCGGCCAAGGGCAAGCGCAGCTACTGGACCAACACCAAGACGCCGGCCACGGCCGACGAATGGATGGCCGGCGCCACGGAACACCCGGGCAGTTGGTGGACCACCTGGACCGACTGGCTCAAGCCCTTGGGCGGCAAGCTGGTGAGCGCGCCCAAGGCACCGGGCAGCGCCAACTACAAGGCCATCGAGCCGGCGCCCGGCCGGTACGTCAAGGCAAAAGCCACCTGAATCCCGGCCGCAGCCGTGCTGCCGTATCAGGGCAGACAGGGGTGGTGGCGGGCCGGGCCCACGGCTAGAGTTTCACAGCGGCACTGCGGACCTGCAGATGCCATTGGATTTCAACGAGAGACAACCAGGAGCACACCATGGCACAGAAAGTAGCTTACGTAACGGGCGGCATGGGCGGCATCGGCACCGCCATCTGCCAACGCATGCACAAAGAGGGCTTCAAGGTCATCGCCGGCTGCGGCCCCAGCCGCGACTTCAACAAGTGGCTGGACGAGCAGAAGGCACTGGGCTACACCTTCTACGCGTCGGTGGGCAACGTGGCCGACTGGCAAAGCACGGTAGACGCCTTCACCAAGGCCGTGGCCGAACATGGCCCCATCGACGTGCTGGTGAACAACGCCGGCATCACCAAGGACCGCATGTTCCTGAAGATGACGCCCGAGGACTGGAAGGTGGTGATCGACACCAACCTGAACAGCATGTTCTACGTCACCAAGCAGGTGGTGCCGGGCATGGTGGAAAAGGGCTGGGGCCGCATCATCCAGATCAGTTCGGTGAACGGCGAGAAGGGTCAGGCCGGCCAGACCAACTACTCGGCTGCCAAAGCCGGCATGCACGGCTTCACGATGGCGCTGGCGCAGGAACTGGCTGCCAAGGGCGTCACCGTGAACACGGTCAGCCCGGGTTACATCGGCACCGAGATGGTCCGTGCCATCAAGCCTGAAGTGCTGGAAAAGATCGTCGCCACCATCCCGGTGAAGCGGTTGGGCACGCCCGACGAGATCGGCTCCATCTGCGCCTGGCTGGCGGGTGAGGACTCGGGCTTCACGACGGGCGCCGACTTCAGCTGCAACGGCGGCCTGCACATGGGATAAGCGCCTGCGGCGCTTATCCCTGCGGGCGAATGTTGAGCTCCCCCGAGCCCCCTGTCGAGAGGGGGCTCCAGTCAGAAGTTTGATAGAACCTCTGCCTAAGATCGACCGCTGCTAGACCGCTGCTAGACCGCTGCTAGACCGCTGCCAGACCGCGGTTCGACCGCAGGCCGGCAGCAGTTCGGCCCTCAAGTGCCGGCGATGAAGAACTTGATCACCGACTTGGCGGCAAAGCCCACCAGGCCGAAGCCCAGCGCCAGGAAGAGCACGAAGGTGCCGAACTTGCCCGCCTTCGATTCGCGTGCCAGCTGGAAGATGATGAACACCATGTACAGCATGAACGCGCCGATCCCGAAGGTCAGCCCGAACGCCGCAATCTGCTCTTCGGTGTAGCCGAACATCAGAGCGTGTCCGCCGCCTCGGCTTCGACCGCCGGGTGCACCAGGTCGCAGTAGGCATGCCAGCTGGCGTGCGCCAGCCAGGGTGCCACCACCACCAAGCCCACCAGCAGCGAGGCCATGCCCAGCAGCGACAGGCCCATCAGCAGCGCCGCCCACAGCGCCAGCGGGCCGGGTGAGGCCAGCACCGCGTCCCAGCTGGTCAGCACGGCCTGCAGCACCGTGGCCTTGCGGTCCAGCAGCAGCGGTATGGCCACCACGCTGGACGCGAACACCGGCGCGGCCAGCACGCCGCCCAGCATCAGCCAGGCCTCGAAGAGCCAGCTGCGGTCTTGCGCCACCACGTAGCGCAGGAAGTCCAGCGGCCGCGTGATCGGCACTTCGGTGAAGCTGGTGATCATCGATGCCGACGTGAACACCCAGCCGGTGCCGGCCAGGCCCAGCAGCAGGCCGAAATGCACCAGTCGGGGGTCGAAGGTGCGCCACACGCGCAGCACATCTCTCAGCCCGGGCCGGGCACCGCGCTGCAGCGCGCGGCTGATCGCATAGAGGCCCGTGGCAACGATGGGCGCAACGATGAGAAAACCGCTGAACGCGCCGGCCATGATCCAGAAGTCGTCGTGCGCCCACCCGACCACGGCCAGCCCGAAGAGTGCCGCCACCGCGCCATGCGCCAACCCGGGCAGCGGGCAACGCAGCAGGTCGTTCCAGCCGCGGCGCAGCCACTGCAACGGCTGCGCGAAGCCCACGCTGCGCACGCGGGGCCTGACAATGGCGCGCGGCACGTGCGGGGCCGGTGCCTGGGGCTGCGGTGGTGGGGTTGTAGGTGGCAAGGGCAGCGGCGGCGGGGCGGTGGCGACAGGGCGGTGGCGACAGGGCGGTGGCAGCAGGGCCGTGGTGCCGCAGTCTAGGCGGGCACGCGGAGCACGGTCTTGATGCAGGTCACGCGACGGGTTCGGTAGCCTCACGCAGCGCCTGGGAGCTGCGCATCAGCGTGGCGGCCGCTGCGTCTGACAACACCAGGTCCTGGGCCTGCGCGAAGTGCGTGAAGTTGCGTTGCATCGAGCGCAGGTACACCGGGTCGTAGTGCTGCTCCAGCAGTTCCTGCACCACCTGCGCCAGCGGGCCCGAGGCCGCTGGGTCCAGCGGGGTGCCCGTGGCGGCCTGGGCGCGTGCCAGCGCTTGCCAGCGCTGCACGGTCTGGGCGCCGCGCAGCTCGGTCAGTGCCTGCAGTTGCCGGCAAAAGAGTTCAACGTCGGCGACGAAGTGCGGGTAGTCCTGCAGCAGGAAGCACACCCGCGCCGGCAGCACCATGTGCAGGCGGATGCAGGGCGACCCGCGCAACTGCACCAGCAAGGTTTCGGGCACGCGCAGGCGGCCAATGGTGCGGCTCTCACTTTCGGCGAACACTGGCCGCGCGGGGTCGAAGCCACGCAGCGTGTGCCACACGGCGGTTTCGAAGGCCTTCTGCGACGGCTGTGGCTGGCCCGGCAGCGGCCCGAGCACCGAGCCGCGGTGGCAGGCCAGCGCCTCCAGGTCCAGCACCTGCGCACCCTGGGCCGCCAGCGCCTGCAGCAGCCGGCTCTTGGCCGAGCCGGTGGGGCCGCACAGCACGCGGTAGTTCAGCGTGGCGGGCAGGCTCTGCAACTGGTCCAGCACCTCGCGCCGAAAGGCGCGGTAGCCGCCTTCCAGCATGCGCACGGTGAAGCCGATCTCGCCCAGCACCGTGCTCAGCGCGCCCGAGCGCTGGCCGCCGCGCCAGCAATACACCAGCGGGCGCCAGCCACGGGGGTGCTGCATCACGTGCGTCTGCACATGCCGTGCGATGTTCATCGCCGCCAGCGCCGCGCCGCGCTTGCGTGCATCGAAGGGCGAGACCTGCTTGTACTCGGTGCCCACCAGCGCACGCTCGTCGTCGTTCAGGGTCGGCCAGTTGACGGCGCCGGGCAGATGGTCTTCGGCGTACTCGCTCTCGCTGCGCGCGTCGATCACGCAATTGAAATCACCGTACTGGGCCAGCGCGTCGGCGGCGGTGATGCGGTGCAGGGCCATGGTCTCGGGTCTAGCGGCGCAGCCGCGCTGAGCGGCTGGCCAGGGGAAGGGTGTTCAAGGGCCTGGCGTGGCCACGGCGTCGAGCAACTCGCCTTCGATGCGCAGTTGCGCCTTGGGGCGCTGCAGCTCGGGGCCGTCGACCAGAAAGGTGTCTTCCACCCGTTCGCCCAGCGTCGTCACCTTCGCCAGTTGCAGGTTGATGCCGTTGCGTGCCAGCACGCGGGCGATGGCGTAGAGCAAGCCGGTGCGGTCGCTGGCCGTCACGGTCAGCAGCCAGCGCTGGCCCCGCTCGTCAGGGGCCAGCGACACGCGCGGCGTGACCGGAAACGAACGCACGCGGCGCGACACGCGACCGCTGCGCGGCTCGGGCAGCGGGCCGGTGGAGGCCAGTGCCTGCGCGGCCTGCGTTTCCACCAGCGAGATCAGGTCGCGGTAGCCCCCCGGGTTGTCGGGCGTCATGCCCTGGGTGGCCACGACCTGGAAGGTGTCGAGCGCAAAGCCGGTGCGCGTGGTGTGGATGCGGGCATCCAGGATGCTGAAGCCGGCGCTGTCGAAGTAGCCGCAGATGCGCGCAAACAGATCGCGCCGATCGGGCGAATAGACCAGCACCTGCAGGCCGTCGCCCGCGGCAGACGGGCGCGCGCTGACGATGGGCACCTCGGTCTTCATGTGGCGCCACAGCGAGCGCGCGTGCCAGGCGATGTCGGCCGCGTCGTGGCGCGCGAAATAGCTGACCTCCAGCGTCTGCCACAGCGGTTCTTCGGTGCCGGGCAGCGCGCTGTGCAGCGCCAGGTTCTGCCGCGCCTCCTGCTTGCGGGCCTCGATCTCGGCGTCCAGGTTGGGCGGCGCGCCACCCAGTGCACGCATCGTCAGCCGGTACAGGTCTTCCAGGAGCTTGGCCTTCCAGCCGTTCCACACCTTGGGGCTGGTGCCGCGGATGTCGGCCACCGTCAGCAGGTACAGCGCCACCAGGTGCCGGGGCGTGCCCACCAGGCGCGCAAACGACTGCACCACGCTGGCATCGGTCAGGTCTTCCTTTTGCGCCACGCGGCTCATCGTGAGATGGTGCCTGACCAGGAATTCGATCAGCTGCCGGTCGTCCCGCTCGATGCCGTGATCGCGGCAAAAGCGCCGCACCTCCACCGCACCGAGGTCGGAATGGTCGCCGCCGCGGCCCTTGGCGATGTCATGGAACAGCGCCGCCACGGCCAGCACCCAGGGCTTGTCCCACTGGCCGGCGAGCTGGCTGCAGAACGGATATTCGTGGGCGTGTTCCGGGATGAAGAAGCGGCGCATGTTGCGCACCACCATCAGGATGTGCTGGTCCACCGTGTAGGCGTGGAACAGGTCGTGCTGCATCTGCCCCACGATGCGCCTGAACACCCACAGGTAGCGACCCAGCACGCTGGTCTGGTTCATCAAGCGCATGGCGCGCGTCAGGCCCTGCGGCTGGCGCAGGATGTCCATGAACAGTTCACGGTTGATGCGGTCGTGCCGAAAGCCGCTGTCCATCAACGCACGGGCGTTGTACAGACCGCGCAGCGTGCGTGCCGAAAAGCCCGTCAGTCCCGGCGTTTGCTGGAAGACCAGGAAGGTCTCGAGGATGGCGTGCGGGTTGTCGCTGTACAGGCCGTCATAAGCCACCTCGAGCATGCCGCCGCGGTCCAGGAAGCGCGCATTGATGGGGCGCATGGGCGCCTGCTCCGAGCCACTGATGCGCTCTTCGATGTTCAGCATCAGGATCTGGTTGAGCTGCGTCACCGCCTTGGCGGCCCAGTAGTAGTGGCGCATCAGCACCTCTGAACTGCGCGTGCCGCCGCTGGCGCGGTAGCCGAAGCTTTCGGCCACGGCGGTCTGCAGGTCGAACACGAGCCGGTCTTCGCGGCGGCCCGCCACTGCATGCAAGCGCGACCGGATGAGGCGCAGCGCCCCTTCCTGCTTCATCAGCTGGCGCGCTTCAAAGGGCGTGATCAGGCCCTTGGCAGCCAGTTCAGACCAGGTGTGGCCCAGCCCTGCGGCGCGAGCCACCCAGATGACGACCTGCAGGTCGCGCAGGCCGCCGGGGCTTTCCTTGCAGTTCGGTTCCAGCGCGTAGGGCGTGCCTTCGTACTTGACATGGCGCTGCTGCATTTCCAGCGTCTTGGCGCGCAGGAAGGCCACCGGGTCCATGGCCTGGGCCAGCGCGGCGCGCATGCGCGTGAACAGCGGGCGCGCTCCGGCGACGAGGCGGGCTTCGAGCAGCGCGGTCTGCACGGTCACGTCGCGGGCCGCTTCGGCCAGGCAGTCGGGCACCGTGCGCACCGAGGAGCCGATCTCCAGGCCGGTGTCCCAGCAGGCCGAAATGAATCGTTCGATGGCGCCGCGCTGCCCGTCGTCGGGGTCGTTGGGCAGCAGCAACAGCACGTCGATGTCGGAATGCGGAAACAGCTCGCCGCGACCGTAGCCACCCACTGCCACGATGCACGCGTCGGCCGGCATCCCGGCTCGTGCCCACAGCGCCGACAAGGCCTGGTCGACATGGCGCGACAGCGCCTTGATCAGGCGCGCAGCGGCGGTGGCCGTGGGGCGTGCCTGGCGAAAGTCCGCCAGCAGTGCGGCCTTGCCTTGCGCAAAGCTGGCGCGCGAGACCCCCGCTGCAGCGGGCGGCGGGGCGACCGCGGAAGGTGCCGCAGCGGCCAGCGCAGGCGCCGACATGGGGGCGGTCAGACGGCGTTGGCCACGGGCTGCCCGTAGCCGGCCGTGGCAAAGGCCGGCGGCGGTGGGCTGCCGGCGCTCACCGTGAGCACCTCGTAGCCCGTGTCGGTGACCAGCACCGTGTGTTCCCACTGCGCTGACAGCGAACGGTCACGCGTCACGATGGTCCAGCCGTCGTAGGGGCGGTTGCCCTTGCGGTCTTCCTTGATGTCGCGCTTGCCGGCGTTGATCATCGGCTCGATGGTGAAGATCATGCCGGGCACGAGTTCTTCCAGCGTACCGGGCCGGCCATAGTGCAGCACCTGCGGTTCTTCGTGGAATTTCGCGCCCACGCCATGGCCGCAGAACTCGCGCACCACGCTGAAGCCGGCGTTTTCAGAGAACGTCTGGATGGCGTGCCCGATGTCGCCCAGCCGAGCGCCGGGCTTGACCTTGACGATGCCCTTCCACATGGCCTCGAAGGTGATGTGGCACAGGCGCCGCGCGGCGATGGTGCCTTCGCCCACCACGTACATGCGGCTGTTGTCGCCGTGCCAGCCGTCCTTGATGATGGTGACGTCGACGTTGATGATGTCGCCGTCTTTCAAGGGCCGGTCGTCGGGTATGCCGTGGCACACCACGTCGTTCAGGCTGCTGCACAGCGAGGCCGGGTAAGCCGGGTAGCCCTGCGGCTGGTAGCCCAGCGTGGCCGGAATGCCACCCTGCACATGCACCATGTGGTCGTGGGCCAGCTTGTCGAGCTCCAGCGTGGTGACGCCGGCCCTGACATGCGGGGTCAGCAGGTCCAGCACTTCGCTGGCCAGCCGGCCGGCCAGGCGCATGCCTTCGATGTCGGCGGTGGTTTTGATCGGTATAGCCATGCGGACGATTATCGCCCGGCCCCTAAAATCATGGTTTTCCTTCACGCCCGAGCCGGCACCGCATGAGCGCAACGCCCCTGAAATTGATGCACTTCGAGGGCGGCAGCGCGCTCTCGGCCTTTCGCGCGCAGGCGCTGCTGGCCCGGCTGCAGGCCGTCTGCCCGCGCATCACGGGCCTGTCGGCCCGTTTTGTGCACTGGGTGGCCTTCGACACGCCGCCCGACCGCCCGGCCATCGACAAGATCCAGGCCTTGCTGACCTATGGCGAGCCTGCCGCCGCGCCGGCCGCCGGCGAGCGTGTGGTGGTGATGCCACGCCTGGGCACGGTATCGCCCTGGGCCAGCAAGGCCAGCGACATTGCGCGCAACTGCGGGCTGGCCGGCCTGCACCGCGTGGAGCGGGTGACCGAATACGCGCTGGCCCTGAAAAGCGGCCTGCTCAGTGCGGCCAAGCCGCTGCATGCCGATGAGCGCGCGGCCGTGGCCGCGCTGCTGCACGACCGCATGACGGAAAACGTGGCCTTCGAGCGCGAAGCCGCTGCGCACCTGTTCGACAGCCGCCAGGCTGAACCGCTGGTGCACGTGGATGTGCTCGGGTCGGGGCCCGATGCGGGCCTGGTGGCGCTGGAGCGGGCCAACGCCGAATTCGGGCTGGCACTGTCGGCCGACGAGATGCAGTACCTGGTGGCCGCGTTCACCCGGCTGGGCCGCAACCCCAGCGACGTGGAACTGATGATGTTTGCGCAGGCCAACAGCGAACACTGCCGACACAAGATCTTCAACGCCACCTTCACGGTCGACGGCGTCGAGCAGCCGCACAGCCTGTTCGGCATGATCCGCCACACGGAGAAGACCAGCCCGCAGCACACGGTGGTGGCCTACGACGACAACGCCGCCGTGATGGAGGGTCACGCCGTGCAGCGCTGGCTGCCACAAGGCTTCACCAACGCGCCCCAGTACGGCCTGCGCGAAGACACGGC
>JANOZF010000139.1:0-22246 GCA_031429255.1 Rubrivivax sp.
CCGGAGCTGAAAGTGCTGCTGGAGCGCCACCTCGACGTGGTGCGCCTGGGCCGCCTGGTGCGCGACGAGGTCGACGACACCGAGTGGACACGCTTGATCGATGCCGCACCGGCGCAGGTGCGCAGCCTGCTGCAGACCGAAGGCTATTTCGCGCCCACGGTGATGCTCGAGCGCGAGCCCCGCCGCGCACCGGGTGAAGCCGACATCGTGCGGCTGCAGGTGCAGCCGGGCGCGCGGGCACGCGTGTCGCGCTTCACGCTGGAACCACAAGGCGAACTCGCGCGCGGCGCCAGCAGCGGCGACGCCCGCGCCGTAGCGGCACTGGCCCAGTTGCGCAGGGCCTGGGAACTGCCCAGCGGCGCCCCGTTCCGCAACGACACCTGGTCCGACGCGAAGGCGGCCGCGCTGGCGCGGCTGCGTTCGGCCGGCTACGCCACCGCGTCCTGGGACGGCACGGCGGCCGAGGTCGACCTGGCGCGCAACGAGGTGCGCCTGTTTCTGGTCGTCGACAGCGGGCCGCTGTTTCGCTACGGCAGCCTGCAGATCGAGGGCCTGGCGGCGCACGACACCGCCACGGTGGAGAACCTGCTGGCCGCGCCACGCGGCGCGCCGGTCACCGAAACGCTGCTGCTCGACTTTCAGGACCGGCTGCAGAAGTCGGGGCTCTTCGAAGGCATCAACGTCACGCTCGACCCCGACCCCGCCACGGCGGGCGAGGCGCGCATCGTGCTGCGCGCCAAGGAGGCGCCGTTGCAGGTGTACACCTTCGGCGTCGGCATCAGCGCCAACAACGGGCCCCGCGCATCGGTGGAGCACCTGTACCGGCGCGTGTTCGGCTACGCCGCGTCGTCGCGCGTGAAGATCGAACTGGGCAAGAAGCGCCAGGCCTGGGACGCCGAGATCACCACGCACCCGCTGGAAGGCCTGCACCGCTACCTGGTGGGTGGCGCCGTCGAGCGCCTGCTGTCCGACAGCGACACCGTGCTGTCGCAGCGCGTGCGCGTGGGCCGCACGCAGGACAAGTCCAGCGTGGAGCGGCTGCACTTCGCAGAGTTCGAACGTTCGCTGCGCACCACCGAAGGTGGTGAACGCAACGACTCGGTGGCGCTGTCGTTGAACTTCCACGGCGCCTGGCGCGAGCTCGACAGCCTGGTGCTGCCCACGCGCGGTGTCAGCCTGGCCGTCCAGGTGGGAGCCGGCAGTTCTCGGTCCAGCGCGGGTGTGAAAGGCACCTTCAGTCGGGCCTATGGGCGCCTGACCGGCTACCTGCCGCTGGGCCAGTCCTTGTATGGGCAGGCGCGGCTGGAACTGGGCCAGGACTTTGCGGGCAGCCAGGTTGCGGTGCCCGAGTCGCAGAAATGGCGCGCCGGTGGCGACGAGTCGGTGCGCGGCTACGGCTACCGCACGCTGGGCCCGCTGGTGGCTGGCGTGGTGGGCAGCGGCAATGCCATAGCCACCGCCAGCGTCGAGCTGGCACGTCCCTTCCTGGCCAGCATGCCATCCCTGTGGGGCGCGGTGTTTGTCGACGTCGGCGGCGCCGCCAACAAGCTGGCCGACATCCATCCTTTCACAGGGTATGGCGTGGGTGTGCGCTGGCGCAGCCCGGTGGGCCCGCTGCGGCTGGACTACGCGTGGGCGCGCGAAACGAACAAGGGCCGCCTGCACTTCACGGTCGGCATCGCGTTCTGACATGACCACGCCCGTTCCGCCATCGCAGGCACCGGCACCGGCGCCGCCGCCGCCGCCAGCGCGGGTGCCCGCCGTGTCGCTGGCATCCAGTCTGGCGCTGCTGAAGCCCTTGCTGTCGATCGTGGCGCTGCTGACGCTGATGCTGGCAGGCGTGGTGGCAGGCGGCCGTTGGCTGCTGCAGGACCAGGCCGGTGCACACTGGCTGGTGGGCCACTTGCCGGGTGTGCAGGTCACCGGTTGGCAGGGCGCCTTGCGGGACAACCAGTGGTCGGCACAGAGCCTGCGCGTGCAGTGGGACCAGGGCCGCCAGTGGGTGCTCATCGAGGGCTTGAAGGCGCAGGGCGTGGCGCCCGCGCTGCGGCCGCACCGCCAGGCCTGGCTGGCGCTGGCCGTCGACACCCTCACCGCCGATCGCGTGACGGTGCACACGGGGCCGCGCGGCCCGCGACCGATTCCCTTGCCCAAGACCCTGGCCTGGCCGCTGCAGGTGCAGGTGCGCCAGGCCCACGTGGCCGAACTGCGTGTCGACGAGCTGAGCCCCTTCACCGCGCTGACGGCGCAGAACCTGGCGCTGGACCCGCGGCCGCAGGCCCGGCATGGGGTGCAACAGGCACAGGCCGAATGGCGCGGTCTGCAGCTGGCCGCTGGTGGCGGCATCGCGCACCACCTGCCCTTTGCGGTGGACGTACAGGCCACCGCGCGCCCGCGTGCCGGCGGCGACCAGCCTGCCTGGGCCACGGCGCTGCAGCTCACGGGCCCGTTGTCGCGGCTGCAAATGCAAGGCACGCTGCGCGGCGTGCCGCCCGCCGTCAGCAAGGGCGGCCCGCCAGGGGCCAGCAAGGGCGGCCCACCGGGGGCCAGCAAGGGCGGCCCACTGGGGGCCAGCAAAGGCGGCCCGCCGGCCGTGGCCCCGGCCGTGGACATGCGCGCCAGCCTGCGTGTGCTGGAAGACTGGCCTCTCGACACGCTGCAGCTGCTGACGCAGGAGCTGGACCTGAAGGCCCTGCAGCCGGCCGCGCCGCACACGGCCCTGTCGGGCACGGTGGACATCACCGTGCGCGCCAAGGACGCCCCCATCCATGCGCTGGTGGACCTGCGCAACAGCAAACCCGGCCGCTGGGACGGCGGCCTGCTGCCCTTGCGCCAGGTGCGCGGCGAGGTGGTGGGCAGCATGGCCCAGCGCCAACGCCTCGACTTCAACCAGCTGGAGCTGCTGTTTGGCGACGCCGCCGGCAGCACCGGCCTGTGGACCGGCAACGCCTCGTGGCAAGGGCATGAACTGAAGCTGCAGACGCAGGTGAAAGACCTGTGGCCGCAGCGGCTGGACAGCCGCGCTGCCGGCATGCGCCTGAGCGGCCCGCTGAATGCCACGTTGCAAGGCCTGCCTTCGCCCGACCCCGCCGCCCCCAGCACCGCGCCCGCACGCCAGCTGGCCTGGGACTTCGACCTCGAAGGCCTGCTCGACAGGGCGCCGCAAGCGGTGCAGCTGGCCGTTGCCGGCCTGGCCAGCGACGGCCGCCTCGAAATCAAGCGCGCGCAGGCGCGCACTGGCGCCGCCAGCGCCGAATTCACCGGCACGCTGCTGCGCGTGCTGCCGGCCGGCACGAAAGCGGCCGCGGCCGCCAGCGCCAAGGCCGAGTGGCGCGTGCAGACCCAAGGATCAGTGAAAGACTTCGACCCGCTGCCCTGGTGGCCCGGTGAACGCAACACCGTGTGGCACAAGGGACCGCACCGTCTGACGGCGCAATGGGCGTTGGACATGCTGCTGCCACCCGGCGCCGCCCAACTGCCGCCTGCCGCACTGCTGCAGCGCCTGGCCGGCAACGGCACGGCGCAGGTGCGCGACTCGCTGTTGGCCGGCCTGCCGCTGGCCGCCGACATCACGCTGGCCCAGCTGCCCGGCAGCGCGGGTGCGCTCACCACGGTGAAGGCTGAAGTGCGTGCTGCCGGCAACGTGCTGACGCTGGACGGGCGAGGCGACCCCGCTGGCGAAGGCCTGACCGACCGCTGGCGCGCCGAGCTGAAGGCCGATCAACTGGCGGCACTGGCACCGTGGGCGGCGCTGCACCCGGCGCTGGCCGACTGGATGCCGCAGCAAGGGCAGCTCAGCGCCAGCCTCGGTGCCGAGGGCCGCTGGCCGCAGCTGCGCACCGAGGGCTCGGCGCGCGTGGCGCAACTGCGTCTTGGTGGCTACGAGCTGAAGACCGGCACCGCCGACTGGCGCCTGGACACCTCCAACACCGGGCCGGTGGACCTGAAGCTCGACCTGTCGGGGCTGCAGTCCACCTCGACGGGCCAGCCCATCAAGATCGAGCAGCTCAACGCCGCCGTGCGCGGCACCGTGCAGAGCCACCAGATCAGCGCCATAGCGACCCTGCCCGCGGGCTTGTCGCCGGCGATGGCGCAACTGCTGGGCCTGCGCGTGGACCGCGGCACGCAGGCCCGGCTGCAGGCCCAGGGCGCCTGGCAGCCTGAAAGCGGCGGCGCCGGCCACTGGCGCGGCACCGTCGACAGTCTGCTGGTAAGCGCCTGGAATGGCCTGCCCACCAGCCTGGCCGGTGACGCGCTGCCGGCCGCCACGTGGGCTGAGGCACGCAACCTGCGGGCCGACCTGCAGGTGGGCGCTGGTGGCACGCTGATGGCCCTGAAGGCCGATGCCGGCCGGCTGCTGGTGGGCCCCACGGCAGGCCAGCAACTGGCCCTGCGTTGGGACGACGTGCAGGTGGACCTGCGGCCCGACACGCCCCACCTGCAATTGCGCGCCGACATCGAGCCTTTCGACGCCGTTCCCTTCCTGGCCCGGCTGCAGCCCACGATGGGCTGGCGCGGCAATCTGAAGCTGGGTGCGAAGCTGGACCTGCGCGCCACCGAACGCATGGACGCAGACCTGGTGGTGGAACGCATCGACGGTGACCTGAACATCGAAAGCAGCGACGGCCTGCAACTGCTGGGCCTGACCGAACTGCGCGCCACGCTCGCCGCGCATGACGGCGTGTGGCAATTGACGCCGGTGCTGAAAGGCCGCGGCGTGGGTGAACTCAGCGGCAGCGTGCGCACCCGCACAGGGCCCGGCCACCGCTGGCCGCCGCGCGAATCGCCGCTGGAAGGCAGTGTGATCGCGCGTGCCACCGACATCGGCATCTGGGCGCCCTGGGTGCCGGCCGGCTGGCGCCTGACCGGCGACATGAACACCACCGCCACCCTGAGCGGCACCTGGGGCACGCCGCGCTACACCGGCGCCGTGCGCGGCTCCAACATCGGCGTGCGCAACCTGCTGCAGGGCGTGAACGTCAGCGGCGGCGAGGTCTCGGTGCTGCTGGAAGGCGAGACGGCGCGCATCGAGCGCTTCACCATCAAGGGCGGTGAAGGACGCATCGATGTCACGGGAGACGCCAGCTGGACCGACGCACCCAGCGCGCGGCTGCAGTTGAAGGCCGAACGCTTTCGTGCCCTGGGCCGGCTGGACCGCATGCTCATCGCCAGCGGTCAGGCCACGCTGACCCTGCAGCGCGACCGCGGCCGACTGGAGGGCCGCTTCACCATCGATGAAGGCCTGTTCGACACCACGGCGGCCGACGCGCCTTCACTGGACAGCGACGTCACCATCCGCGGCCAGGTCGAAGAAACGGCCAGCGAAGCCGGCAACGAGCCCACGCCGCGCAAGCGCAACTTTGCGCTGGTCGTGGACGTCAACCTGGGCGAGAAACTGCGCGTGCGCGGGCGCGGCCTGGACAGCACGCTGCGTGGCGAGATCCGACTCACCAACCCCGAAGGCCGACTGGCCGTCAACGGTGCCATCCGCTCCGAAGGCGGCACCTATGCCGCGTATGGCCAGAAGCTCGAGATCGAACGCGGCGTGCTCACCTTCACCGGCCCGGCCGACAACCCGCGGCTGGACGTGCTGGCGCTGCGCCCGAACATCGACAACCGGGTGGGCGTGTTCATCGCCGGTCAGGCGCGGTCGCCGCGCGTGCGCCTGTATGCCGAACCCGATATGAGCGACACCGACAAGCTGTCGTGGCTGGTGCTGGGCCGCGCCCCCGACGGCCTGGGCCGCAGCGACACGGCACTGCTGCAGCGCGCTGCGGTGGCCCTTTTGTCGGGCGAAGGCGAGGCGCCCACCGACGCGCTGCTGAAGAGCCTGGGCATCGACGAGATCTCGCTGCGCCAGGGTGACGGCGAGGTGCGCGAAACCGTCATCACGCTGGGCAAGCAGCTGTCCCGCCGCTGGTACGTGGGCTACGAACGCGGCGTCAACGCGGCGTCCGGCACCTGGCAGCTGATCTACCGCATCGCGCAGCGCTTCACCTTGCGCGCACAGAGCGGTCTGGAAAACTCGCTGGACGTGATCTGGGTCTGGCGGGTGCAGGAAACGCCGGCCGATGCGGGCATGAGAAAATCCACGGTCACGCCGAAGTGATGTCCTGACCACCCGCCGCCTCGCCGTAGTTCAATGGATAGAACGGGCGCCTCCTAAGCGCCAGATACAGGTTCGATTCCTGTCGGCGGGACCACAGACCGGGGCCTCAGAAGGCCCTGCGGCCTTCTGGGCGGTCTGTGGGGACGAGCGCCTGCAAGCGCGAGTACTGGTGGATTTGCCACCAGGCCCTGCGGCCTTCTGAGCGTTCTGTGGGGACTACCTCCCGCCCAGCATGCGCCCGGCGGCTTCGATGAAACCCTCGGGCCGCACTTCCACGCGGTGCTGTTCGTTGAACTCCTGCAAGCGGCGCAGCTCGCGCGTCACCCAACGCGGAAACCCGGCCCGGCCGCCACGGCGGTCCACCAGCAGCTCGTCCAGCAGCCGGGAGGTCAGGATCTCGTCGGGCCACACCCAGGCGACACGGTTGGCCACGCGCGGATAGGCAGTGCACAGGCGGTAAGGCCGTCTGCGCGCCGGCAGGCGCTGGAGCCAGCGGCGGGTGGTGCCCGTGAGCGCCGAGTCCCGTGCCAGTTCGGGGCGTCGCACACGATGCCAGTCCTGGGTCCAGGGCACGGGCTGTGCAGCCCAGCTCATCTTCTTCAACACGTCCATCATGTCGATCCCTGCTGCGGGCGCACCAGACGGCGGGTCCGTCCGGCTTCGCAACCGGGCTATCGGCCGCTGCGGCCAGACCTTGAGCGTGCGGCCTCAGGCAGCCGGTGCGCGCAACGCGCGGCTGAGCATGACAACCGGAATCAGCCCCACCGCGACGATGGCCAGCGACGGCAAGGCGGCCTCTGCCAGGCGCTCGTCGCGCGCCAGGTTGTAGGCCACCACGGCCAGGGTGTCGCTGCCAAACGGGCGCAGTACAAGAGTGGCCGGCAGTTCTTTCATCACGTCCACGAAGACCAGCAACGCAGCCGCCAGCGCCGAGCGCCTGAGCAACGGCAGGTGCAGTTCGAAGAACACGCGGCGGCCGTTGCCGCCCAGCATGCGTGCCGTTTCGTCCACTGCCAGCGGCAGCCGCGCGTAGCCGGCCTCCACCGACTGCAGTGCCACCGCCGAAAAGCGCACCAGATAGGCCAGCATCAAGCCCGCCACACCGCCCGTCAGCCACGCTGCGGCGCCCGACTCCGGCCAGCGCTCTTGCGCCCACGCCAGCGGCAGCAGCAAGCCCACCGCCACCACGGCGCCGGGCACCGCGTAGCCCAGCGACAACACGCGGGCCGCAAAGGGCAGCAGACGCCCTTCGCCCCGGCGCAGCGCAAAGGCCACCGCCAGCGCCAGCGCGGTGGCCGCCAGCGCTGCCAGGCCGGCCAGCCTGAAGCTGCTGAAGGCCCATTGCGCAAACCGCGCCATCGGCAAGCCCAGCTCGGCATACCGGGCCTCCTGCACCAGCAGATGCACCAACCACGCCACCGGCAATACGAAGCCCAGCAGCACCGGCAGGCTGCACAGCGCCGCCAGCGCCCAGGCGGGCGTTCCCCGCAAGCGCAACGGCCGCGCCTCGGACGCCGCAGCGCCCTGCCCGCCCGCGGAAAACCGCAACCGGCGTTGCGCATGGCGTTCGGCGGTCAGCAGCACCGCCACCACCACCAACAACACCGCCGCCAACTGCGCCGCCGCCATGCGGTCGCCCATCACCAGCCAGGCCTTGTAGATGCCGGTGCTGAAGGTGGTGAGGCCGAAGTACGAGCCCACGCCGTAGTCGGCCAGCGTCTCCATCAGCGCCAGCGCCGTGCCGGCGGCCACCGCAGGGCGCGCCATCGGCAGCGCCACTTCCAGCACCCGGCGTCGCATCGGGGCTCCCAGCAAGCGTGCGGCCTCCATCAGGCGCACGGCGCGTTCGCCCAGAGCGGCGCGCACCAGCAGGTAGACGTAGGGGTACAGGCATAGCACGAACAGGATCACCGCACCCGGCAGGCTGCGCACGTCGCCCCACAAGGCGCCGCGCACGCCCAGCAACTGTCGCCATGCCGTCTGCAGGCCGCCGCTGAACTGCAGCGCATCGGTCCACGCATAGGCCAGCACGTAGGCCGGCATGGCCAAGGGCAGCAACAAGGCCCATTCCAGCACGCGGCGGCCCGGGAATTCAAACAGCGTCACGGAAGCCGCCAGCGCCGAACCGAGCACCATCACGCCCAGTCCAACGCCGCTGGCCAGCAGCAGCGACTGCAGTGCGTAGCCGGGCAGCACCGTCTGCCACTGGTGCCGCAGCCCGGCCCAGGCGGCCTCGTCCACCGCCAGCCAGGCGCTCAGCACGCCCAGCACTGGCAAGGCCAGCAGCAAACAGGCAAAGGTGAGCAGAGCGCGAAAGGGGGCAGACACAGCGGCAATCAAGGCGGACAGATTACGGAATGAGAACAATGCGCATTCGCGTGCGGCCGATTATGATGGGGCGATGTTCCTCAGCCTCGAGTCGGTGTCGGTTCGCTATGCACGCTCCCCGGCTGCACGAGCGGCCGTGGACGGCGTGACGATGGGCCTGCGACAGGGTGACATCGGCGTGCTCATCGGGCCGTCGGGTTGCGGCAAGACCTCGTTGTTGCGCGCCGTGGCGGGCCTGGAACGTTGCGCCGCGGGCCGCGTGCGCATCGGGCAGCAGACGCTGTCGGATGCCGCCACAGGCGTGCATCTCAGCCCCGAGCAGCGCCAGATCGGCATGGTGTTCCAGGACTACGCGCTGTTCCCGCACCTCAGCATTGCCGACAACGTCGCTTTCGGCATCGCCGCGCTGCCCAAGGCCGAACGCCGGGCGCGCACGCAGGACATGCTGGAACTGGTGGGCCTGGCCCACGCTGCCGGCCGCGCACCGCACCAGCTCAGCGGCGGCCAGCAGCAACGCGTGGCGCTGGCCCGTGCCTTGGCGCCGCGGCCACGGCTGTTGCTGCTGGACGAGCCCTTTTCCAGCCTCGACGTGGACCTGCGCGAACGACTGGCACAAGAGGTGCGCGAGATCCTGAAGACCAGCGGCACCACGGCCTTGCTGGTGACACACGACCAGCTGGAAGCCTTTGCCGTCGGCGACGTGATCGGCGTCATGAACAAGGGCCATCTCGAGCAGTGGGACGACGCGTACTCGCTGTACCACCGCCCGGCCAGCCGCTTCGTGGCGCAGTTCATCGGCCACGGCGTGTTTGCGCCGGCGCAGATCGTCGCCTGCGCTCACGGCCCCTGCGTGCACACGCCCGTGGGTGAGCTCGACGACATCGCTGGCTGCCCGCTGCCCGGCATCTACCCCGAAGGTGAGTGCGACGTGCTGCTGCGCGCCGACGACATCGTGCACGACGACGCCTCGCCGGTGCGCGCCGTGATCGAGCGCAAGGCCTTTCGCGGCTCTGAATTCCTGCTCACGCTGCGGCTGCAGGGCGGTCAGCGCGTGATGGCGCATGTGCCTTCGCACCACGACCATCAGGTGGGCGAATGGATCGGCATCCGCGCCCAGGTCGACCATGTGGTCACGTTCCCCCGCGAAGCGGTGTCGGAGCGGCCGCCCGAACAGCCAGCCTGAAAGCCGCTCCAGGCGCGGCCGCGCAGCGGCAGCACGACCTCGGCAGGGTCGCCGTACAGCCGCAAACCGGCCAAGCCGCGAAATTGACACTTCTTTACCCTGTTTCACTGGCTTGCCAAGAGGCCTTGGCACCGTGTCAGCGAAGGCACCCAGACCTATACTGCCCAGTCCGGCCACGCTGGGTCGGTTCTGCCTTGAAAGGGGTGGTTTGACGATGGGCTCAAAACTTAAATTTGCCGGTGTTCTGGCCGTGGGTGCCGTCGCAGGCGCATTGACCACCATGCAGTTGCAAGCCGTGGCGCGCAGCACGGTGGCGCTGCCGCTGGAAGAACTGCAACAGTTGTCGGCCGTGTTTGACCGCGTGAAGACCGAATATGTCGAACCCGTCGACGAAAAGAAACTCATCAGCGACGCCATCGCCGGCATGGTGGCGGGGTTGGATCCGCATTCACAGTATCTCGACAAGAAGACGCTGAAGGAATTCCGCGAAAGCACCGGCGGCAAATTCGTCGGTATCGGCATCGAGATGTCGATGGAAGAAGGCGCCGTCAAGGTGGTGTCTCCAATCGAAGGCTCTCCCGCCTTCCGCGCCGGTTTGAAGACCGGTGACCTGATCACCCGCATCGACGACACGCCCGTGCGCGGCCTCACGGTCGACCAGGCCGTCAAGCGCATGCGCGGCGACCCGCAGACGAAAGTCGTGCTCACGGTCTTCCGCAAGCTCGAAAACCGCAGCTTCCCGGTGACCATCATCCGCGAAGAAATCCGCATGCAAAGCGTGCGCGCCAAGATGGTGGAGCCCGGTTACGGCTGGCTGCGCGTGAGCCAGTTCCAGGAACGCACGATCGACGACTTCGTGCGCAAGATCGAAGACCTGTACAAACAAGACCCGAACCTGAAGGGCCTGGTGCTGGACCTGCGCAACGACCCGGGTGGCCTGCTTGACGGCGCCGTGGCACTGTCGGCCGCGTTCCTGCCCAGCGACGTGGTGGTGGTGTCGACCAACGGCCAGCTGGCCGATTCGAAGCGCGTCTTCAAGGCGGCCGTGGAAGACTACGGCCGTCGCAGCAGCGGCGACCCGTTGAAGCGCTTGCCCGCGGCGCTGAAGAAGGTGCCGCTGGTGGTGCTGGTCAACGAAGGCTCGGCTTCGGCCAGCGAAATCGTCGCAGGCGCGCTGCAAGACCACAAGCGCGCCACCATCATGGGCGCGCAGACCTTCGGCAAGGGTTCGGTGCAGACCATCCGCCCGCTGCCGGCCGACACGGCACTCAAGATCACCACCGCGCGCTACTACACGCCGGCCGGCAAGTCGATCCAGGCCAAGGGCATCACGCCCGATGTCTTCCTGGACGAAACGGCCGAAGGCAATGTGTTTGCCGCGCTGCGCATGCGCGAGGCCGATCTGAACAAGCACTTGCAAGGCGCCGACGAGAAGAAGGACGCCGAGCGCGAGAAGGCGCGTGAAGAAGCGCGCCAGAAGCTCGAAGAGCAACTGGCCAAGAGCAAGGAGCCGGTGAAACCGCTGCCGGAGTTCGGCTCGGCTGAAGACTTCCCGCTGCAACAGGCGCTGAACAAGCTGCGCGGCCTGCCCGTGGTGGCCAGCAAGACCAGCGCCGAGCAGCGCGCCGAAGCCGCGTCCACCGACAAGAAATAGGCGCTGTCCACGCAGGCTGCGCCTGCGTCAGGAACACCGTTTCAAACCTGCGAAGCCCGCGGCAGATGTCAAGGTCGGCGGGCTTTGCGCGGAGAGGTGGCCTGACTTTCGGCCATTCCCGCTCGAAGATCTCTCGGCTTGTGCCTCCATGAACGACCAGCAACTCCTGCGTTATGCCCGCCACGTGATGCTCGACGAGATCGGCATCGAGGGCCAGCAGCGGCTGCTGGACGCGCACGCGCTGGTGATCGGTGCCGGCGGCCTGGGCTCGCCGGCGCTGCTGTACCTGGGCACGGCGGGCGTGGGCCGCATCACCGTGATGGACCACGACCACGTGGAGCTCAGCAACCTGCAGCGCCAGATTGCGCATGGCCAGTCCCGCCTGGGCCTGCCCAAGGCCGAGTCGGCCTGCGCCAGCGTGGCGTCGCTGAACCCAGGCCCGCAGCTGCGCGCCGTGGTGGCGCGCGCCGACGAAGCCCTGCTCAACGAATGGGTGCCGCAGGCCGACGTGGTGCTGGACTGCACGGACAACTTCAGCACCCGCCACCTCATCAACGCGGCCTGTGTGCGCCACGGCAAACCGCTGGTGTCGGGTGCGGCCATTGGCTGGGACGCGCAGATATCGGTCTACGACACACGCGACGCGGCGGCCCCCTGTTATGCCTGCCTGTTTCCGCCCGAAGCGGCATACGAAGAGGTGGCCTGCGCCACGATGGGGGTGTTCGCGCCGCTGGTGGGCATCGTCGGCAGCACGCAGGCTGCCGAGGCGCTAAAGCTGCTGGCGCACACCGGCACCTCGCTGGCAGGCCAGTTGCTGATGCTGGACGCGCGCAGCATGCAATGGGAACGCATCCAGCTGGGGCGCCAGCTGCACTGCACGGTTTGCGCAACGCGGCCTACAGACGGCGCTGCCTGAGACCAACCACACCGAGACCTGCGCACCGCTGCGGCCGCGGGCCCTGCTGGCGCACCCACCGACAACCCGAACACCCTTGCCATGACCGACACACTGCAGCCCGCCCGCGCCACCCCCGCGCAAGGCACACCGGCGCTGGGCGAGCGCAACTTTCCGACCGCTGGCGAAGAGGCCGCGCACGCCATTGCGCCATCGCTGTACGACGGCCCCGAAAGCGCCTACCGACTGGCCTTCACCGACACCGAGTTCCTGCTGCGCGAGGAACTGCGCCCGGTGCGCATGCAACTGGAGCTGCTGAAGCCCGAACTGGTGCAGCGTGAGCATGGCATCGAGTCGACGATCGTCATCTTTGGCAGCGCACGCGTGAAACCGCGCGACCAGGCGCAGCGTGAGCTGCAAGCTGCTCAGGCCGGCAACGACGCCGCAGCCGTGCGCCGCGCCCAGACGGCGCTCGACATGAGCCACTACTACGAAGAAGCCAAGAAATTCGCGGCGTTGGTCACGCAGCGCTCGCGGGCGCTGGACAAACCGATCTACGTCGTCACTGGCGGCGGCCCCGGCATCATGGAAGCGGGCAACCGCGGCGCCTTCGAAGTGGGGGGCAAAAGCATCGGCTTGAACATCGTGCTGCCGCACGAACAGCAGCCCAACGCGTACATCACGCCCGAGCTGTGTTTCCAGTTCCATTACTTCGCGCTGCGCAAGATGCACTTCCTGATGCGCAGCATTGCGCTGGTGTGTTTCCCGGGCGGTTTCGGCACGCTGGACGAGTTGTTCGAGACGCTCACGCTGGTGCAGACCGGCAAGAGCCGCATGCGGCCCATCCTGCTTTTCGGGCGTGCGTTCTGGGAAAAACTGATCAACCTGCCGCTGCTGATCGACATGGGGCTGATCAGCCCGGGCGACGAGAACCTGATCCGCTACGTCGAAAGCGCCGAAGAGGCCTGGGGCGTGCTGGCAGAGCACTACGGCTTCAACCCCCAGCCCGCGCAGAAAGGCGATCTCGCGCTCGACATCTAGGACTGCTGGCCGCCGCACGCCCCTGCTGGCCCCAGAATGCCGACATGCCCAGCCCCATTTCACTGATAGGCGCCCCCACCGACATAGGCGCCGGCGCGCGTGGCGCCAGCATGGGCCCGGAGGCCCTGCGCGTGGCGGGTCTGCAGACCACGCTGGAAGGCCACGGCCTGCAGGTGCAGGACCTGGGCAACCTCAGCGGCCCGGCCAACCCCTGGCTGCCGCCTGTGGCCGGCTACCGCCACCTCGCGGAAGTGACGGCCTGGAACCGGGCCGTGCACGACGCCATGCATGGCGAACTGCAACGCGGCCGCCTGCCCATCCTGCTGGGCGGCGACCATTGCCTGGGTATCGGCAGCATCAGCGCCGTGGCACGCCATTGCCGCGAGGCGGGCAAGAAACTGCGCGTGTTGTGGCTGGACGCCCATGCCGACTTCAACACCAGCGTGCTCACGCCCAGCGGCAACATCCACGGCATGCCCGTGGCCTGCCTGTGCGGGCACGGGCCCGGTGAACTGGTCAGCATCGGTGGCCAGGTGCCCGCCATCGACCCGCGCTGGGTGCGTCAAATCGGCATCCGCAGCGTCGACGCCGGTGAAAAGCGCTTCGTGCACCAGGTGGGCCTGGATGTCTTCGACATGCGCTTCATCGACGAGATGGGCATGCGCCACACGATGGAACTCGCGCTGGCCACGCTCGACGCCAACACCCACCTGCACGTCAGCTTCGACGTCGACTTCCTCGACCCCGGGATCGCGCCCGGCGTGGGCACCACCGTGCCCGGCGGCCCGACCTACCGCGAAGCGCAGCTGTGCATGGAAATGATTGCCGACACCGGCCGGCTGGCCAGCCTGGACGTGATGGAACTGAACCCGGCGCTGGACCTGCGCAACCAGACCGCCGTGCTGGCGGTGGACCTGATCGAGAGCCTGTTTGGCAAGAGCACCCTGATGCGTGCCTGAGCCCGGCTTTGCGATGAAGGGCCGCTGCACCCACGCCGCTTTGCGCCATCCCCCTGTGTGGGCAGTCTGGCTGCTGGTGGCCCTCGGGCTGCTACCGCCACCGCCTGCCGCAGCGCAGGCAGCGCCTGCGCCGGCGCCGCCCGTGGTGGCGCCAGCGCCCGCGGTTGAAGCGGCATCGCCAGCAGCCCCTGCACCGCTGCCCCTGCAGGTGTTGTCGCCCCGCGCAGATGGCCCGCCCACCACCGCAGCGCAGGTGCACGTGCTCGGACGCACGGCACCCGGCGCTCGCGTGCAGGTGGGTGGCCAGCCGGCCCAGGTGTTCGGCAGCGGCATCTTTGCGCTCGACCACGTGGCCGTGGACCTGGGCAGCAGCGCCATCGTGGTGCAGGCGCAATCACCCAGCGGGCAGATCAGCATGCAGACCTTGCAAGTGCTGCGCAAACCGCCACCCGCCGCCGTGCAGTGGCCGGCAGACCGCCTCTACATCAACGGCAGCAGCCTGCAACCCGACCAGCTGATGCAGCTGGCGCCCGGCCAGACCGTGGAAGTGGCGGTGCAAGCCACACCGGGGCAGCGGGTGCGCGCCCGCTTGCCGGGCGAAGGCTGGCGCGCGCTGCACGAAGCCAGCCCGGGCCGCTACCGCGCGTCGCTGGCGTTCAGCGGCAGCGCTGACGTTGCCGCCGCGGCGGTGAAGGTGCAGTTGCAAGGGGTCGCAGCGGCGCGCGGTCGCAAGCCGCACGCCATCAGCTCCTGGACGCCGGGTTGGGTGGGCCAATGGCGCGCCGACCCCGACCGCCTGTGGGCGGTGGGCGAAGGCGGTGCGGGGCTGCTGCATGGGCTGCACGACGTGCGCCTGGGCGGGCCCTATCTCGCCGAGCTGCTGCCGGGCACGCTGTTGCGCGTCACCGGCCAACAAGGCGGATCGCCTGCAGGGCCCCCATCGAACGCACGGTCCCCGCTGCCGGCCACGGGGCATCTGCGCGTGCAACTGGCGCCCGACTCCGAAGCCTGGGTGGCCGCTTCGGAAGGCCGTTATGCACCGGCCGGCACGGCACCGCCGCAAGCCCACTTCACGTCACTGTCGGTGGCCGCTGGCGCCGATGGCGACGTGGTGCACATACCGTTGTCCTCGGCCGTCCCTTTTGCCGTGCAGGCCAGCGCCCACAGCCATGAGTACCGCGGCGGCACCACGGCCGGCGCGCCCGGCATCGACATCGATCTCTACAGCACGCACCACGCCACCACCTGGATCAGCCACCGTGCCAACGCCCGTGTGGTGCGCGAGGTGACGGCCGAACAGCGCTCACCCGGCCGCGTGCGGCTGCACCTGTCGTTGCAGGGCCCGCGCCTGTGGGGCTGGCGCGTCGAGCGCACGGCCGATGCGTTGCGCGTGATCGTTCGCCCGCCGCCCGTGCCGGCTCGTGAAGGCCCGCCACTGGCAGGGTTGCGCGTGGCGCTGGAACCCGGCCACGGCGGCCCGACGAACCTGGGCGCCGTGGGCCCCACCGGCACGCCTGAGAAAGAGTTCAACCGCTGGACCGCACTGGCGCTGCAGCAGGAACTGGAAAGCTCCGGCGCACAGGTGGTGATGGTGCGTGCCGAAGACCACAACCCCAGCCTGCTGGAACGGGCACTGCGGGCCGTGGCTGCCGATGCCCACGTCTACATCAGCCTGCATGCCAATGCGGCGGATACCAGCCGTGGCCACCTGCGCGTGAGCGGCACCTCGACCTACTACAAACACGCGCACAGCCGCGATCTGGCAGCCGCGGTGCAAAGGCGTCTCTTGCAAGAGACCAGGTTGAACGACTTTGGCCTCGTCGGCAACTTCAACTACACGCCGATCAGGCTGCTGACCTGGATGCCAGCCGTGCTGGTGGAACAGGCCTTCGTCAGCCACCCCGGCGACGAAGCCCGCCTGCTGGACCCGGCCTTTCGCCAGCAGGTCGCGCGCGCGGTGCGGCAGGGCCTGCAGGACTTCCTGGGCGCACCTTGACACGCCAACGCAGCGTCACGACCACGGCGTGATGAAGGGCTGCGCCAGCCCTGCCCTGGAAATGTCAGGGCATGCCCTAACATGACGAACATGTCCTGTCTGCATCCTTTCTCCGCCGTGCTGCCCAGGTTGCGCAGCATCGGCGGCCAGGGGCTGGCACTGTGGGCGCTGCTGCTCGTGGCGCCCGCCTGGGCCGCAGGGCTCGCGCCCGCCGCCATCCCCGCCGCGGCTGCCGCCACCATCGGGCCCGCACCGGCCGTGCGCGCGCCAAGCGCCGACGCCCCCCTGGCGGCGGCGACAGCGGCCAGTGCACCCACCGTCACCGGCACCGGCCAGCGGATTTACGAACGCACACGGCCGCTGCTGCTGCAGGTGCGCACGCTGCTGAAGACCCAGGACAGCCAGTCCTCGGTGGGTTCGGGCTTTCTGGTCGACAGCAGCGGGCTGCTCGTCACCAACTACCACGTGGTCAGCCAATACGCACTGCAACCCGCGCGCCACCGCCTGGTCTACGCCAGCGTGGACGGCAAGCAGGGTGCACTGCAACTGCTGGCCTTCGACGTCGTGCACGACCTGGCACTGCTGCGGCTGGCCGACCCCGCGCCGTTGGCCGGGCGCGGTGCCGTGCCGCTGCGGCCGGCCGACGATGCGCTGGCACGCGGCGCACGCATCTTTTCGCTCGGCAACCCGCTGGATGTGGGCTTTGCCGTCGCCGAAGGCACCTACAACGGCCCGGTGGAGCGCAGCTTTCTCGAGACCCTGTTTTTCGGCGGCTCGCTCAGTGCAGGCATGAGCGGCGGCCCGGCGCTGGACGAAGAAGGCCGGCTCATCGGTGTCAACGTGGCGGCACGACGCGACGGCGAGCAGGTGAGCTTTCTCGTGCCCGCGGCGCCGGTGCGCGCACTGATGGCCCGCGGCGCTCGGGCCACCCCCATCACCACCCCGGCCTGGGACGAAATCGCGCGCCAGCTGCTCGCCCACGAGGCCAGCCTCACGCAGCGCTTCATCGCCTTGCCCTGGCGCGAGGCCGGGCACCCGCTGTACCGCATACCGGTGCCGCAGGAGCAGTTCATGCGCTGCTGGGGTCGCGGCTCACCCCAGGCCACACGCGGTCTGCAATTCGAACGCAGCGACTGCGCCATGGACAGCCGCATCTTCGTCAGCGGTGCACTGATCACCGGTTTCATCACCGTGCGCCACGAGGCCTACGATGGCTCCCGCCTGGGCACGTTGCGCTTTGCCGACCGCTACAGCGCCAGCTTCGGCAATGAATTTGTCGGCGTCGACGACCGCCAGCGCACCGCCGCACAGTGCGTCGAACACACCGTGGCCGTCGGCCCTGGCGACAACAAGAAGGCCACGGGCACCCGCTTGCCGATGAAAGCGGTGATCTGCCTGCGGGCCTACAAGAAGCTGCCGGGCCTGCACGACGTGTCGGTGCTGGTGGCCACGCTGGACCAGCCCGCCACCGGCGTGCAGGGCCGCTTTGACGCCCATGGCGTCAGCCTGGCCAGCGCTCAGCGACTGGCTCAACATTACCTCGACGGCTTTGCATGGACCGCCCCGAAGACCGCGTCGCGCTGATCACGCTGCTCGACCGCGAAGGCCGCGCGCTGCGCAGCGTGGACGTGCATGCGTGGCCGCTGACCATCGGTCGCGCGCTGGACCAGCAACTGGTGCTCGACGACGCCAGCGTGGCCGCGCAGCACGCCACGCTGGCGCCCGACGCCGACGGCCGGCTGCAGCTGACGGTGGGCACCAGCGTCAACGGTGCCTGGCTGAACGGCCAGCACCTGGCGGCGGGCCAGACACAGGCCATGCCGCAACAGCCCAGCACGCTGCAGTTCGGCCACAGCAAGCTGCTGCTGCGCCAGCGCAGCGAGACGCTGGCGCCAGAGCAACCCCTGCCAGCACACCTGCTGCGCGGGGCGAAGCCCAACCATGCCGTGTGGGGCGGCCTGCACCCGGGTGCACAGCTGTGGCTGGTGTCGGCCCTGCTGCTGGCGGCGCTGGTGGCGCAGCATGCGTTGAGCCTGGACCCGGGCGCCGACTTCACCGCGTGGCTGCCGGCACTGGTGGGGCTGCCGGCGGCGGTGATGGCCTGGTGCGCCACCTGGGCCCTGCTGTCCAAGCTGTTCCAGCACCGCTTCGAATTCACGGCCCACCTGCACATCGCGCTGCCGGGGCTGCTGTTGATCGAGGTGCTCGATGCCCTGCTGCCGCTGGTGGCAGCGTCGCTGGGCTGGCCGTGGCTGTGGCGGCTTACGCCACCCTTGCGCGCACTGCTGATGGCCTGGGTGGTCTACCGCCATCTGGCCCTGTTGATGCCGCACCAGCCGCAACGCGCAGCTGCGGCGATGGTGGCCGCCACCGTGGTCGGTGGCGCCATCAGCCTGGCCTTCACGCACCGCAGCACCGACCGCTTCAGCGCCCCGGCCTACATGAGCTCGCTGCCGCTTCCGATGCTGGACGCCACGCGTGCCGTGCCCGCGGCAGACCTGGTGCAGCAACTGGCGCCCCTGGCCAGCCGGCTGAAGCAGCGTGTGCTGAAAGCGCGCGACGACGACGCGCCCGACAACGACGACAGCGAGTAGCGCCATGGTGGGTCGCCCGCCCAACCAAGGGTTGGGAACCGGGTTTTGATCGCCCGCTTTCGGTCACAGTGTGGTGTTTCCACGTAGGCTTTGTCAGCACCGCGAAGTGTTGCGCTGGGCACAATGCCCAGCGACCAAACTCCACTGACTCGCCGTGACCATGGCCACCCCCGCAGCCCCATTTGCCGCGCCGCAGTCCAACAGCTGCTGCACGGGGCAGCTGTGCGCCGGGTCTTGCGATGGGAGCCGCCATCGAAGCAGCGGCAGACGTTTCGTCCACCCCTCCAAGCCGAAGGTGCAGGCCCGTGGGGTGGTGCCTTGGCTCGCGTTTTTACTGGCCACGGTGCTGGCGGCGCTGCTGTTGCACCAGCCCCCCGCGGCTGCACAAGCGCCGTCAGCCGTGCGCGCCGCTGCCGCGCTGCGCGTGGCGTCTGCCTTCGACCCGCAGACGATGGACCCGCACGCCATCGCGCTGCTGTACCACTCGCGCGTGGCCTTCCAGGTGCACGACTCGCTGGTGGGCCGGGACGAGAAGTTCAAGCTCGAGCCAGCGCTGGCGCTGTCGTGGCACATGACGGCGCCCACCGTGTGGCGCTTCAGGCTGCGGCCGGGCGTGCGTTTTCACGACGGCAGCCCCTTCACCGCCGAAGACGCAGTGTTTTCGCTCGAACGGGCTCTGACTGCACCGTCGCAGCGCGCCTTCCAGCTCAAGGGCGTGGCTTCGGTGCGCAAGATCGATGCGCTGAGCATCGAGGTGCAGTTGGACGCACCCGATGCCGTGCTGCCCGAAAAGCTGCAGTACGTGGCCATGATGAACAAGGCCTGGTGCGAAAAGCACGGCGTGCAGAAGGCGCAGGACTTCAACGGCAAGCAAGAGACCTATGCGGTGCGCAACGCCAACGGCACCGGCCCCTTTCAGCTGGTTCGCTACGAACCCGATGTGCGCACCACGCTGCAACGGTTCGCCGCCTGGTGGGGCTGGGCCGACCCGCGCAGCGGCAACCTCGAACAGGTCAGCCTGACCACCATCAAGTCCGACGCCACGCGGCTGGCGGCGCTGGCGTCCGGTGAGGTCGACCTCGTGCTCGACCCCCCGTACCAGGACGTGGCGCGCTTGAAGGCTGACAGCCGCATCTCGACACAGCAAAGGCCCGACATCGGCCAGCAGTACCTCACGTTCGACCAGACGCGTGACGAACTCGAAGGCAGCGACGTGAAAGGTCGCAACCCCTTCAAGGACCTGCGTGTGCGCAAGGCCGTCTACCACGCCATCAACATGCCGCTGATCGTGGACAAGGTGTTGCGCGGCCAGGCCGTGCCCACCGGCGCCTTCCTGAGCCCGCTGGTGGACGGTTCGCCGGCCGAGCTGGATCAGCGCCTGCCCTACGACCCGGCCCGTTCACGCCAGTTGCTGGGTGAAGCCGGCTACCCCAATGGCTTTGCCGTGCCCCTGGACTGCGTGAACGTGGCCTGGCGCGAAAACGTCTGCCAGGCGGTGGCCGCCATGCTCACGCAAGTGGGTATACGCACCACGCTGCGCACGAGCCCGAGCAACCAGTTCTTCCCCAAGCTCAGCCAGGGCACCGCAGCCTTCATCGAGTACGGCTGGACCGCCAGCCCCGATGCCTGGAACTCGCTGAACGGCCTCTTCCGCAGCTACGACAAGGCCGGCCTGGGCACCTTCAACGCCGGCCGCTACAGCAACCCCAAGCTGGACCTGCTGATCGACAACATCCGCACCGAGCCCGACCTGACGCGCCGCCGCGCGATGGTCAGCACCGTGCTGCGCATCGTGGCCGATGAGCTGCCTTACGTGCCGCTGTACCGGCGCACGCTGACCTGGGCCATGAACAAACGCGTCAGCCTGGTGCAGTGGCCCAACGACCAGCTGGAACTGCGCTGGGTGAAAGTGCGACCGGCCGCCAGCTGAAAGCAGGGGCAGCCGCAGCTGCTTCTGCTGCAGCCTGCGCGAACCTGGGAGCGTGGGCGCAGCAGGCGATACCGGAGGACGCCCGCTTCTCGCGCGTTGCAGCCGACCTCTTTCTGCCGCCCACGCTCCTAGCGGGGCGCGGGCGCAGATGCAGACGCCGCCCTGGGCTCGCAGGGCCCATGGTGGCGCCGGTAGTCGCGTGGCAGCACGGCTCCCGGCACCGCGTGCAGGCCCCGGGCCAGTGCCCGCGCCATGCGCTCCTGCTTCTTCAGCGGGCCGCGGTCGTTGCGTCCGCGCGCGCTCCAGGCGTGGCCTTGTTCCACCATGCGCGTGGCCACCTCCACGCCGTCTACCGCCATGCGCGCCACCAGCCGGCCGTAGCGGTCGCGTGCCACGCCACGCAACTGCGCGGGCTTGTTCAGCACCAGTGCCGCCAGGGCCGCCTTCGCTTCGCGGCCATGTGGCTGGCACAGTTCCGGTGCGTCCATGTCGGCCAGCCGCACTTCGATAGCCGCCTGGCCGGTGGGGGTGAACCACAGGCTGTCGCCGTCCATCACGCGCAATGCCACGCCTTGCTGCAGCGTGGCGCGCTCGCGCGGCAGCGCCCAAGCGTCGGGGGTCAACGCCAACAGCAACAGCACGGCAGGCAGCAACCACAGTGCAAGTGGACGGATGCGGACAGAAAGGGCCATGGTGATGTGCCGGCAGCGGGGTGCCGAAAGTCGCGACAGAACACGGTTCGCATCGCGCGCGAACCCCTGGAACCAGCGGCACTCTAGTGCAGTGTTCGACACGGTGTGGAACATGAAACCGAGTCTTTGGCCGCCTGGCGTCGTTGCAAATCCTCGCAATGCCGCTGGGCATTGCCGCGGTTTGCGCCAGGGCCAGGAGGCCCTGGCCTTCGCCAGGCACAAGCAGTCCTCAGGACTGTTTGTGTCCGGGCTCAGCCTGGCCAGACGACCAAATCCATCGGTTTTATCAAGTTTCACACAGCATCGAACACTGCACCAGCCGGCGCTGCGACAGCGGCACCCCGATCCCTCGCGGGCCGCCCCGAAACGATTCACGATTTGCGGCGCTTTGCGTTGCGCACGCTGCCAGCAGATGGCGACAGCGCCGCTTCAGACGCGGCCAGCAGCCGGTCCAGGCGCACCTGCAGTTTTTCGGTGGACAACTGCTCACGCAGCCGCTCCACCAGCAGCGGAAATGCAAAAGGGCTGGCCGCGCCCAGGTCCACCACGTCCATCGGCAGCGTCTGCAGCCGCTGCAGCGTGTGCTGCAGGCGCTGCAGTTCCAGTTCTTGCTGCAGCACCTCGGCCTGCGCCTGCGTCAGCAACTGGTTGCCCGGGTCGTAGGTGCGAAACACCTCGTAGAACAGACTGCTCGACGCCTGCACCTGCCGCATGCTCTTCGGCGCACCCGGGTAACCGCCAAACACCAGGCCCGAGACGCGCGCGATCTCGCGAAAGCGGCGCTGCGCCAGTTCGCCGGCGTTCAAGCTGGCCAGCACGTCGGGCAGCAACTGCTCGCTGGACAGCCAGCCCGCACGGCACGCGC
>JANOZF010000140.1:0-13086 GCA_031429255.1 Rubrivivax sp.
TCGATCACGATTTCCTGACCCACGTCCGCAGCAATCTGTTCTACCAATATTTTTTCGCCTGCAGCAACTTTGTATTGTTTGCCGCCGGTTTTTATGACCGCGTACATGATGATGTGACCTTTGCTAAGAACCGCGCCAGACTGGGCAACAGCGCCACGCTTGTGGTCGCAACCATGCGGGCGCTGCACCTTGAGCCCCGGCGCAGAGCCTTTGATCATAGCACGACGCCAAACGACTGTGCGTCCCTTGCGCCAGCAGGCCCGTCGGCGTCCCTATAATCGAACGGTATCTACCCCCACCCTTCGTGCTAGACACCGCGCCTCCCTCCACTGCCGCTGCCGACCCCACCGACACGGCGCTGCTTCGCGTGGACGATGTGATCCGGCAGCGCCTGAGCTCGCGGGTGGCGCTGATCGACCAGATTGCGCAGTACATCATCAGTGCGGGTGGCAAGCGCATCAGGCCTCGGCTGGTGCTGCTGTTTGCCGAGGCGCTGGGCTTCGAAGGCCCCGAGACTTGCGAATTGGCCGCGATTGTCGAGTTCATCCACACCGCCACGTTGTTGCACGACGACGTGGTGGACGAATCAGCACTGCGGCGTGGCCGCGCCACGGCCAACGCGATGTTCGGCAACGCTGCCAGCGTGCTGGTTGGCGATTTTTTGTACTCACGCGCCTTCCAGATGATGGTGTCGGTGAACCGCATGCGCGTGCTGGACGTGCTCGCCGACGCCACCAACGTCATTGCCGAAGGCGAAGTGCTGCAGTTGATGAACATGCACGATCCGGATCTGTCGGTGGCTGATTACCTGCAGGTCATCCGCTTCAAGACGGCCAAGCTCTTCGAGGCCAGCGCCCGTCTGGGCGCTGTGCTCGCAGGCGCCGGAACGGCAGTGGAAGAGGCCTGCGCCGACTATGGCAGATCGCTCGGGACTGCGTTTCAATTGGTTGACGACCTGCTGGATTACGAAGGCAAGAGCGCCGAACTGGGCAAGAATGTGGGTGACGACCTGCGCGAGGGCAAACCCACCTTGCCTTTGCTGCTGGCCATGGAGCGGGGTACAGCCGACGAGCGCGCGATGATTCGCCACGCCATTGAACATGGCGAATTGCAGAAACTGCCGGAGATCCTGATCGTGGTCGAACGCACTGGCGCGCTGCAAGCCACGCGCGCCGCGGCGAAGGAAGAAGCCGATCGCGCCCGACTGGCGCTGGCGGCCCTGCCAGCCTCGCGTGCGCGCGAAGCTCTGGTAGACTTGTGTGTTCGTTCAATTCACCGCTCTTCCTGATTTCGAGCGGCGCCTGCGGGCTGCTACCGGCGGCTGAGCGGCACCGGAATGCGGTCCGCAACGGCGCGGTTCCAGTGGCAGGTGATGACGAACAAGGGTCCTGGGCACTTCAATGCTGCTGCAGAGACCACCATCGGGGTGTAGCTTAGCCTGGTAGAGCGCTACGTTCGGGACGTAGAGGCCGGAGGTTCGAATCCTCTCACCCCGACCATCACGTGCACGCGCCAGTCAAAGCCTGCCTTGCTTCGGTGCGCGGGCCGAAGATCCCAACACCCAAACCTTGAGTCATGCACGCCATGGACAGGCTCGGGTAGAGCCGCTGCAGCCCTGCCGGCGCCGGAGGCCATTGATGGGTTTGGCTGGCTGTTGGGACGTTTACACCCAGCCTATGATCAGCGATCATCCGCCGGCTATGCACAAGCTGATCTGAGTCAATGGCCACAGAAGCCCCAGTCGAAGTTTCACCCTCGTCGCTCTCGGGCGTGGCCCGCGTGCTTGTCAACGCCGGCAAGCTCAGCGCGAAAGCAGCGGAAGACCTGACCAGGTCGGCACGTGAACGCAAGGCCAGCTTCATCAGCGCGGTGATCGGAGCTGGCGCCGTCAAGTCCGACGACCTGGCACACACCTTGTCTGGCGCCCTGGCCCTGCCCGTGCTGGACCTCAACGCAGTCGACACGCAGCGGCTGCCGCGCAATCTGGTCGACGCCAAGATCTCCAATCAATACCAGCTGATGGTGCTGGGCAAGCGCGGCAACCGGCTGTTCATCGGCGCGGCCGACCCCACCGACCAGGAAGCCGCAGAACGCATCAAGTTCGCCACCCAGTTGACGCCCGAATGGGTGATCGTCGAGTACGACAAGCTGATGCGGTACCTGGACGCGTCCACTGCATCGGCCAACGAGGTGCTGGAGACACTGGCCACCACGGATTTCGACTTCGACGTCACCGAAGAAGAAACCGCCGCACCAGAGAGCAACGAGGGCACCACCGACGTCGAGGACGCGCCCGTGGTTCGCTTCCTGCAGAAGATGCTGGTCGACGCCATCAACATGCGCGCGTCGGACCTGCACTTCGAACCCTACGAATACAACTACCGCGTGCGCTTTCGCATCGACGGCGAGTTGCGCGAGATCACGCAGCCGCCGATTGCCATCAAGGACAAGCTGGCTTCACGCATCAAGGTCATCTCGCGCATGGACATTGCCGAGAAACGCGTGCCACAGGACGGCCGCATGAAGCTGAAGTTCGGCAGCAAGGCCATCGACTTTCGCGTCAGCACCCTGCCCACGTTGTTTGGCGAGAAGGTGGTGATCCGGATCCTCGACCCGTCCAGTGCCAAGCTCGGCATCGAGGCGCTGGGTTATGAAAAGATCGAGAAGGATCGGCTGATCACGGCCATCGGTCGACCTTACGGCATGATTCTGGTCACCGGCCCAACGGGCAGCGGCAAGACGGTGTCGCTGTACACCTGCCTGAACATCCTGAACCAGCCCGGCGTGAACATCGCCACGGTCGAAGACCCGGCTGAAATCAACCTGCCTGGCGTCAACCAGGTCAACGTCAACGACAAGGCGGGGCTGACCTTTGCCGCTGCGCTGAAGTCCTTCCTGCGCCAGGACCCGGACATCATCATGGTGGGCGAGATTCGCGACCTCGAAACCGCGGACATCGCCATCAAGGCCGCGCAGACCGGTCACCTCGTGATGAGCACGCTGCACACCAACGACGCCCCCACCACGTTGACCCGGCTGCTGAACATGGGCGTGGCGCCGTTCAACATCGCCTCGAGTGTGCTTTTGATCACGGCCCAGCGGCTGGCGCGCAAGCTGTGCGAAAACTGCAAGAAGCCGGCTGAATATCCTCGCGAGTCGATGCTGAAGGCAGGTTTCAAGCCCGAGGATCTGGACGGCAACTGGAAGCCTTTCCGCGCCATGGGCTGCTCGGCGTGCAACAACGGCTACAAAGGGCGTGTCGGCGTCTACCAGGTCATGCCCATCACCGAAGCGATACAACGCATCATCCTGAGCGAAGGCACGGCACTCGACATCGCCAAACAAGCGGAAATCGAGGGTGTTCGTGATCTGCGACAGTCCGGTCTGATCAAGGTTCGCGCCGGAGTGACGACATTGGAAGAAGTGATCCTGGTCACCAACGAGTAGCAGCCGTCCATTTCATACCGCCTGTCCTCGACCCCTAAACCGCTCACGCCCGCCTCCGAACGCCCCCACACGCATGGCTACCGCTGCAATCGCCAAATCGGCCAAGGAAATCATCTTCGAGTGGGAAGGCAAGGACAAGAGCGGCAAGGTCGTGCGTGGCGAGATGCGCTCGGGCGGCGAAGCCGCCGTCACCGCCAGCCTGCGCCGCCAGGGCATCCTGGTCACCAAGCTGAAGAAGCGCCGCACCTCGGGCGGGCGTTCTATCAAGCAGAAGGACATCGCCATCTTCACGCGGCAGCTGGCCACCATGATGAAAGCCGGCGTGCCCTTGCTGCAGTCGTTCGACATCGTGGCCCGCGGCAGCACCAATCCGCGCATGACCAAGCTGCTCACCGACATCCGGTCGGACGTGGAAACCGGCACCAGTCTGTCGTCTGCCTTTCGCAAGCACCCGCTGCACTTCGACGCGCTGTATTGCAACTTGGTTGAAGCGGGCGAAGCGGGCGGCATCCTGGAAGCCCTGCTCGACCGGCTGGCCATTTATCAGGAAAAGACGCTGGCCATCAAGTCGAAGATCAAGTCGGCCTTGATGTATCCGATTGCCGTGATCGTGGTGGCCTTCGTGGTGCTGACGGTGATCATGATCTTCGTCATCCCGTCGTTCGAGGATGTCTTCAAGTCCTTTGGCGGCGAGCTGCCAGCGCCTACGCAAGCCGTCATCTGGATGTCAAAGTTCTTCGTGCAATGGTGGTGGGCCATCTTCGGCCTGGTCGGGGGTGGTTTGTACTTCTTCTTCGAGACCTGGAAACGGTCAGAGAAGATGCAGATGACGATGGACCGCCTGCTGCTGAAGGTGCCGGTGTTTGGCGACCTCATCAACAAGTCGGTGATTGCGCGCTGGACACGCACGCTGTCCACGATGTTTGCCGCAGGCGTGCCGCTGGTCGAAGCGCTGGACTCGGTGGGCGGCGCATCGGGCAATGCTGTCTACCTGGTGGCCACCGAACAGATACAGAAAGACGTCTCCACCGGCTCGGCCTTGACCACGGCGATGACCACCACTGGCGTGTTCCCGAACATGGTGCTGCAGATGGCGGCTATCGGTGAGGAATCCGGTTCGCTGGACCACATGCTGGCAAAGGCTGCCGAGTTCTACGAAGAAGAAGTCGACGAGATGGTCAAGGGCCTGTCCAGCCTGATGGAGCCCTTCATCATCGTCATCCTGGGCACATTGATCGGCGGCATCGTGGTGGCCATGTACCTGCCGATCTTCAAGCTGGGCGCCGTGGTCTGATGCGCAGGCGATGATGGCGGACTGGTTGGCGTTGCTCCCTGCTGATATCTTGCTGTCGCCATGGCTGCTGGGTCTGCTGGGCCTGGCCATCGGCAGCTTCCTGAACGTGGTGGTACACCGGCTGCCGCGCATGCTGGAACGCCAGTGGTGGGCGGACGTGGCGGGGCAGTTGGCCGACAAGGAGTCGTTCGCCCGCCTGTTCCCCAAACTCGCGGCTGACGCCCGCGTGCAACCCGGCACCTTGGCCAAGAACCTGGAAACAGGGCTGCAAGCGCTTCAGCCGCTGGGTCTGTCACGGCCGCGCTCGCGTTGCCCGGCCTGCGGTCATCACATCCGTTGGTACGAGAACATCCCCGTGCTCAGCTGGCTCGCGCTTCGCCGTCGGTGTTCGGCCTGCGGCACAGGCATTGCGCTGCGCTACCCGCTGGTCGAGCTGGCAACCGGGCTGCTCTTTGGCGCCCTGGGTTGGCGCCTGGGCGCACAGCCGGCCGTCTTGCTCTGGTGTGGAGCCGTGGCGGCTTTGCTGGCACTGGCGCTGATCGACTGGGACACCACCCTGCTCCCCGACGCGCTGACACAACCCCTGCTGTGGGCAGGCCTGGTGTGTGCAGGTCTGGGCTGGCTGCCGGGACTGACCCTGACGCAAGCGCTGTGGGGTGCCGTCGTGGGCTACCTGTCCTTGTGGTCGGTGTACTGGCTGTTCAAGCTGATCACCGGCAAGGAGGGCATGGGCTACGGCGACTTCAAGTTGCTGGCCGCGCTGGGCGCCTGGCTGGGCTGGCAAGCCATCCTGCCCATCGTGCTGATGGCCTCGATGATCGGCGCCCTGGCGGGTCTGGTGATGAAGGCCACCGGATCGCTGCGCGAAGGTCGCTACGTGCCCTTCGGTCCTTTCCTGGCCGGCGGTGGCCTGGTCGTGATGCTGGCGGGCGTGCCGGCGGCGCTGGGGTGGATCGGCTGGTGACCACCGTCACATCGAAGCCGGGCTTGCGCCTGGGTTTGACGGGGGGCATCGGCAGCGGCAAAAGCACGGTGGCGCGGATTCTGGTGGCCAGCGGCGCCGTGCTGGTGGACACCGACGCCATCGCACGCGCATTGACCCTGGTCGGTGGTGCCGCGCTGCCGGCATTGGCCGCCCGGTTCGGCGCGCAGCTGATCGGCGTCGACGGCGCGCTGGACCGGGCACAGATGCGCTCGCTGGTCTTTGCTGATCCGGGTGCCAGACGGCGACTGGAAGCCATCCTGCACCCGTTGATCGGCCAGGAAGCGCAGCGCCAGGCCGCTGCCGCCGGCCATCGAACGGTGGTTTTCGACGTGCCCCTGCTGGCCGAGTCGACACACTGGCGCAGCCGTGTGCAGCGCGTGCTGGTGGTCGACTGCAGCGAAGCCACGCAAATCGCCCGCGTCTCGCAACGCCCTGGCTGGACGGCTGAACTCGCACGGCAGGTGGTGCAGCAGCAGGCCAGCCGCCAGGTGCGGCGCGCCGTGGCCGACGCCGTGATTCACAACGAAGGCCCGACGCTGCCCGAACTGCACCGCCAGGTGCAATCGGTCTGGCAGCAATGGACGGGGCGGCCATGACACTGGACGCAGCGGCACAAACCGCGGCGCCGACCACCGTGCAATCCAGCCTGCCATCCACGGTGCCTGGTGCGGGCTCGCAGCCTCGGCACCCTGTGAAACAATCCACCCGTTTGCGGCCCTCCAGCAAACCTGTGTAGCACAAGCGTCTAGGCCTGCCTTGGTTCTGTACGAATACCCGTTCAACGAAAGCATCCGCACGATGCTTCGTCTGGAACACCTGTTTGAGCGACTGGTGCTGATGGTGGCGCGCGATGCAGCGGTGGACCACCACTTTGCGCTGTCCACGCTTTTCGAGATCATGGACGTGGCCGCGCGTGCCGACCTGAAGAGCGACCTATTGAAGGAGCTTGACCGGCATCGCAACCAGTTGCAAGGCTTCAGGGGCCACCCCGGCATTTCCGAGTCGGCGCTGGACGCCATCGTCAACCGCATCGACGCCGCGTTCAGCAGCCTGAACCAGCTGCAGGGCAAGGCCGGTCATACGCTGTCGGCCAGCGAGTGGCTGATGAGCATCCGCAGCCGCATCAACATCCCAGGCGGCACTTGCGAATTCGACTTGCCGGGCTACTACGCATGGCAGCAATACCCTGCTACGCGGCGGCGCGCTGACCTGCAGGCATGGGTGTCGACGCTGGCGCCGCTGCAAGAAGCGCTGACGCTGCTGCTGGGCCTGCTGCGCGACAGCGGCACGCCGCAGCGCATGATGGCCACTGCCGGCCAGTATCAGCAAGGCTTGGCGCAGGGCCGCACCTATCAGTTGTTGCGCGTGCGAGTGGACGACGGTACCGATCTGGTACCTGAAATCACCGGGCACCGCCTGATGGTTTCGGTGCGGTTCATGAAGCCTGACGCCGAAGGCCGGCTGCGCGTGGCGGGCACCGACACGCCCTTTGAACTGGCGCTTTGCGCCTGAACGCCTGGTGGCCACGAACAGCACTGATCGCAGGGTGCCCTGCCCGACCTGTAAGCGCCCGGCAGTGTTCAGCCCTTCCAACGCCTGGCGGCCTTTCTGCAGCGAGCGCTGCCGCAGCGCCGACCTCGGCGCCTGGGCCAGCGAGCAGTTCCGCGTGGCAGCACCGCCTTCGGCCGAAGAGCTGGACGACGCGGCCAGCCAGCCGAAACACAAGCCCGACTGAAGGGCGCCGACCCGCGGCCCATCGTTGGCGGCCCCATCCATGAACTGCTGGCCCAGCCCTGCCATCGCCGCCCCATGAGTGCATCGCAAGTCCTGGCCGGCAACATCCTGACGCCCGAGGGTTTCGTGCAGGGCGAGCTGCACCACGCCCATGGCCGCATCACGGCCCTGTACGGCACGTCCATCGACGAAGTTGGCGCACGCGGCAACGGCCTGCCGCTGCTGCTGCCGGGCTTCATTGACCTGCACGTGCATGGCGGCGGCGGCCACGACACCATGTCCGGTGGCGACGCCATCGCTCACATTGCGCGCGTGCATGCGCGCCATGGCACCACGTCGCTGCTGGCCACCACGATGACCGCGCCACGCGGCGAGATCGAGTCGGCCCTGCGCGCGCTGGCGCCGCACATCCGCAGCCGCCCCGGCGGCGGCGCTCGCGTGCTGGGCGCCCACCTGGAAGGGCCCTACATCAACGCCAGCCGCCTGGGCGCGCATCCCGACTTTGCCACCCAGGCCACGCTGGCCGAGGTGCTGGCGCTGCATGCGCTGGCACCGCTGAAGCTGGTGACGCTGGCGCCCGAACTGCCGGGCCACCTGGCGCTGATCGTGCAACTCCGCCGCCACGGCTTCGTCGTGCAAGTGGGCCACAGCGCCGGCACTTATGAAGACGGCGTGGCCGCGCTGGCGGCCGGCGCCAGCGGCTTCACGCACCTGTTCAACGCCATGACCGGCCTGCACCACCGCGAGCCCGGCATGGCGGGCGCTGCGCTGGCGCATGCGCAGCGTGCCGAGGTGATCCCCGACTTGCTGCACGTGCACCCCGGGGCATTGCGCGTGGCGCTTCGCTGCATACCGGGCCTCTATTGCGTGACCGACAGCACTTCGGCCGCCGGCATGCCCGATGGTGAGTACCGGCTGGGTCGCCACACGGTCACCAAGTGCCTGGGTGGCGTGCGGCTGTCCGACGGCACCCTTGCCGGCAGCGCGCTGACGATGGACCAGGCGCTGCGCAATCTGGTGGGCCTGGGCCTGACGCTGGCCGAGAGCTCACAGCGCACCGCCGCTCTGGCCGCGCAGCATCTGGGCCTGCACGACCGTGGCGTGCTGCAGACCGGGGCCTGGGCCGATGTGGTGACCCTGAACGCCGAACTGCAGGTGCAGCAGGTGCATGTCGAGGGTGATGCCGTGTTCTTGCCCGGCTGAAGACAAGACCTCAGCGGCTCAGGCTGCGCAAGAAGGCCTCCAGGTCGGCACGTTGGTCGGCGTCAAGCTTCAACGGCCGCAGGACGCGCTCGCCGTCGGCGTGCAGGCGTTCTTCGTTCAGCTCCGAGTAGTGGCGCACCACGTCTTGCAACGTGGCCAGGCTGCCGTTGTGCATGTAGGGTGCACTGCGGGCCAGCTGGCGCAAACCGGGCACCTTGAATTCTCCAAAGTGGCGCGGCTCCAGCACCACGTGTCGGGTCGCCACCGCGCGCGGATCGGCCGTTCCGGCATCGTTGAAGCGACCCAGCCGCGTGTAGGGGCTGGCCTGCAACTGCAGCAGTCCCTGGTGGCGCCCTGCATCCACGCCGCCGGGCACAAAAAATGGCACCCCGATGTCCGCAAATTCGCCATTCGAAAAGCCGGGGCCGGTGTGGCAGAAGAAACACCGCCCCTCGCCGATGAAGAGACGCAGACCTCGCTGCGCCGCCGCCGGGTAGCGCGCTGCCGCGCGACGGTCATGCCGCGCCAACGCGTCGCGGAATTCATCGAACGGTGTGCGCGGCAGCCGCAGCGTGGCCTGCCAGGCCGCCAGTGCCTTGGCCACATCAACGGCCACCCGCTCGTCGTCATGGGGCACGCGCTGGCGATAGGCGCGCCGGTATCCGGCGGCGAGGTCGGCCGCGCCGCGCACGCGCGTCGCCAGCGTGGCGGGGGTGTGGCCCATTTCCGCGCTCGCCAGCAGTGGCGCCAGGCTGGCGGCCCACAGCGAGTCGTGCGCACCGTCCCAACCCCACCAGCGCTGGTGGGCGCTGCCCAGCAAACTGGGTGTGTTGCGCTGGCCCGCGCGCAACGTGGTCAAGTTTTGCGGCGCTGCTGCAAGAGCCCCGCCGGTTCTGCTCCATGCGTCCTGGAAAGCCTGTGCGGGTTGATGGCAACTGGCGCAGGACACACGCCCATCGGCCGACAGCCGGGTGTCGAAAAAAAGCTTGCGCCCCCATGCGACGGTCGCCGGTCGGCGCTCGGCGCGGTTGCTGCGGTCCACCGGCGTGGCAGCCGGCCAGGGCCCATGCGCCAGGATGCGCATCCGTTCGTCGGTGGTGAAGTCCAGCAGGGCCGGAGCCGCGCCCGTGGCCAGAGCGGGCAGCAGCGCGCACAGTGCCCACAAGCAGGCCGATGCAGACTTGAAGACCCCGCTCAACGCAGCAACACGTTCTGGCTGAGGCGGACTCGCTGCTCGTCGAGCATGGTCTCCAGCACCAGCTCCCACCGACCGGGCATGTGCCACAACAGCCCTTCGGCACGCCAGCGGCCGCCACCCAGAGGCTGCAGCGTGGGCCGGTAGTTCATGCCATGGCGATGCTCGGGCATGTGGGCGTCCACGCGCAGCAGCTGGGTCTGCGCAGGGCACAGTGTGACCACCAGCGCAAAGGCCTGCCCCACGCGCAGCGGCGCCGGTTCGGCGCGCCACCAGGCCTGCACGCCGGCAGCCGCCACCCGTTGCCCTGCAGACGCCGGCGGCTCACACGCCCGGAACTCCGCGGGCGCAGCTGGCTGTGGTTGCGCACGCACCCCCCCCCTGGCAGCACCAGACAAAGCACCGCCGCGGCCAGCGTCCCTGCCCTCAGCATCGCCCAGGTCAAGGCAAGCCCTTCTTCAGGGGCGCAGCGAGTGCGCCGAACAATCGTTCGCCGTTGCCCGATGCGATGCGCTCGGCCACGTCGCGCGGCAACTCGGCCAGCCACTGGCGGGCCAGCCGCGCGTGCTCGCCCACGTAGTACCAGCGCTCGGGCGTGAATGTATCGGTGCCGAGCAAGAAGCGGTCGGGCATGTCCAGCATCACGGCGCGCCAGGCAGGGTCCAGGCGCCCTCCGGGTGCGTGGTCGCTGCGGTAGGCGAGGTCGACCGCCAGTCGGGGGTGTTTGCGCAGCATGTCGCGCACCTTGTCGGGCGCATCGAAGCCCGCATGCGCCCACAGGATGCGAGCCTGCGGGTCCTGTCTGAATTGCCGCTCGATGGCGTCGGCGTCAGAGTGCGAGTGCAACGCCAGCCCATGCTGTCGCGCCAGTTGCACCACGCGGCGCACCACCGCGCCATCGGCGTCGGCGCCGAACACGTGGTACTCCCCGATGGCCACGTAGCGGTACTTCGCCAGCCGCTGCTCGAGGTGGATGATGACCGAGGAGTCGTTCACCCAGCTGCCGATCTCGCCCCGCGTGCGGTAGGGGCGCAGCACAGGCAGCACGAGGTCGGGGGCCTGCGCAAACAGCATTTGCGTGCCCTCGTCGCTGCTGCTGGAAATCATGGTCCGCTTCAGGCCGGCCTGCCGCATCAGCGCCACGGCCTCCTTGGGCGGCAAACGCTCCCATGCGTCGTGGCTGTAGTGCAGGTGGGCGTCAAACAAGGGCAGTGGGAGCACGCCCTGGGCCTGCGCCAAGGTTTGCATGGCACCGAGAAGCACCACCATCACAGGAACCAGCGTACGCCCGAGTCGGAAGCCCGGCAGCTTCCATGCAGAGACGGTATTCATCGGGCAACCCCAACAGCAGCAGCGGAATCTTCATGCTAACCACCGGCGCTTGTTCTGCCACCGTGCTGGGCCTTGGGCGACTGCAGTGACTGCTGCATGCCCGTACGCCGAGGCTGTAAACCAGCAACCACGCCGGGCCGTTGTGTAAACGGAAGGAGTCGGAGTGCGCCTGGCGTAATTGGTGCATGTCCTTGGCCGGCCCGAAGCCGGACCGGCCGCCGACAGGTTCTGCCGTGACATTTGGCACGCGAGTGCGAGAACCCGTCTGGCGCACCCCCCGATAGCAGGGTGATGACCTGGCTTTTGCGTGACTGACGGACGTCGGATCGGCCGAAGAATGGGGTGTGCGTTGCGCAGTCGCGGCGGTCGTGCACAAGAGGCAGCCCGGCCCGGCAAGATGCCGAGGTTGCGCGGTTGACAGGAAAGGGTTGGACAAAGGAAATGCTCATGGCTGCTGAAGACTCTGCCAAATCGGATTCCGTTTCCAAGTGCTCGCACGAGCTTCGATTCGCGTCACGGTACAACCCGGGTCGTGGTTTCGTGGTTCCCTGCGATGAGGCAGGTCATGTCGACATGGACTCACTGACCGAGCGCCTGCGCAACGCCTACCTGGGAGCACGCGCGATGATCGGCCGTGAGTACCTGTACCCGACGGTTGAGCGCGCCCACTGACCAACACCGCCATGCGCGCGGCGGGCTGAGCAAGCCCACCGCCCCCGTGCGCCAGGCCGGCGACCATCGGCCGCCCGTTGCGAGAGCCCCTTCCTCTCGGGTCCCTGCCGGCGCAGCCCACGCAGCCGTCTCGCTTCATTGAAAGCAGAACCGCGGCCACCACCCCGGTGCTTGACAGCACTCGTGAAGCACCTTGCGCCACGGCCTGCAGCACGCCACCAGCCGGCGCCGACTCTCACAGGCTTCGGCGTGCACAGCAGGTCATGCAGGCCCAGCGCCAGTCAAAGGCGCCCAGGCCTGCCATCATTTGACCTTGCGACAGCCCTTGAACTGTCACGAAGCGCCCCTATAATCTGTTGCTAGCACTCGCTGATGTTGAGTGCTAACGACTGACGGGGCCTTCAGAGCGCCATCCAGTCGCACAAAGTCAGCGGGGGCCAACTTCGTTGGCCACCCTTATTTCAAGCCAAACCCAAGGATCCGATATGAAACTGCGTCCCCTGCACGACCGCGTGATCGTCAAGCGTCTGGAACAAGAGACCAAGACCGCTTCTGGCATCGTCATCCCCGACAACGCCGCCGAAAAGCCCGATCAAGGCGAAGTCCTGGCCGTCGGCCCAGGCAAGCGCAACGACAAGGGTGACTTCGTGGTGCCCAACGTGAAGATCGGTGATCGCGTGCTGTTCGGCAAGTACAGCGGCCAGACCGTCAAGGTCGATGGTGAAGAGCTGCTCGTGATGAAAGAAGAAGACCTCTTCGCCGTCGTCGAGAAGTAATTCCAGTCACCCCACACCCACATTTCCGGAGAAAAACACATGGCAGCAAAAGACGTCATTTTTGGCTCAGACGCCCGTCACCGCATGGTTGAAGGCGTGAACATCCTGGCCAACGCGGTCAAGGTCACCCTGGGCCCCAAGGGTCGCAACGTGGTGCTCGAGCGCTCGTTCGGCGCCCCCACCGTCACCAAGGACGGTGTCTCGGTGGCCAAGGAAATCGAACTGAAAGACAAGCTCCAGAACATGGGCGCGCAGATGGTCAAGGAAGTGGCTTCCAAGACCAGCGACGCTGCTGGCGACGGCACCACCACCGCCACCGTGCTGGCCCAGAGCATCGTGCGCGAAGGCATGAAGTTCGTTGCCGCGGGCATGAACCCCATGGACCTGAAGCGCGGCATCGACAAGGCCGTCACGGCCCTGGTCGAAGAGCTGAAGAAGGCCTCCAAGG
>JANOZF010000141.1:0-21484 GCA_031429255.1 Rubrivivax sp.
CCCATCGGATCGAGGTTCTCGATGCTGCACACGATGATGCAGTTGTCGGCGCGGTCTCGCACGACTTCCATCTCGAACTCTTTCCAGCCGATCAGGCTTTCCTCGATCAGCAGTTCCTTGGTGGGCGACAGGTCCAGCCCCCGCTTGCAGATCTCTTCGAATTCCTCAGGGTTGTAGGCAATGCCGCCGCCGGTGCCGCCCATCGTGAAGCTGGGCCTGATGACCATCGGGAAACCCGTGCCACCGATGTCGGCCTGGATGCGCTTTTGCACCGCCAGCGCCTCTTCCATGTTGTGCGCCACGCCGCTTTTGGCCGAGGCCAGCCCAATGGACGTCATCGCGTCCTTGAACTTCATGCGGTCTTCGGCTTTTTCGATGGCGTGCTCGTTGGCGCCAATCATTTCCACGCCATGGCGCGCCAGCACGCCGTTGCGGTGCAGGTCGAGCGCGCAGTTCAGCGCCGTCTGGCCGCCCATGGTGGGCAGCAGCGCCATCTTCTCGCCAGGACGCGCAGCGCGTTCCTTGGCGATGATCTGTTCCAGCACCTGCCAGGTGATGGGTTCGATGTAGGTGACGTCGGCCATCTCCGGGTCGGTCATGATCGTCGCCGGGTTGCTGTTGACGAGTACGACGCGGTAGCCCTCTTCGCGCAGCGCCTTGCAGGCCTGGGCGCCGGAGTAGTCGAATTCGCAAGCCTGGCCGATGACGATGGGGCCGGCGCCGATGATCAGGATGCTGTGGAGGTCGGTGCGCTTGGCCATTTACGGCTCCTGCCGGGCCGCCCCAAGGGAGGCCGAAGCCCCCTTGGGGGGCAGCGAACGAATGTGAGCTTGGGGGCTGTTCATGTTTGCTCCATGAGCGCGACGAAGCGGTCGAAAAGGGTGCCGATGTCATGCGGCCCCGGGCTGGCTTCAGGGTGGCCCTGGAAGCAGAAGGCAGGGCGGTCGGTGCGCGCCAGGCCTTGCAGCGTGCCGTCGAAGAGGCTGATGTGCGTGGGCCGCAGGTTGGCCGGCAGGGTCGTTTCGTCAACCGCGAAACCGTGGTTCTGGCTGGTGATGCTGACGCGCCCGGTGTCGAGATCTTTCACCGGGTGGTTGCCGCCGTGGTGGCCGAATTTCATCTTGAAGGTCTTGGCGCCCGAGGCCAGCGCCAGGATCTGGTGGCCCAGGCAGATGCCGAATGTGGGCAGGCCGCTGTCGATCAGTTCGCGCGTGGCGGCGATGGCGTAGTCACAGGGCTCGGGGTCGCCGGGCCCGTTGCTGAGGAAGACGCCGCTGGGGCGCAATCGCGCCACCTCGGCGGCGCTGGTCTGGGCCGGCACCACGGTGACGCGGCACCCGCGCGACGCCAGCATGCGCAGGATGTTGCGCTTGACGCCGAAATCGTAGGCCACGACGTGGTGCCGGGTGGCACCGGCAGTGCCATAGCCCTCGCCCAGGCGCCACTCCGCCTGTGTCCACTCATAGGCGGCGGCCGTGCTCACCACGCGGGCCAGATCCAGGCCGGCCATCGACGGTGTGGCACGCGCCTGGGCCACCGCTGCCGAGATCTTTGCTTCGCCCACCACGGTGCCGGGCTCGTAACTGACGATGCAGCCGTTTTGCGCTCCCGTGGTGCGCAACACGCGGGTCAGGCGCCGCGTGTCGATGTCGGCAATGGCCACCGTGCCTTCGCGGGCGAGGTAGTCTGGCAAGCTGATGGTGGAACGGAAATTGGACACGCGCATCGACACGTCCTTGACGATCAGACCCGCGGCATGCACACGCTGCGACTCGACGTCTTCCGGGTTGATGCCGACGTTTCCGATGTGCGGGTAGGTCAGCGTGACGATCTGGCGGCAATAACTGGGATCGGTGAGGATTTCCTGGTAGCCGGTCATGGAGGTGTTGAACACCACCTCACCAACCGTGGTGCCGTGTGCACCAACGCTGGTGCCCAGGAAAGTCGTGCCGTCTGCCAGTGCGAGCAGAGCGGGGGGCAGGACAGGCAGCAAGAGAAAAGCTCCGGGGTTCTCGCGCTCGCCGCCACCCTGCACGGCAGCATGCTGAGCCGTTGTTCAGGGGGGTTGCCGAGGGAAACCTTTGGCGGAGTTTCGTGAGCGCTGGGGTGTGGGCGGGTAAACCTGTGAATTATAACCGGCCGTTGCCCCTCTTTGACCGATTCGTCAGCGCCGGCCGCAAGATCAGGGCTTCAACGCCGCAATGCCGGCGCGCGCCGTCTGGGCGTCCTCACTGGACTTCACGCCGCTGACACCCACGGCACCCACGCACTGCCCATCCACCAGAATGGGAACGCCGCCCTCCAGCATGCCCTGCAGCACCGGAGCGCTCAGGAAGGACGTGCGGCCCTGGTTGATCATGTCCTCGTAGACCTTGCTCTCGCGGCGTCCGAGCGCCGCGGTGCGGGCCTTGGCCGACGCAATCTCGGCCGAAACCGGCGCGGCGCCGTCCAGCCGTTGCAGCCACAGCAGGTGCCCGCCGTCGTCGGCGATGGCAATCGTCACGGCCCAGCCATTGGCGCGGGCTTCAGTCTCAGCAGCAACGGCGATGGCTCGCACGTCGTCCAGGGTCAAGGTGGGTTTGGTCTTCATGGGCCGTGACGATAACCGCACGGAAGGCCGATAGATCTGCCCTGGGTGGGGCTATGCGCGCGGGGGGTTGCTTTCTCTACAATGCACCTGCGCTTGATTGAGCGCTTATCTCTATAGGAGGTTTCATGAACCAGAATGTGCAGAACGTTTCCGGCTACGCAGGCGGTGGTGTCATTGGTGCCGAGCGCAACCGCGTGCTGCGCAACACCTATTGGCTGCTTGCGCTGTCGATGGTGCCCACGGTACTGGGCGCGTGGGTGGGCATGGCCATGGGCCTGAACCGCATCCTGACACCCGGCATCGGGGCGATCGTGTTTCTGGCTGGCGCCTTCGGCTTCATGTTTGCCATTGAAAAACTGAAGAATTCGGCTGCCGGCGTGCCGGTGCTGCTGGCCTTCACATTCTTCATGGGCATGATGTTGTCGCGCATGTTGGCCGTGGTGCTGGGCATGAGCAACGGCACCAGTCTGGTGATGATGGCCTTTGCGTCAACCGGAGCGGTGTTCCTCGGCATGGCCACGCTGGCCAGCGTGATCAAGCGCGACCTGTCGGGCATCGCGAAGTTCATGTTCATCGGCATGATCGTGGTGTTCGTGGCCGGCATTGCCAGCATCTTCATCCAGAGCAGCGCGCTCAGCATCACGCTGGCCCTTCTGGTGAGCGTGATCTTCTCGTTCTTCATCATGTACGACCTGAAGCGCGTGCGTGATGGCGAGGAAACCAACTACATCAGCGCCACGCTGGGTGTCTACCTGAGCATCTACAACGTGTTCCAGAGCCTGCTGATGCTGTTTGGCATCGGCGGCAGCAGCAACGATTGAGTTGGATGCTGTGACCGCGTGAGGGCCCTGCTGAAAGGCTCTCCCGACGCACCCAGGGGCCCTGCGGGGCCCCTTTTTTTGTCGGGATGGGGGCAGCCAGCGCCCTGCCCCGTCGTTCAGCCCAGGGCTGGACGGTCGAAAACGGCCATGCTTTCCACATGGGCCGTGTGCGGGAACATGTTCACCACGCCGGCCAGGCTGCAGCGGTACCCAGCCTGGTGCACCAGCAGGCCTGCATCGCGCGCCAGCGTAGCGGGGTTGCAGCTGACGTAGACGATGCGTTGCGGTGGCTGCCAGCCCGCCAGGGCTGGCGATGCTTCTGTGCCCAGCGCGTCCACCAGCGCCTTGACCAGCGCAAAAGCGCCCTCGCGTGGCGGGTCGATCAACCAGCGCTGGGCCGATCCGGTGTTCGCCAGGTCCTGCGGCGTCATCTCGAGCAGGTTGCGCGCCTCGAAGCGGGTTTTCGCCGCCAGGCCATTGGCCGCCGCGTTGTCGCGCGCCCGGGCCACCAGCGTGGCGCTGCCTTCAATGCCCAGCACCGACTGCGCCTGCGTGGCCAGCGGCAATGTGAAATTGCCCAGGCCGCAGAACCAGTCGACCACGCGTTCGTGCGCAGCGCAGCCCAGCAGCTTGAGTGCCCGGTCGACCAGCACACGGTTGATGTGCGGGTTGACCTGCGTGAAGTCGGTGGGCTTGAAGGGCATCGTGATGCCAAACTCGGGCAGCCGGTAGGCCAGTACAGGCCCGCCCGGGTCGAGCAGGTGCACCGTCTCGGGGCCTTTGGGCTGCAGCCACCATTGCACACGGTGTTCGTCAGCGAAATGGCGCAGCCGTTGCGCGTCGGCGGTGGTCACGGGCTCGAGATGACGCAGCACCAGTGCGGTCACCCCGTCGCCGATGGCCAGTTCGATCTGGGGCAGGCGGTCACGCTGGTCCATGCTGGCGATCAGCGCGCGCAGCGGCAGCAGCATTGCGCTGACATGTGCCGGCAGCACCGGGCACACCTGCATGTCGGCCACATAGCGCGACTTGCGCTCGTGAAATCCGATCAGCACCTGGCCCTTCTTGATCACGTAACGCACCGAGAGCCGTGCGCGGTCGCGGTAACCCCAGGCAGGCCCCTCGATGGCGCGCAGGATGCGCTCGGGCTTGACCTTTGCCAGGTGCCACAGGTTGTCTTCCAGCACGCGCTGCTTCACCGCCACTTGCGCTGCGGGGTGCAGATGCTGCATCTTGCAGCCGCCGCAAGACCCGGCATGAAGTCCGAAATGCGGGCAACCCGGGCGCACGCGTTGGGCGCTTTCGCGGCCCAGCGCCGACATCGGGCCCTGTTCCCAGTTGTTCTTCTTGCGCGAGACGTTGACCTGCACCCGTTCACCCGGCAAGGCGCCGTCGATGAAGACCACCTTGCCGGCGCCTTCGTCGCCTTCCGCGGGCGGGCGTCGAGCCACACCCTGGGCCTCGAGATCGAGTGATTCGACCTCGAGCCAATCGCTGCCGTGGCTCATGCGCTTCAGCGCTGCGGCAACAGGCGCGCCGGATCGATGGGCTTGCCTTGGCGCCGCACCTCGAAGTGCAGTTGCACGCGTTCTGCGTCGCTGGAGCCCATCTCGGCAATCTTCTGACCACGCCGAACGACTTGGTCCTCTTTCACCAGCAGGGTCTGGTTGTGCGCATAGGCCGTCAGGTAGGTGGCGTTGTGCTTCACGATCACCAGATTGCCGTAGCCACGCAGGCCCGATCCGGCATAGACCACCCGGCCATCGGCGGCCGCCAGCACGGGGTCGCCTGCCTTGCCGGTGATGGCCAGGCCCTTGCTCTTCACGTCGTCGAAGCCGGTGGCCACAGGGCCGGCCGCCGGCCAGGACCAGGTGAGTTCGTCGTCGGATTCGCGCACTGGCGGCGTTTGTGCCGTGGTGGCCGCCGGCGCTGCCACAGCCTGAGCCGGAGCCGAGGCACCAGGCGCAGGCATGGCGCCCACCGAGCCAGACGTGCTGGCCGTCGTGCTTGCGGGCGGCCGCCCGTCCAGTGGCCGGGACTCGGCGACCCCAGGGGCGCCCACGGGTCGTGTGGACGCCACCGCGGTGGTCGACGCCGTACCCGTCTGCGCCAGCACGGCAGCGCTGGGTGGCACCACGCGCAACACCTGGCCGACCTCGATGATGTTGGGGTTGTCCAGGCCACTCCAGCGCGCGATATCGCGCCAGTTCTGGCCGTTGTCCAGGCCGATGCGGATCAGCGTGTCACCGGGCTTGACGGTGTAGTAGCCCGACTTGCCAGCATTTTCCCAGCCGGGCAACTGCAGCTTCGAAGCTGCTGACTCCGGCGTGGCTGCAGTGGCGCCGGCCGTGGGGGGTCTGGGGCTTGGCGTGGACGTGCTGGCGGGGGCCACAGGGGCCAGCACCCGCGGCGTGGGCTTGCGCTCCTCAACCGGGGCGCGGTGCGACGTGGAAGCGCAGCCGGCCAACACGGCCAGGAAGGCCAACAAGGCCGCAGCGGTGCCGTGCACCAGCAGGCGTTGCCCTTGATGCGACACACGCCAGGGCAAGGTGGTCAGGGGGCTGTGCAACATCGACGGCAGGCTTTCAGTGAGGAGCATCAACACTACGCAATGCCTGATTTTAAAGGGACGAAATTCACCAGTTCATGGCGGTTGATGGCCATGCCACCATCCAATCGATGGTCAACCACCACCAGCACCTGCTGGCCTGTTCCGGCCTCTTGCATGGGCGCCACCAAGCGCCCGCCGGGGGCCAGCTGTTGCAGCCATTCGTCGGGCAAGGCGTCACCACCGGCTGCGGCAATGATGCAGTCGTAGGGCGCGCGCGGGGCGTGGCCCAGGCGCCCGTCGCCATGCACCAGCCGCAGCTGGTGCCCGCGCAGGCCGTCCAGGTTGGCGCGGGCCCGCTCGTGCAGGGCCTGCAGCCGCTCGATGGACACCACGCTGCGGCCCAGAAGGCACAACAGCGCGGCCTGGTAACCGCAGCCGGTGCCGATTTCGAGCACCCGCCCGAGGTGACCGTGCTGGCGCGCCGCGTCACCCGCCAACAGCAGCGACAACATGCGAGCCACGACCGAGGGCTGGGAGATGGTCTGTGAAAGCCCGATGGGCAGGCTGGTGTCTTCATAGGCCTGCCCGGCCAGTGCGCTGTCGACGAACAAATGCCGCTGCACACGCATGAAGGCCTGCAGCACGCGTTCGTCGTTGATACCCTCGCTCACCAGCCGCTGCACCATGCGCTGACGCACCGCAACCGAGTCAAGGCCCAGCCCCCCAGGGCCGGCATGCCGGGCGGCCTGCTCGGTGGCGGCTTGCGCATGCTGCAGGTGCAGCTGCGGGCGCAACACGGTCTTGGCAGGAGACTGTGGCTGCTGCGCCTTCTGGCCTGGCTGCGCCCGCTGCTGGCCAGCACCCGTGCGGCCCTGCACCTGGCCCAGGCGCAATGGAAAACGTGGCGATGTCGCTTCTTCGACTGATGCCGTGGCTGGGTCTGTGCTGCCCGGCACCGGTGCTGCGCCCTGCGGCCGCACCATCAACGCTGTCCGCCCAGCCGCTGTGCCCAGCCGCCCAGTTGCGCGTGGTCGGTCAGGTCGACCTGCAGCGGCGTGATCGAGACCTGGCCTTGCGCCACCGCGTAGAAGTCGGTGCCTTCACCGCACTCGCGGGCATCACCGGCCGAGCCGATCCAGTAGATGGTGTCGCCACGCGGGCTTTGCTGGCGGATGACCGGAGAGCTGGCGTGTCGCCGACCCAGCCGCGTGATGCAGCGCGGCAGCGTGGCGGCGTCGGCGCGGTTCGGAATGTTGACGTTGAGCAGCCAGGGCGCACCACCCAGCGGCATGCTCGCCAGCACCTGCTCGACCACCGAACGCGCCGCCTGCGCGGCGGCGTCCAGTTCGCCCCAGCCTTTTTCCGCCTGCGAAAAGGCAATCGCCGGCACGCCGAAGAGATAACCTTCCATGGCCGCGGCCACGGTGCCCGAGTACAGCGTGTCGTCGCCCATGTTGGCGCCATTGTTGATGCCCGACAGCACGAGGTCTGGCCGGTAACCCAGCAGGCCGGTCAACGCCACGTGCACACAGTCAGAGGGTGTGCCGTTGACGACGCGAAAACCCTGTACGTGCTCGCCTCGCGCCTCGAACACCGACAGCGGCCGCGTCAGGGTCAGCGCGTTGGACGTGCCGCTGGCGTTCTGCTCGGGGGCGATCACGTCGATCTGGCCCAGGCCCTGGCAGGCTTTCACCAGTGCGGCGATGCCGGGGGCCAGGTAGCCGTCGTCGTTGGCGATGAGTATGCGCATGACTGCCGATTGTAGGGAAGCTGCAGCCGCTGTTTGCTGCGCCGCGCGGGTGGGAGCGCGAATGACGGCAGCGCGAATGACGGCAGCGCAAAACCACAGCGGCCGCAAGCTGGTGGGCTGCGGCCGCAAGTGGCATTGCTGAAAAGATGGTGCCGGTGAAAGGAGTCGAACCCTCGACCTTCGCATTACGAATGCGCTGCTCTACCAACTGAGCTACACCGGCGTGGATCACGACGGCCCCTGCACAGTGCGCAGAAAGCCGATCCAGGAAAGCCCAAAAGTCTAACACTTGCGCCCCTGGCGTGGCGCTATGGCTGCGACCAGCGGCGACAATCCGCGTGATGCGCACCACATCACGGCCCCTTGAAACGATGAATCCGCCCAGCCACCGCAGGGCTTTCGTCGCACTCACGGCCGTCTTGCTGGTGTACGTCAGCTGGGAGGCCTTCAGGTCCAACCCTGGGGGCTCCAGCCTGGAGCAGTGGGACAAGGTGCTGCACTTCAGCGCCTTTTGCTCGTTGGCGCTATCAGCGGCCCTGGCCCTGGCGCCCGGCCGACGCAGCGCCTGGGTGGTGATCGCCGGCCTGCTGGCCTACGGCGCCTTCATCGAGGTCGTGCAGGCCTTCATTCCCGGGCGCGAAGCCAGCGTGCTGGACTGGTTGGCCGACGCCTGCGGCATCGCGGGCGGGCTGGCCGCAGCGGCCGTTCTGCGGCGGTTGCCGGTGCTGCAGCGGCCGGGCTCGAATTAAACTTTCGGTACCCGCCAGGGGTAGCTCACTCCATGAGCTACCCGGGCTGGAAACTGTCTCTGCAAGCCGGCGCAAGGTGCGCTGTGCAGACCGGAGACCGCGATGAACCAGACCACCCTCGAACTTGACGCCAGCCAGCGCGCCGATGCGATCGACCGCGACGGCTTTGACATCGGCTGGGATCACGCCCATCACGGATTGGTGCCCCCAGCCGGGCTGCTGCTGGCCGGCACGCCCGTGTGCCAGGGCTGGATGGCCGGCAAGGCCGTGTTCGGCCACCGCACACTGGGCTGCAAGCCGCACACCCGGCAGTGGCTGCAACTGCGCTTGAATGCCTGGCGTCTGGGCATCACGTTCGAGCGCCAGCAGCTCACGCCCAACTACCTGGCACAGATCCAGACCCCGCGTTGCCCCGTCACGCGCCAGCTGCTGCAGGGCGCGCCTCACCAGACCGACACGCTGACGGTGGCGCGCCTGAATACGCAGGCCGGCTATGCCGCCGGCAACCTGGCGGTGTTGAGCCAGTCGGCCGCACAGGCCTGGGACGGTTTGAGCGTGCAGGACTGCTTGCGGCAGGCGCACCGTGCGGCTGCCGCCGCAGCAAGCCAAGCCGCCACGCACGGCGCAGTCGCAGAAGAAGACCGCGGGGCCGATGCAGGCCCGCGCCACGGCTTGGGCGCTGCCGGCTGGTGGCGCATGGCCGCCCTGCGCTCCTTCGCGACCCCCCTGCCCTTTGCCGTGGCAGCCGGCTTGCCGATGGCCGTGTTGCCGCCCAACCGCGTGCGCCTGCTGAATACCGTTCAAGGCCTGCAGGCGTTGCTGACGCGCAGCTTCGCGGCCCCGGGCTGGAGCGAACGCTGCCGCCGCTTTGCACAGTGGCTGCCCGAGCACACCTTGCGCCAGGACTTCAATCTCTTTGTCGGCGCCATGGCGCCCCGGGTGCTGGAAGCAGGCCACGACCCGCTGGCACTGCGCCTGGCGCTGGAAGACGCCTGGCTGAACGAACGCGTGCAGCGGCGCTGGCGGCACTTCGCGCTGTCGCTGGGTGAAGCGGGGACCGAAACGTTGCTGGAGCGCGCCACCGAGGCCGGGCTGGCGGGTGTGCGCACGCTGCACCACGGGCGCGAGCAGGCCACCGAAGGCTGGGCGCTGCCCATCACGGCCGCGGCAGCACGCGAGCCATCATGCAGCCTGGCGCCCCGTGGCACTACAGCCATGCACGCCCACAACCTGCCCGCGGCGCGCACGGCTTTTGCTCAGGCCATGCTCTGCTGAAGTTGCAGGGTCTGGATGCCGCCGAGAAACACGCCCAGCACCAGATGGGCCACGTCCTGGTGCGACAGCGGGCCTTCGGCATGCAGCCACGTGAAGGTCCAGTTCATCATGCCGAAGAGCAGCATGGCCACAGGCTTGTGCAGAGCCGCGGCTTTCAACTCGGGGCGTACCGCCGCCACGGCGTCGGCCACCGCCTGCACCATCTGGCGCTGGCCTTGCATCACCCGTTGTCGGGCGCTGTCCGCGCCGGCATCGGGCAGAAACTTCATGTCCACCGTCAGCACTCGGTGCTCGGCCTGTGCCCGCTCGTAGACCTGCATGAAACGCAGCACCAGTTCGGCCAGATGTTCGCGTGGCGGCAAGTGCCGGGCCGACACGGCCTGCACCAGAGCTTGCAGGCGCTGCACATGCGCAGTAGTGATCTGTGCCAGCAGGTCCTGCTTGTCGCGCACGTAGTGGTAGAGCGTGCCTTTGGAAATGCCACAGGCGGCGGCCACCTCGGTCATGGTGCTGCTGCTGTAACCGCGCTGGGCGAAGAGCCGGGCGGCGGCGGCCAGAATCGTCTCGCGCTGCCCGTCAAATCCAGCCGAGCGGGGGCGTGCCATGAGCGCTGCGCGACAGCGGTTGCGTCAGCGTTCGTCGAAAGAAATCACCACCCGTTCGGTGGTGGGGTGCGATTGGCAGGTCAGCACGAAGCCAGCGGCCAGTTCATCCTTTTCCAGTGCGAAGTTGCGGTCCATGCGCACCTGACCTTGTTTCAGCTTGGCGCGGCAGGTGGCGCAGACACCGCTCTTGCATGAATAGGGCACGTCCAGCCCCGCGCGCGCGGCCGCGGCCAGGATGCTGCTGTCCTGCGGGCCGTAGGGCACCTCGCGCGTGAGCCCGTCGCGCACGATGGTGATGACGGCGGTGCTGGCGTCACCCGGCTGCGCCACCGTGGCCGCGGCCCCCTCACCGGGCGGCAGGCCAAAGCGTTCGATGTGGATCTGCTGCGGCTGCAGGCCGGCCGCCAGCAGCGCCTGCTCGGCTTCGTCGTTCATCGCGTGCGGGCCGCAGACAAAGGCCTCGTCCACGGGCCCGCTCAAACGCAACAGCGTGGCGATCTTCCGGGCATCCAGCCTGCCGGCGTGCACCGGCGAGTCCATCACCTCGCGTGAAAACACAGGGTGCAGCACCACGCGTGTCAGGTAGCGGTTCTTCAGGTCTTCCAGCTCTTCCTTGAACATCGTGGTGGCCGCGCGGCGGTTGCCGTAGAGCAGCGTCACACGCGCCTGCTCATCGCGCGCCAACAGCGTCTTGACGATGGACAGGATGGGCGTGATGCCGCTGCCCCCCGCCACCGCCAGCACGTGGCGCGGATGGCGCTGCAGCGCGACACCGAAGCGGCCCTGCGGTGGCATCACGTCGAGCACGAGGCCCGGCTGGGCGTGCTCGTGCAGCCAGCTTGAAAAGACACCGCCGGGCACCTTGCGCACACCGACACGGGGTGCATCGCCCTCCGCGGCGCAGATGGAATAGGAACGCCGGTCATCGCCGTGCCGCAGCGTCAGGTACTGCCCCGGCTCGAACTCGAACGCATCCCGCAGCGCTGGCGGCACGTCGAAGGCCAGCACCAGCGCGTCTTCGCCTTCGGGCTGCACCTGGCTTACGCGCAGGGGATGGAAATGGATGCCCGGCATGGTGCGCAGTCCTAGATAGGCTTGAAGTGTTCGAAGGGTTCCCGGCACGCCAGGCAGCGGTGCAGGGCCTTGCAAGCGGTGGAGCCAAAGGCCGACAGCCGTTCGGTCTGCTCGCTGCCGCAGCGCGGGCAGGCCAGGTTGCGCGGCCTGATGCTGATGGCCACGGCAGCGCCGCCACCTGCCACGGCGGCGTGGCCTGATGGCGGCGCGATGCCGTAGGCGCGCAGCTTGTCACGGCCTTCGTCGCTGATCCAGTCCGTGGTCCAGGCCGGCGCCAGCCGGTGCGTCACGGTGACGGGCCCCAAACCTGCGTCCTGCAGTGCATCGACCACGCTCTGCGCAATCACTTCGGTGGCCGGGCAGCCGCTGTAGGTGGGCGTCAACACCACCTGCGTACCCTCGCCTTCGCATTGCACGTCACGCACGATGCCCAGGTCGCACACGCTCAGCACGGGCACTTCGGGGTCGGGCACCGAGGCCAGCACGGCCCAGGCCCGCTGCACGGCGGCCGTGGCGGCCACAGCCGCCGAGCCTGGCGCCGTGGCAGGTGCAGCCACGGCCGGCGGATGCGAGGGCCCGGTCACCAGCGCCCCCCTGGAAACTGCCGTTGCAGGCTCTGCATCTCGGCCAGGATGAAGCCCATGTGCTCGCTGTGCCGGCCCAGCGTGCCGGTGCTGACGAAGGGGCTGTCGGCGGGCGTCTGCAGACCGGCCGCAGCCAGCACCGGGCCCACCTCGTCAATCCAGGCTGCGCGCAGGTCTCGCCGAGCCGGGCCCAGGCCTGCGGACACGGCGGCGACATCCACCTCGTCGTGCCTGAACATCTCGGCCACGAAGGGCCAGGCGCGCCGCAGCGCAGCGGCCATGCGGCGCGCCGACTCTTCCGTGCCGTCGCCCAGGCGCACCACCCAGTCGGCGTTGTGCTGCTGCTGGTAGCGCGCTTCCTTCAAGGCCTTGCCGGCAATCGCGGCCAAAGCGCTGGAACTGCTGCCGGCCATCTGCTGCCAGACCTGCTTGAGCCAGCTGCTGACGAGAAAGTTGCGCAGCACGGTGTCGGCGAAGTCACCGCCGGGCGCATGCGCGCTGCTGCGCCGCAAGGGCTGCTCCACCAACGTGAGATTGAAGTACTGCGGCTCGCTGCGCAGAAACGCCAGCTGGTCTTCGTCCCACGCAGCGCCACCCGGCACTGCGGCCATCTGGCCGGCCAGCGTCAGCAGGGATCTGGCCTGCCCGACCAGATCGAGCGCCATGTTGGTCAGCGCAATGTCTTCTTCCAGCACCGGGCCGTGGCCACACCATTCCGCCAGGCGCTGGGCGTGGACAAGGCAGGTGTCGGCCAGGCGCAGCACATACTGCACGGGGGGCGTGACGTGAAGGCGCGGCAGTTCAGCGGGGGCGTTCATGGCGAATTCAATTCAATGAGGGCGTGGGCGAAGCGCAGACCGGCCTACATGTGGTTCACGGCTTCGGGCAGCTCGTAAAACGTGGGGTGGCGGTAGACCTTGTCTTCCATCGGGTCGAAGTACATGGCCTTGTCGCCGGGGTCGCTGGCCGTGATGTCGCTGCTTCTGACTACCCACACGCTGGTGCCTTCCTGGCGACGCGTGTACACCTCGCGTGCCAGTTGCACGGCCATGGTGGCGTCGGCGGCATGCAGGCTGCCGCAGTGCTTGTGGTCCAGGCCCGCCTTGGCGCGCACGAAGACCTCCCACAGCGGCCACTCGGGCGCTGCGGCCGTGCGACCGGGTTCACCCTGTTCGGATGCTGATGAGATTGTGGTCGCTTCACTCATGCTGCCTGCTCCTGCCGGGCTTGCTTGCGCGCCTGCTTGGCGGCGTGGGCCATGGCGGCGTCGCGCACCCAGGCACCGTCGTCCCAGGCCTTGACACGGGCGGCCAGACGTTCCTGGTTGCACGGGCCGTGGCCGCCCACCACGCGCCAGAACTCGTCCCAGTCGACGGGGCCGAAGTCGTGGTGGCCGCGTGCTTCGTTCCACTTCAGCAGCGGGTCGGGCATGGTCACGCCCAGCACCCGGGCCTGTTCCACCGTGGCGTCGAGGAACTTCTGGCGCAGGTCGTCGTTGCTGATGCGCTTGATGCCCCAGCGCGCGCTTTGCGCACCGTGCACGCTTTCGCCGTCGGGCGGGCCGAACATCATCAGGCTGGGCCACCACCAGCGGTTGACGGCGTCCTGCACCATGGCGCGCTGGTCGTCGGTGCCGTCTTTCATCATCACCAGCAGGCTGTCGAAGCCCTGGCGCTGGTGAAAGCTTTCTTCGCGGCAGATGCGCACCATGGCGCGGGCGTAGGGCGCGTAGCTGCAACGCGTCAGCGGCACCTGGTTCATGATGGCCGCGCCATCCACCAGCCAGCCGATGACGCCGATGTCAGCCCAGCTCAGCGTGGGGTAGTTGAAGATGCTGCTGTACTTGGCCTTGCCGGTGTGCAGCGCTTGCAGCAGCTGGTCGCGGCTGACGCCCAGGGTTTCGGCGGCAGCGTACAGATACAGCCCATGGCCCGCTTCGTCCTGGATCTTGGCCAGCAGGATGGCCTTGCGCTTGAGCGTCGGCGCGCGCGTGACCCAGTTGCCCTCGGGCAGCATGCCCACGAATTCACTGTGCGCATGCTGGCTGATCTGCCGCACCAGCGTCTTGCGGTAATGCTCGGGCATCCAGTCCTTGGCTTCGATGAAGCCGCCTTCGTCGATGCGCGCCTCGAACCCGGCTTCGAGTCGGGCTTCGTCGACGCTGCGAACCGCCTTGCGCTCTTCGCGCGGCGCGGTGTCCATGGCTTGGGTGTACATAGGACAGTTCCTCAGTTGGTTTGATCCCAGCACAAGCCGCGGAACCGGCTTCGCCGGGCCGCTGGCTTGGCCCCCTTGAGGGGGAGGGAGAGTGCCGCGGCTCCGTGTCCGCCTGCGCGGACACGGACGGCACGAGCGCCTGGACGCGTCACGCGGCAGGCGCCGCACGCGCTTCGGGGGTGGGTTCATTTCGGGCGTTTGTCGACGACACGCTGGGCCTTGCCCACCAGCGTGCGTTCGATGCTGTCGGGCAGCCCCACGTCCACCGTGGTGCTGACGCCCACCAGCGTCTTGATGCGGTGCTGCAGTTCGTGTGCAACCGCGTCGCGGTCGACGTTGCGGTGCTCGGGTGTCACCTCGCAGCGCACGCGCACGTTGTCCAGCAGGCCATCACGCGTCACCACCAGCTGGTACTGGCCCGACAGCCGGCCTTGCTTGAGCACCAGCTCTTCGATCTGCGTGGGGAACAGGTTGACGCCGCGGATGATCAGCATGTCGTCGCTGCGGCCCACGATCTTGCCCATGCGGCGCATGCTGCGTGCCGTGGGCGGCAGCAGCCGCGTGAGGTCGCGCGTGCGGTAGCGGATGACGGGCAGCGCCTCTTTGGTGAGCGTGGTGAACACCAGTTCGCCTTCGCTACCGGCAGGCAGCACAGCGCCCGTGGCGGGGTCGATGATCTCGGGGTAGAAATGGTCTTCCCAGATCACCGGGCCGTCCTTGGTCTCGACGCATTCGCTGGCCACACCCGGGCCCATCACCTCGCTCAGGCCGTAGATGTCGACGGCGTCGATGTCGGCGCTTCGCTCGATGTCGTGCCGCATCGCTTCGGTCCAGGGTTCGGCACCGAAGATGCCCACGCTGAGCGACATCGCGCGCGGGTCCTTGCCCTGGCGCCGGAATTCCTCGACGATGACCTGCATGTAGCTGGGCGTGACCATGATGATGTCGGGCTTGAAGTCCTCGATCAGCTGGATCTGCTTCTCGGTCTGCCCACCGCCCATCGGCACCACCGTGCAGCCCAGCCGCTCGGCACCATAGTGGGCGCCCAGACCACCGGTGAACAGGCCGTAGCCGTAAGACACATGCACCATGTCCCCCTTGCGCCCGCCAGCGGCGCGGATGCTGCGCGCCACCAGGTCGGCCCAGGTGTCGATGTCGTGCTGCGTGTAGCCCACCACCGTGGGTTTGCCGGTGGTGCCCGACGACGCGTGCACGCGCACCACCTGCTCGCGCGGCACGGCAAACATGCCGAACGGGTAGTTGGCGCGCAGGTCGGCCTTGGTGGTGAAGGGAAACAGCGCCAGGTCGGCCAGCGTCTTGCAGTCACCCGGATGCACACCTTTGGCGGCGAAGGCCTGGCGGTGGTGCGGCACGTGGTCGTAGGCCCGCTGCAGCGTCTGCCGCAGGCGTTGCAACTGCAGCGCCTGCAATTCATCGGTGCTGGCCTTTTCGATGGCCTCCAGGTCACCTGGGGCCGGACTCTTGACGGGCATGCGGTGGTCTTTCTCGAATGCTCAGGCAGGCGAAGTGATCAAGGGGTGGCGCCGTGCAGCACGGCCATCAACGTGTCGTGCTTTGCAGCGCGTACATCAACGTGACGTGCTTTGCAACGTCGTGGCCACGCGGCCCACGGGCAGTCCATCGACCACGGGCTTGCCCTTCATCGTGTACGACCGGCCGCGAAAGGCCACCACGGCTTCGTCACGCTGGTTGCGCACGCTGACGTCGTAGACGCCGGTGCGGCCCGACTTGCTGAGCTCCACGCACACGGCGGTCAACTGGTCACCCTTGCGCGCGCTGCTGATCAGGTTGACGTCGAAGCCCGCCGCCACCGTGACCTCGTTGTAGGCGTTGCAAGCAAAGGCGAAGGCGGTGTCGGCCAGCATCGTCATCAGCCCGCCGTGGCAGATGTCGTGGCCGTTGAGCATGTCCTGGCGCACGGTCATGCACACCGTAGACGTGCCGGGGCCGATGGCCAGCACCTTCATGCCCATGGCTTGCGAGGCATGGTCGTCTTCCCACATCGCATCGCGGATGGATTCGGCAACTTCTTGTGCGGTCATGGTTTCAGCGGTCCCGGAAGGTGGGCGCACGTTTGCCCAGGAAGGCCTGCATGCCTTCAGCGAAGTCGCCGGCGCGGGCCAGTTCGCGCTGGGTGTCGGCTTCCAGCGTGATGGCGTCGCCAAAGTCCATCGCCATCGACTTGTCGATGGCGCGGCGCGTTTCCGCCAGTGCGCGGCTGGGCATCAGCGCCAGTCGCTGCGCCAGCGCCTGCACCGTGGCCGCCAGTTCTGAGTCGTCCACACATTGCCAGATGAGGCCGATGCGCTGCGCTTCTTCTGCAGGCAACTTGTCGCCCGTCATCGCCAGGCCCAGGGCCCGTGCGCGCCCCACCAGCCGTGGCAGCAACCAGGTGCCGCCGCAATCGGGCACGAGCCCGATCTTGCTGAAGGCCTGGATGAAGCCGGCACTGCGTGCGGCCACGACGAAGTCGCAGCACAGCGCGAAGTTCGCGCCAGCGCCAGCAGCCACGCCGTTGACGGCGGCAATCACCGGCACCGGCATGCTGCGCACGCGCTGCGCCAGCGGGCGGTAGTAGCGCTCGATGACAGCACCCACGTCTGCGCCTTCGGCCATGGCGGGGTCGGCCAGGTCCTGCCCGGCACAGAAGCCACGGCCGGCGCCAGTGACGATCACCGCGCGCACGGCCTTGTCGCTGGCTGCCGCGTTCAAGGCGGCCAGCAATTCACCATGCATCGCCGCCGTGAAGCTGTTCAGCGCCGCGGGCCGGTTCAGCGTCAGTGTCAGCACACTGCGGTTTGCGTCGGTGGCCCCGGATTCGCGACGAATCTGCACCAGTGCTTGGTTTTGTGTTGCTTCAGTCATGATGTGTTTATTCCTCGACCGCGTGGTCGACGAATTTTGCAGAAAAGCGCTGCAATCCACAAGGCGACGCCGGAGCCTGCAGGCATCGGGGTTTTCACCGTGTCTGCGGCGACAATGCGCCCGCTCCTTCACCGGCCCGGCTCTCGCTGCTTGAATAACCAGTTTCCACCCCGCCTGACACACCCACGCTTGTTGTTGCTGGCGCCGATGGAAGGCGTGCTGGACCACAGCCTGCGCGATGTGCTGACGCGTTTTGGCGGCATCGACCGCTGCGTGTCGGAGTTCATACGCGTCACCGACCAGCTGCTGCCGGCACGGGTCTTCTTGCGTCTGATGCCCGAACTGCGCCACGGCAGCAAAACGCCGGCGGGGGTGCCGGTGCGCGCGCAGTTGCTGGGCTCGGACCCGGGCTGCCTGGCCGACAACGCCGCGATGCTGGCTCGCTTGCAGCCCGACGGCATCGACCTCAACTTTGGCTGCCCGGCGAAGACGGTGAACCGACACCGGGGTGGCGCGGTGTTGCTGGACGAACCCGAGCTGGTGCACCGCATCGTGCGCGCTGTGCGGCAGGCCGTGCCGGCGGCGATACCGGTGTCGGCCAAGATGCGCCTGGGGCATCTGGATACGCACCGCATGCTTGACTGCGCGCAGGCCATCGACAGCGCGGGCGCCAGCGAACTGGTGGTGCATGCCCGCACCAAGCTGCAGGGTTACCGGCCACCGGCCCACTGGCACCTGATCGACGCGATACGCCGCAGCGTGGCGCTGCCGGTGGTGGCCAATGGCGAAGTGTGGACGGTGCAGGACGCCCAGGCCTGCATGGCCGAGTCGGGATGCGATGCGCTGATGCTGGGCCGTGGCCTGGTCAGCAACCCGGGCCTGGCACTGGCGCTGCGGGGGCAGGAGACACCGCCCTGGTCAGCCGTGCTGGCCGGTCTTCACCTGTATGGACAACTGATCGCGCCGCGCGTGGCGCCCCGACACCAAGGTGGGCGCATCAAGCAGTGGTTGAACATGTTGCGCCGGCACTACCCACAGGCGCAGCACGCCTACGAACAGGTACGGGGCTTGTCCGATGCGGTGGCGCTGGAAGCGGCGCTGCGAACACCGGTGCACCACGAAGACGCTTCAAGTGCCGAAGCGGCGGTGGCAGCGAGGTCGCTGCTGGCGGTGGTGTGACTTCGGGCGACGGGCACGGGTTCCGGAACTCCGCCCATTCATGCGGTCGGTTCTCGCCTTCAGTGAACAGGAGTGTGGCCGACCCAAGGGCATGCGGTCTCTTGAAATGAGGGCCAATTCCCCGCCCTTCTTCGCCGCCGGGCCTTGCTGCTGCTGAACAGCAGCATCGATCGACGGAGCCTCTTTCTTGCCGCCGCGCGCAAAGGCTTGGCCGACGGCCGGCGCAGCACACACCGTGTTCACACCACGTTCAACTCGCGCAGCGGCCTGTTTTCCAGCACCCGCTGCCAGCCCAGCGCCGAAAGGTCCAGCGTTCGATAGCCACCCCAGACCACCCATTCGGCCAGCGCACGGCCCACCGCGGGAGCCTGCTGCACGCCATGGCCACTGAAGCCGTTGGCAAACAGCAGGTTGGGCAGCGCCGGATGGGGCCCCAGGATGGCGTTGTGGTCGAGCAGGTTGACGTCGTAGTGGCCAGCCCAGGCGCTGCGCAGCCGGGCCGCCTCGAAACCCGGCACGCGGTGAGCCAGCGCAGGCCACAGCCGGTCTTCGAACCAACCCAGCGGCACCTCGAAGTCGCGGCTCTCGGGGTCTTCATGCTCACCGGGCGCCACGCCGCACAGGAAGCCATCACCTTCGGGCCTGAAATACAGACCCGTGGGGTCGATGACCAGCGGGCAGCGAGGCAGTTGCGCTGGGCTGGTGAAGTGAAAGACGCAGCGTTTGCGCGCCTGCACCGGCAGCGCCAGCGCGGCCATCGCTGCCAGTGCTGTGGCGCCCGTACCGGCAGCGTTGACCAGCCATGCGCAATTCACCTGGTGGCCATCGGACAGCACCACGGCCTGCACACGACCGTGCAGCACCACGACATCCACCACCTCGGCCTGCACCACCTGCACGCCCAGTGCCACCGCCTTGCGCCGCAACCCATGCATCAGCGCGTGGGCATCCAGCCAGCCCTCGCCCGCCAGGCCCAGCGAGCCTGCGGCCAGGTCCTGGTGGTTCAGCCATGGGAAGCGCAGGCCCAGTTGCACCGGGCTCAGCAGTTGCACCTGGGCGCCCAGCGCGCGCTGCACCTCGTGATTGCTGCCGAGCACGGCCAGCCCCTGCGCGGTGGCCAGGAACAGGTAGCCGGACTCCCTGAAAGCCACATCCGGCCCCTGGCCGTCCACTTCCAGCAACTGCGCGGCTTCGCGCAGGAACGATGTGCCGAACATCGACATCTGCACGTTTTGTGGCGTCGAGAACTGGTGCCGGATCGATGCCAGCGACCGCGTCGTGGCGCAGTCGCGAAAGCTCATGTCTCGCTCGACCACCAGCACACGACCCTTGAAGTCGGTGCACTGCGCCAGGAAATACGCCACGGCGCTGCCCACGATGGCACCGCCAACGATCACGACGTCGAATTGTTCGCGCATGGAGCCCAGTGTTTCATGCTTGCAGGATGCGCCCAAGTGCATCATCGGCACCGCATGCCTGAACCCTGCGTCATCGACATCGAGGCTTCCGGCTTTGGCCGCAGCAGCTATCCCATCGAGGTGGGCTATGTGCTGGGCGATGGCCGTGCGCGCTGCATGCTGGTGGCTCCGGCGCCAGGCTGGACCCATTGGGACGAAGGGGCGGCGCAGGTGCACGGCATCACGCGCGCCGCGTTGCTGCAGCATGGCTTGGGCGTGCACGAGGTGGCGGCTGCGCTGAACGCCGACCTGGCAGGCCTGGTGGCCTACTGCGACGGGTGGGCGCATGACTACGCCTGGCTGGGCGCGCTGTATGAGGCCGCCGGCCTGAGCCCCAGCTTCAAGCTGGAAACCGTGAACCGCCTGCTGGGTGACACGCAGTTGTCGCAACTGGACGACCACCGGCGGCAGGCGCTGGCCGACATGGGGCTGACCCGCCACCGCGCCAGCAACGACGCCCGGGCGCTGCAACTGGCGTTGCACCGCGTACGGTCCGCAGGCAAGGTGCACAGAAGCGGGTGAGCCGATCCGGGCTGCACACGTGGGGCTGCGGCCGCGGCCTGATCAATAGTGCGGCGGCAGTTCGTCGCGCAGACTTGTGAAGGCCACCGGGTCCGACCCCGATGCCTGCTGCTGCCTTAGCTGCCCCAATTCGCGCAGCAACAAGTCGATCTGCAGCTGCTGGCGCACCACCACATCGTTCAATCGGTCCAGCGTGTCTTCAGTGAACGTGGACTTGACTTCGAGGGCGTCCAGCCTGGAGTCGATGCGACGCATTGAGTCGGGTGTCATGGTGTTCGTGGTCGCGGTAGGGCTGGAAGTGGCGGGCACCGATGATCGATGCGTGCTCTGGTCTGCTGGCAGGCGAGGCGGGGCGGATCTGGACTGCGACGGCTGGGCACTGTCAAGGCGATGGGTCACAGGCTATGGGGTCACAGGCTATGGGGTCAGGTCTCTCATTTCCCGCCCCTGGGACAAGAAGGCTACGGAAGCAAGGCTTTGGGGCCAGGTCTCCCATTTCCCACCACAGAAAGCGAGCATTCGATGGCCAGAGGGCTGGGGCGCTATTGACACCGTGGGTCATGAGGTTTTGGGGTCAGGTCTCCCATTTCCCGCCCCGGCAATGGAGCATTCGAGAGCCAAGCGTCTCACGTTGCGGCCAGGCTCTTGCGTGGACCATCGGCAGCCTCACCTTTCGCGATCAAGCGGCTGACGTGGGAAACCGATAGGCCAGCCTCACGCGCCAAGGCTGTCATCGTCATGCCACCGTCTCGGTAGGCCTGCAGAAGTGCGTCGTCACGCCGGTTGCCGCTGCGGGTCAGGTAGTCAGCCCACTTGCGGCTGATTTGCCGCTGCAGCTTGGGGATGGCCCTCGCCCTCACGCGCTGCGGATCAACGTGGGCGTGCATGCGTTCGACAAACGCCGCATCACCCAGGAAGATTTGATTCTGCAGACCGTCTGGCCAGAACGCCGCATCGTCCAACCTGGCCTGCCCCACCCAGCTTGCATAAAGTTGCATCGCGCGCTGTCGGTGGCGCGCGGTGTCGATGGGCCGCCCCAGAAGAACCGCCAGCAATTCGTCAGTCTCGAGCCACGGCGGCGACCGGTCCAGGCCGGCGTGCGCTCGGTAGCTCGACCACCGCCAATCGCCTGCCGCCGGCACCAGCCCAGCCGCGACAGGGTTGCGCTCGACGTAGCGACAGAGCGACAGGAGATAGGCGTCGCGGTCCACCAGCAGGGCCTTG
>JANOZF010000142.1:0-3272 GCA_031429255.1 Rubrivivax sp.
CCTTTCAGTGGTGCGCCACCTGCGGCTGGTCGACGTGCTTTTCGATCAAGGCGCGCAGTTGCGGCACGCTGAGAAAGTCGCTGTTGCTGCCGCTGTCATAGCAGAAGCCGGGCTGCACGCGGCGGCCCTGCATGCGTTCGCAATAGTCGTCGATGCCGTAGTCGCCGCCGCTGGGCAGGATGGCAAAGTAGCGGCCCAGGTCGACCGTGTTGGGGCTGTCGCTGGCGGTGATCATCTCTTCGTGCAGCTTTTCGCCCGGGCGGATGCCCACCACCCGCTTGGCCGCCGCCGGCGCTATGGCTTCGGCCACGTCGGTGATGCGGTAGCTGGGAATCTTCGGCACCAGGATCTCGCCGCCCCAGGCGTGTTCGATGCTCCACAGCACCATCTCCACACCGTCTTGCAGGCTGATGTTGAACCGCGTCATCTGCGGGTCGGTGATGGGCAGTTCACCACTGGCGCGGCGTTCCACAAAGAACGGGATCACGCTGCCGCGGCTGCCCATCACGTTGCCATAGCGCACCACGCTCAGGCGCAGGTCGCGCGAGCCCTTGATGTTGTTGGCCGCCACGAACAGCTTGTCGCTGCACAGCTTGGTGGCGCCATACAGGTTGATGGGTGCCGCGGCCTTGTCGGTGGACAGCGCCACCACGCGCTTGACCTGGCTGTCCAGGCAGGCCTCGATGACGTTCTGCGCGCCCAGCACGTTGGTCTTGATGGCCTCGAACGGGTTGTATTCGGCCGCTGGCACTTGCTTCAGGGCAGCGGCATGCACCACCACGTCGATGCCTTCCATCGCGCGCCGCAGGCGGTCGGCGTCGCGCACGTCGCCGATGAAGAAACGCAACTGTGGAAATTCACGCGGCGAAAACTGCTGTGCCATCTCGAACTGCTTGAGCTCGTCGCGCGAGAAGATCACCAGCCGTTTCACCTGCGGGTAGCGCTGCAGCACCGTGCGCACGAAGGACTTGCCAAATGAGCCGGTGCCACCGGTGACGAGAACGGCCTTGTTGTTCAGCATGGGGTGGTACTCCTGGGGGTGGGGCCTGGGGCCTCAAAAGAGATGGTCATGGGCGTCGCGGCAGCGCACCCGGAAAGCGTCGTTCTGGCGTCGGGTGTCGGCACGGAAGCGCACCGGGTCCGACAGCAGTTCTTGCACGGTCTGCAGGGCTTGGGCGTGGTCCAGCGGCGCAATGACACCATCGCGCACCAGCGGCAGGCACACCGTGTAGTCGATGGGCCAGCGCTGCTCGCCCACCTGCAGCACCAGGCTGCCACCGTCGAGAAACGGCGCCACGCCTGTGGTGGGCTCGCCATAGGCGATGCACAGTTGGGTGGCTTCAGCGAGCTGGTCCAGCGGCTGCGTGGTGTGCTGCACCAGGCGCGCTGCCGGTACACCCAGTGCGCTGGACAACACGCTAAGCGCCGGTGCGCCAGGCTTGGGGCGCAGGATGAGTTCCACGCCGGCGTCTTCGCACAGCGTCGCCAGGGGCTTGTAGAACGCCGCCAGCGCATGCGCATCGACATGGCTCAGGCCTTCGGTCTGCATGCTGTTCAGCAGCAGGCACACGGTGCTGACATGGCTATGGTCGCGGCGGCTGACACGCTGCGCAAAGCGCACCGGCCGCACCGCCACGCTTTGCCCCAGCACGCTGCGCGGCTGGCAACCGTAACCGGCACGCTCAACGGCCACCACGCGCCGTGCATGTGGCAGCAGCATGCTCGGGTGGCCCGAGTGCGGCACCACCGTGATGCTGGACCCCAAGGCGTCGGCCACCGTGAACAGCGGGCCGTTGAGGCCGGCGTCCTGGTCGCTCAGCAAGAAGTGCGGCCGGCTGCCAGCCAGGGCTTCGCGCAACGACAGTGCGTTGACGGCCTGCCAGTGGCAGCGCTGCGCCCAGGCTTGCAGTTGCTGCTGACGCGCCAGCGGCTGCGGCAGCAAGTGGGCCAGGCAGTCTTCCAGCACGCGCGCCGCACGTTCGCGGTAGGCCTGCGCCGCTGCAGCGTGGGCGGGCGCGGCATCGGCCATGGGCTGCAGCAGTCCGGCACCGCGGTGCAGCGGCACGTCCCAGAAAGGGCTGGCCAGATCGAGCGTGAAGCTGTGCGCGCGCGAGACCTCTTCGGCCATCCAGGCGCGGTCATAGAAGCAGGTTGGCACATGCGTGACCGCGGTGACGCGCCCGCCGGCCATCGCGCTGCGCACGGCCGCGCTCGAGAACACGTGGTCGTAGGCATCGGCGCGGTGCCAGCGTGCCTGGTCGTAGCTGTCGATGACGGCAAAACGTGTCGGGTCTTGCGCCACCAGGTCGGTGCTGATGAAAGAGTCGAAATACATCTGCTGCGGCACCGTGCTGCGCAGCACGCCGATGCGGCGCTCGGGGAAACCGGACTCGATGTGAGCGCCGATCTGGCGCGCCACCGCGGCACGCTGCAGCGCCAGGAAGAACAGGCCCACATCCCAGCCATGCAGGCTGGGCGCCGGCCCGGGCCCCGGCCACAGGGACTTGCGGGTCTCGGTCAGGCGCAGGTCCACCAGCGTGGCCAGCGTCATGGCTTCGGTGGCGGCGCGGGCTTGAAAGTCGGGGTCGCTGGGCAGGCGTCGGAAGTCGCAGTTGAGAAAACCGCGCACTGCCGCTTCGTCCAGCAAACCGGGGTCGACAAACAGCAGGCGCTGCCCCTGCGCCAGTTGCGGCTTTTCAGCCAGCCGGGCGAGGTCGCTCTTGTGCAACACCAGCACGGCGTCCACGAAGGGCATGGGCTGCGTCGGGCTTGCCTCGGATGCTTCGGCCATCGGCACGCTGCGCTTAACCCGCGGCAAGGCGGTGGCGGTAACGTCGGTGTCGGTGGTCATGCGAAATTTCAGCAGCGTGTTCGGTCGATACCCGGCGAAGCGCGGGATTCACGACGCAAGTCTGGTGTTTGCGGGGCTGGGCCGATCGGATGAGTACGTGGCCAATGAGGGGGCTAATTCGGGCCGCGGCTGGGGTTGCGGTTGCGGTTGCGGTCGCTCGGGCATGGGAACCTGCATTTGCTCGGGCAGCGCAAAGTGGAGGAGGGAACGTGTCGGAAGGATTGGCGGGTCGCGCGCGGAAAAGCGTGTCCACGGCGGTGGCGAGCCGCGTGCGGTGGGTGCCTGGCTCCGCTCATGTCCTCCTTCGTCAGACTTCGGCTGACGAATTCCTCCTTTACTTCGCTGCGCCAGGCACCCACCGCCCGCGGCTGCGAACAGGCGCCCGAACCGCGAACTTGGCCCGCCAACACCTGCTCGCAGC
>JANOZF010000143.1:0-7834 GCA_031429255.1 Rubrivivax sp.
ACGATGCGCCCAACGCCCGTCGGCGTTCTGGCCTGGCCGGCGACGTCAGGCGGCTTCATTCGAGCCGCCCGCATACAGCGGCACGTGCCAGATCGGCGAAATCGGCGCGAAGTGCTGTTGGCATGATCATGGGTGGCGGCACTGCGATTGAATCGGCAGCCGCGGGCAACCGCATGGCCGCACGCGTGGTGCAGCACCGCGGCGCCGTGATCGGCCTGTCTTCGATGGTCGACCTGATGTCACGCTGAATCACCCGCGCGTCGGCCGCTGTCGCAGCGCAGGTAAACCGCATGCGCCCGCTGCTAAAGCGCTAACGCGGCTCGGTCGTGAACGGCTGCACGGGGCCTTGCGCAACGCCAGCCCCCAGGCGCTCGTACTCCGAGATCACCTGCGCGCCCAGCAGCAACAGCGTGGCGGCCAGCTCCAGGCTCAACAGCACCGCAATGGAGGTGGTCAGCGAACCGTAGACGGTGCTGATCTGCGACAAGCTGTTGAAGTACCAGACCAGCACGTGGCGCGACAGCTCCCACAGCAGCGCAGCGCTAACCGCACCCAGCAAGGCATGCTGCAGCTTGTGGCGCCCCACGGGCATCACCAGATAGATCGAGGTCAGTACAAACACCTCGCCCGCGAAGCCCAACAGGTACAGCAGCACGCCCGACGCACCGACCAGCGACCACTGCCGACCGAGAAATTGCACCTGCTCCTGGCCCATCGACTGCAGGCTGCCCGCCACCAGCGTGACCAGCAGCAGCCCCAGGCCAAGGCTCAGGATGTAGGCGTAAGGAATCAGCGCCGACACCATGAAGTGGCGTCGCCGGATGGCCACGCGATGCACGAAGACCACCGACATCGCGTTTTCCAGCACCGAGAACGCCAGCGAGCTGAAGAACAGCATCGTGGCCAACAGCACCCATCCGATGACGTCGCGGTGGGTGAGAAAGTGGCCCAGCTCGGCCACGATGGCGGCCGATTGCCCGGGCACCAGCCATTCGAGATAGCGGGCCAGCGTCTGCAGCAACTCGGCTTGGTCGACGACATGCGACAGCACGATCACGCACAGGATCAGCAGCGGTACGATCGACAACAGCGCGTAGTAAGCCACTGCCCCCGCCAGCAGCAGGCCCTGGTTGGCGCGGAAAGCCTTGAGCGTGCGCAGCGCAAAGGCCCAGGGGTCGGCCAGAACCTGCGCTGCGGGGTGAGCTGCGGGGGGCGTGGGTGAGAATCGGGTCAAGTGGGCGTGGTTGATGTCATGACGCGGTGTCGATCGCCAGATTACACCCGCCAGCCCCGACTCATCCCAAAAGGATACCCGCCGATGCCCAGCCTCCGTCGCCATGCCGAACGCCACCGCACCGACCGCATAGGCTGGCTGCGCGCCGCCGTGCTGGGCGCCAACGACGGCATCGTCTCCACCGCCAGCCTGGTGGTCGGTGTGGCAGCCGCCAGTGCCAGCCACGGCAACATCCTGGTCACCGGCGTGGCCGGGCTGGCGGCCGGCGCGATGTCGATGGCGGCCGGTGAATACGTGTCGGTGCATTCGCAGGCCGACACCGAAGGCGCCGACCTCGCACGTGAGCAGGCCGAACTGCTGGCCGACCCGGCTGCAGAAAAACGCGAGCTGACCGCCATCTACGTGACACGCGGCCTGGAGCCTGGCCTGGCCGAGCAGGTGGCCGGGCAGCTGATGAAACGCGATGCGCTGGGCGCACATGCACGCGACGAGTTGGGCATCTCGTCGACGCTCAGCGCGCGCCCGGTACAGGCGGCGCTGGCATCGGCCGCCAGCTTTGCCGTCGGCGCTGCGCTGCCGCTGGCCGTGGTGGCGCTGGCACCAGAGCGCGGGCTCATCGCCTGGGTCTGCGGCACCTCGCTGGTGTTCCTGGCGCTGCTGGGCGCCGTGGCGGCACGAGCCGGTGGCGCCGGCATGCTGCCCGGGGCCTGGCGCGTCACCTTCTGGGGCGCGCTGGCGATGGCCATCACGGCCGGCGTGGGTGCCCTGTTCGGCGCTGCGGTGTAGGCAGCACGCGGCGGATGGTCCACAGGCTGGACGCCGCCAGGCTTGCTTCACCCGATGGCCGGTACACAATCCTTGAAACGCCAGAACGAAGAAATCAAAACAATGGGTGACGACAGTCTCGACGCGCGGCAGCCGGAGTCCGTGGCCGCGGTGCTGAAGGTCTTTGCCATCCTGCAAGCGCTTTCTGAACGCCACGAAAGCGGCATCAGTGAACTGTCGGTGCGCCTGGCCATGCCCAAGGCCCCCGTCTACCGGTTTCTTCAAACGATGAAGACCCTGGGCTGCGTGCGCCAAGAGGTTGACAGCGAGCGCTACGGCCTGTGGATAAAGGTGTTCGAGATCGGCGCCAAGGCACTGCAGTACCCCGACCTGGTGGAAATCTGCAAGCCGCACTTGCAGCGCCTTTCCGAAGCTACCGGCAAAACGGTGCACCTTCCTTCCGCTACGACAACGCACGCGAGCCTGAACTCGTGGCCGAATTGCGCGATGCCAGCCGCGACATCTCGCGCCAGCTGGGCTGCACCAACTTCCCGCTGGACCCGCCGGCCCAGCGCCGTCGCTGAACCACCGGCACAGCGCGGCCGACCACCCCACGCCACACACTGGAGAGCAATCCGCCATGAGACCCAACCGCCTGCGCCAACTCTGGGCCGAAGACAAGGCCGCCGTGAACGGCTGGCTGGCCATCCCCAACAGCTTCAGCGCCGAGGTGATGGCGCACCAGGGCTGGGACAGCCTGACCATCGACCTGCAGCACGGCGTCATCGACTACGCCGCGCTGGTGCCCATGCTGCAGGCCATCAGCACCACCGCCACGGTGCCCGTGGTGCGTGTGCCGTGGCTGGAACCGGGCATCCTGATGAAAGTGCTCGACGCTGGCGCCTACGGCGTCATCTGCCCGATGGTGAATACGCGTGAAGATGCGCAGAAGCTGGTGCACTACACGCATTACGCACCGCAGGGCACGCGCAGCTTCGGCCCCATTCGCGCCAGCCTGTACGGCGGCGCCGACTACCCGCAGCATGCCAACAAGACCATCGTCGCCTTTGCGATGATCGAAACCGCGCAGGCGCTGGACAACCTGGACAGCATCCTCAGCGTGGAAGGCCTGGACGCCATCTACATCGGCCCGTCGGACCTGTCGTTGTCGCTGGGCTGCAAGCCCGTGTTCGACGACGTGGACACCAAAGCGCAGCAGGCCATCGAACACATCTGCGCGCGCGCCAAGGCACACGGCGTGGTGGCGGGCATACACAACGGCCGCCCCGATGTGGCCAAGGCCCGTGTCGACCTGGGCTTCAGGTTCGTGACACTGGGCTCGGACGCACGCCTGCTGGCGGCTGGCTCGCAGGAACTGCTGGCGCCGATGCGGGCCTGACGGCCTGCCGCCAGCCGACACAGCCGGTGCAGGCGCCGGCCCTCAAGGATTCAAGCTGAAAACGGGCCGCACTCAGCAGGTGTCGGTGGTCCGTGCAGCAACGGCGGCCTGCGCCACCTGCCGCTGGCGTCGCGCTTCCGGGTAGATCAGCGACTCTTCCAGCGCGATGTGCTCGCGGTACAGCGCTTCGAACACCGGCAGCGCAGCGCGCAGCATGTCCAGGTCGTACCAGCTGTAGCCATCGGCCACGGCCTGCAGCTGCGGCTCCAGTTCCTGCCAGTCTTCCTCGAGCCAGCCGTGATCTTGCTGCAGGCGCAGCACATGGTGCACCAGCGTGTGGTCACCACTATTCAGCAGGCCAGGGAAGATGAGCCGCTCTTCGTCTGCATGGTGCTGGCGCGCCGAGCCGCGGAAGAAGGCGCAGATGTCCTTGGACAACTGCTGCGCACCGGCATCGACGCCGTTGCGGTCCAGCTGTTCCACCAGCTGGTGCAGTTCACCCAGCGCCGCTATCACCTGGCGATGCGTCTGGTCCAGAGCATCCAGCTCGGGCATCGCCGGCGCTGGCGGGCGCGCAGGGCGCGCGAACTTGGCAGGGGCCTTGGTGACGGCTGGGGTGGCTGGTGCAGACATCGCGTTCTCCTGTGGCTTGAGGCACTTTCACAGAAGCCAACGCGGCAAGGTTTGAGCCACATCAAGGATCTGCTGCGGCGCAGCAGGACACGTGCCCGTGCAGGTTTTCGATCCTTCCGGTGCACGTTTTCACTCCTTCCGGTGCACGCGGGCCGGCGCGGCAGGGCCATCGCAGCGAAACGTCTACGATGCCCGCATGACATCCAAGCACCACCAATGGAAGACCCGCTGGGCCATCGACGAGACCGAGACGCTGGCGACCCATGAAACCGGCTTGCGCGTGCGCCTGCAAGACGACGGCCTTGGAGTGGCCGAAAACGGCGAAGAGGTGGCCTTGCAGCTGACGCCGCTGCACGGCGCCCACAACGCGACGGCGATGGTGCAACGGCTGGTGCGCGAAGGCGCGCAGATGCTGATCGACCCTTACGCCCGGGGCTGGCGCAACTGAACCGGCGCTCGGGCGGCCGATGCCGCCTATTCAAAGTCGACCGGCTGACCCCATGGATAAAAGGCTGGCATGTCGCCGCTGACCCGATCAGGCCACTGCGCAGGCCTTTTTTCCAGGAAGGCCGCGATCCCTTCGCGTGCATCAGCCGACTGCCCGCGTGACTGAATGGCCCGGCTGTCCACGCGGTGCGCGTGCATGGGGTGCGCAGCGCCCGCCATCTGCCACAGCATCTGCCGCGTCAACGCCACCGACACCGGCGCGCTGTGCGTCGTCATCTCCAGCGCCAGCGCACGCGCGGCGGGCAGCAGGTCAGTCGGTGCATGCAGCGAGCGCACGAGCCCGCGCTCCAGCGCTTCGGGCGCCGCAAAGATGCGCCCGCTGATGCACCACTCCAGCGCCGTCTGCATGCCCACCAGCCGCGGCAGGAACCAGCTGGACGCCGCTTCGGGCGTGATGCCACGCCGCGCAAAGACAAAACCGAAACGCGCGTCGGTCGACGCGATGCGAATGTCCATCGGCAGCTGCATCGTCATGCCTATGCCCACCGCAGCGCCGTTGATGGCGCCGATGACCGGCTTCAGGCTCTTGTACAGGCGCAGCGTCACCAGCCCGCCGCCGTCGCGGTAGACATCGCCCACGCGGTGCGCCTCGCGCGCTTCATCCTGCCGCTGCGCGTAGTTGAAGGTGGCGCCACCGGTGGACAGGTCGGCACCGGCGCAGAAGGCGCGCCCTGCGCCGGTGACGATGACCGCGCGCACGCTGTCGTCCGAATCGGTGTGGTCGATGACTGCGATCAGTTCATCGCGCATCTGCGTGTTGAAGGCGTTCAGCTTCTCGGGGCGGTTCAGCGTGATGGTGGCAATGCCATCCGCAACCTCGAGTTGAATCGTCTGCAAGGGGGTGGTGAGGTTCATGCTGGCAGGCTTTCAGTAAGGCTGGTGGCGCCGGCCCGGGCGGGGTCGTGCAAGAGCTTGGATGCTGCCACGGAGCGTCACCGCCGGCCAGCACGCACGAACGCTTGGAAAGGCCTCGCGGCCGCTTCGGATGATGTGAAGCCTGGGCGGCCCCGCGGAGGTGCCCGGCCCCTCCGGCACCGCCGGGCATGGCCACCACCTGCGGCACTGGTGCAGCCATGCGCGTTGGCTAGCCCACGCGCCGTTGAAACCCCAGCGAGGCCTGCATCAGGCTGCGTGTGTAGTCGGCCTGCACGCGGTGCGCGGCCAGATCGGCTGCGGCCACGGTTTCAACCGCGCGGCCGCGTTGCATCACCAGCAGACGCTGGCACAGGTGGGTGACCACCGCCAGGTCGTGGCTGACCATCACGAAGGTCAGGCCCCGCTGCGCGCGCAAGGCCTCCAGCAGGTTCAGCACCTCGGCCTGCACCGAGGCATCCAGCGCCGACGTGGGCTCGTCCAGCAGCAGCACCTGCGGCTGCAGGATCAGCGCCCGCGCCACGGCGACGCGCTGGCGCTGGCCGCCCGACAACTGGTGCGGGTAGCGAAAGCGAAAGCCGCTGCCCAGCCCCACTTCGTCCAGCGCCCGTTCGATGCGCGCTTCGGCGTCAGCCATGCCGTGGATGGCCAGCGGCTCGGCCAGGATGCGGTCCACGGTCTGCCGCGGGTGCAGGCTGCCGTACGGGTCTTGAAACACCATTTGCACCTGGCGGCGCCAGGCCGCACTGGCAGGCTGCGCCGGCACGCTGTCCCCCGTCAAGGCCACCTGCCCGGCCGTGCGCGGCGCCAGCCCGCAGATGGCGCGCAGCACCGTGCTCTTGCCCGAACCCGATTCGCCCACGATGCCGAAACTCTCGCCCGGCTGGACGCTGAACGACAGCGCATCCACGGCCGTGAAGCCGTCAAACACGACCGTCAGCTCTTGCACCTGAAGGCCCAGCTGCCTGGCTGACGGCGTTTCCCGCATGCCGCTCACAACGCCCACCCGGGCTGGCGGTCCAGCGTGGGCAGCGGGTGGCGCGCGGCGCCCAGTTGCGGCAGGCAGTTCAACAGGCCGCGCGTGTAGGGGTGTTGTGCGTGCTGCAGGTCGGCCGCAGCAATCTCCTCCACCACGCGCCCGGCGTACATCACCAGCACACGGTCGCAGAAGCTGCTGACCAGGCGCAGGTCGTGCGAGATGAAGACCAGGCCCATGCCACGCTCGGCCACCAACCGGTCCAGGATGCCCAGCACCTGCAGCTGCACCGTGACGTCCAGCGCCGAGGTCGGCTCATCGGCTATCAAGACCTCGGGCCCGGCGATCAGCATCATCGCGATCATCGCGCGCTGGCCCATGCCGCCCGACACCTCGTGCGGGTACAGCTTCATCACCCGTGCCGGGTCTTCGATGCCCACCGCGGCCAGCGCGTCCAGCACCTGCTGTCGCGCCCGCGCAGCAGCGCATGGCTGATGGGCCTGCAGCGTTTCCGCGATCTGCGCGCCAATGCTCATCACCGGGTTCAGCGAGTACTTCGGGTCCTGCAGCACCATCGCGATGCGGCCGCCGCGCAAGGCCCGCCGCTGCGCGGGCGGGCATGCCAGCAGGTCGACGTCGCGGAAGCGCAGCTGCCCGGCGCTGACCACGCCGCCCGGCGCGGTCAAGCCGACGATGGCGCGCCCGGTCTGGCTCTTGCCCGAACCCGATTCACCCACGATGCCCAGCCGCTCGCGCCCCAGCGTGAAGCTCACGCCACGCACCACCTCGGTCATGCCGCCTTCGCGCGCCGGGTAGGCCACGCGCAGGTCTTGCACACCCAACAGGGGCAGCTCCGGAGTGGCGTTCACTGTGGGCGTCTTCAAGCTTGCGCCTTCGGGTCCAGCGCGTCGCGCAGGCCATCACCCAGCAGGTTGAACCCCAGGCTGACGATGAAGATGGCGGCGCCCGGCGCGGCAGCCACCCACCACTGGTCCAGCACGTAGGCACGCCCGGCGGCGATCATCGCGCCCCATTCGGGCATCGGCGGCTGCGCACCCAGGCCCAGAAAGCCGAGCCCGGCCGCGGTGAGGATGATGCCGGCCATGTCCAGCGTCACGCGCACGATGACACTGGGCACGCACAGCGGCATCACATGCCGCAGCACGATGCGCAGCGGGCTGGCGCCCAGCAGCTTGACGGCGCTGATGTAGTCGGCCTGCCGGATGGTCAGGGTCTCGGCTCGCGCAATGCGCGCATAAGGTGGCCACGAGGTGATGGCGATCGCGATGACCGCGTTTTCGATGCCCGGCCCCAGCGCGGCCACGAAGGCCAGCGCCAGGATCAGCCGGGGGAAGGCCAGGAAGATGTCGGTGATGCGCATCAGCACCGCATCCACCCAGCCACCGGCGTAACCCGATGCGGTGCCCACCAGCAGCCCGATGGGCGC
>JANOZF010000144.1:0-14346 GCA_031429255.1 Rubrivivax sp.
CTTTTTGCTGGGTGAATACTTCAACGAGAACGACGCCAACCCGGTGTTCACGGTGGCCGACGGCTTGATCTGGTTGCGCCAGAGCGTGCAGCGCAACTCGATGGTGCGCAAGATGGAGATCCTGAAGATGCGGGGCCAGCCCACGCTGCCGGGGCTTCACACCTACCGCATCAGCACGGCAGGCATTGAGGTCTTTGCACCGGCCTCGGCCGTGGTACCTGACCCTGCGGCCACCAGCCTGGTCACCCGGCCGGGCCTCAGCGCCCGGGCCCTGCTGGGTGTGCCGGGGCTGGACGAGATGCTCGGCGGTGGCTTGCCACGCGGCTACTCACTGCTGGTGGCCGGCCCTTCAGGGTCGGGCAAGAGCATCCTGGCCGCGTCTTTCCTGGCCGAGGGCGCCCGCCACGGCGAGGCCGGCGTGATCGCTGCCTTCGAGCAACGCCCCAACCGCGAGCGCAACCGCGTGCTGGCCGACCTGATCGCCAGCGGCCAGATCACGCTGCTGAACAGCCAGGCGCCCGACCTGTCGATCGACGAAATCGTGCACCTGCTGGTCGCCGAGATCCGGCGCAGCCGCGCCAGCCGCGTCGTCATCGACTCGTTGTCGGGCTTTGAACTGGCCCTGGCGCCCACCTTCCGCGACGACTTCCGCGAGTCGCTGTTGCGCCTGGTCACGGCCCTGTCCAATGCCGGCGTGACCGTGCTGATGACGTCCGAGCTGGAAGACCGCTACACCGACCTGCGCTTCAGCCCCTACGGCACGGCCTTCCTGACCGACGCCATCGTCGTGCAGCGCTACATCGAGGTGGAGAGCCGGCTGCGCCGCGTCACCGCAGTGGTGAAGGTGCGCGCCAGCGCGCATTCAGACGACCTGCGCGAATACACCATCGAGGCCGACGGCATCCACATCGGCCAGACACTGCCCGCGCAAGAAGGCCTGCTCGGTGGCCGCCCCACGCGCAAGGACGGCCCGCCACCGCCCACCTCCGGCCCGGACTGAGGCCCAAGCTGCCATGAACCACAGCCCAGAGCCGAAGGTGCCCACGGCAGGCAACGCGCCGCCAGGTGTCACCGCCGCTGCCGAAAGCGACCTGGCCCGCGTGCAGGGCAAGGTTGACGCGGCACGCAGCGTGCTGCTGCGCCTGCTGCAAGAGGTGGTGGTGGCCGAGAGCCGGCTCAGCAACAACCAGGCCGGCCAGATGCTGGAGGCCAACGAGCAGCTGGTGGTGGCGGCGATGCGCGACCAGGAAACGGCACAAGCCGTCACGCAGTCGCTGACCGATGCCACGCGCCTGGCCGAGATCGACCACCTGACCGGGCTGCCCAACCGGGCGCTGCTGACCGACCGCCTGGCCCAGGCCATCGCCGCGGCCAAACGCCGGGCAACCCGTCTGGCGCTGCTGTTCCTGGACCTCGACGACTTCAAGCAGATCAACGACACGCTGGGCCATGTGGCGGGCGACGAGGCGCTGCGGCAGGTGGCGCTGCGCCTGGGCCATGCGGTTCGCGAGGCCGACACGGTCAGCCGCTACGGCGGCGACGAGTTCCTGATCCTGCTCACGGAGGTGTCGCAAGCTGCCGATGCCGCGGTGATCGCCGGCAAGCTGCTTGCCGCCGTGAGCGAGCCCTTGCGCGCGGCTGCCCAGGAGCTGCGGTTGACGGCCAGCATCGGCATCAGCCTGTACCCCGACGACGGTGAGACCCCTGAGGCGCTGATCATCCACGCCGACCGTGCGATGTACCTTGCCAAGAGCCAAGGCCCCGGCCGGTTTTCCCTGCACGGCGAACGGGCGTCGCCGCCGCCACTGGCCCAGACGGCCCGCGAGCAGGCATTGGCCGCGCACGAGCGACGCCACGCCCAGTTGCAAGAGGCCAATGAGCATCTCGTGCTGGCGGCGCTGGACGCGCAAGAGCTGCAGGCCGCTGCGCAGCGGGCCCTGCAGCGGCAGACCGATTTCATGGCCGCCGTGGCCGAGGAGCTGGGCAACCCGTTCGCGCCGATTCGACTGGCGGCCGCGATGCTGGGGCAACCCGCTGCAGATGCCGTTCTGCTGGCTCGCGCACAGGCCGTGGTTGATCAGCAGTCAGCACGCATGTCGCGGCTGGTGGAGGCAGCCGGTGCACGGGCACGCGCCGCCAGTACGCACACGGCCCTGGGCCCGCAGGTCAGTGACCTCAAGGCCGTGATCGATGGCGCGGTGCGCGACGCCGGGCCGGTACTGGGCCTGCGCCAGCAGCGCTTGACCGTGCAGTTGCAGGATGGCCCCATCGCCGTGCGCGGCGACGCCGAACGCCTGGGCCATGTGCTGGGCAATCTTCTCGACAACGCGTCCAAGTACACACCCGACGGCGGCACCATCCGGCTCGATGGCGAGGTGCACGGCACCAGCGCCGTGCTCACCGTGACCGACGACGGTATCGGCATCACACCGGCCGTGGTGCCGCACATTTTTGAACCCTTTGGACAGGACAGCCGGGCCATCGGCTTCAATGGCGCCAGCACCGGCATCGGCCTGCCGGTCGTGCGGGCGCTGGTCACCGAGCTGGGCGGTACGGTGGTCGCCGACAGTGCGGGCAACGGGCGCGGCAGCCGTTTTGTCGTCACGCTGCCCTTGGCCGAGGCGCCTGGCACCGGATCGAAGGAAGCCTGAGCCTTGGCCCGTCCGAGCCCGCCCTCCGAGCCCGTGTCCGATGTGCAGATGAACCGCCTGCTCGCCGCGCTGCCGCGCGACGATCTCGGGCGCTGGTTGCCGCAACTTGGACGGGTGCGCCTGTCGCAGGGGCAGGTTCTGTTCGAACCCGGAAAGCCACCCAGCCACGCGTACTTCCCGACCAGCGCCCTGGTCGCCCTGCTGTACGTGATGGAAGACGGAGCCACCTCCGAGATTGCCGTGGTCGGCAACGAGGGCATGGTCGGCGTGGCGCTGTTCATGGGCGGAGAGGCGACGCCCGGGCGGGCCCAGGTGCAGTGCGCCGGCGAAGGTTTCCGCCTGCCCGGCCACCTGATGACGGCCGAGTTCGATCGGTCGCCCCACGTGTCCAGGCTGATGTTGCGTTTCACGCAGGCGTTGATCGCCCAGATGACCCAGACGGCGGCCTGCAACCGCCACCACCAGCTGCATCAGCAACTGTGCCGCTGGCTGCTGCTGAGCCTGGACCGCCTGCCAGGCCATGAGCTGCCCATGAAGCAGGAGCTGATTGCCAACATGCTGGGCGTGCGCCGGGAAGGCGTGACCGAAGCCGCACTGGTGCTGCAGAAGGCCGGGCTCATCCGCTACGGCCGTGGGCTCATCACGGTGCTCGACCGGCCAGGGCTCGAGCAACGCGCCTGCGAGTGCTACGCCGTCGTGAAGCGGGAGTACGACCGGCTGCTGCCCCCGGCGCAAAGCTGATGGTGCCCGTCCGGTGCGGGTGACTGGGCGGGCGGGGGCGGGGCGGGGGCAACGCCGCAGGGAGGCAAGCTCAGGCTTTCAGCCGATACCCGGTCTTGAAGATCCACGCCACGATGGCCAGCGCCAGCGCCAGGAACAGCGCCGTCACGGCCAGGCTCCAGACGATGTTGACGTCGGCCTGGCCGTAGAAGCTCCAGCGAAAGCCGCTGATCAGGTAGACCACCGGGTTGAACAGCGCCACCTTCTGCCACGCCAGCGGCAGCATGTCGATGGAATAGAAGCTGCCTCCCAGGAAGGTGAGCGGCGTGATGATGAGCAGCGGCACCACCTGCAGCTTCTCGAAGTTGTCGGCCCAGATGCCGATGATGAAACCCACCAGGCTGAAGGTCACGGCCGTCAGCGCCAGAAACAGCAGCATCCACACCGGGTGCTCGACGCGCAGCGGCACGAACAGGCCCGCGGTGGCCAGGATGATGAGGCCGACGATGATGGACTTGGTGGCCGCCGCACCCACATAGGCGATCAAAATCTCCACGTACGACACCGGCGCCGACAGCAGCTCGTAGATGGTGCCCGCAAAGCGCGGAAAGTAGATGCCGAACGAGGCGTTGGAAATGCTCTGCGTCAGCAACGACAGCATGATGAGCCCGGGCACGATGAAGGCCCCGTAGCTGACACCACCCACCTCGGGTATGCGCGAGCCGATGGCGGCGCCGAAGACGATGAAATACAGCGACGTGGACAGCACCGGCGAGACGATGCTCTGCATCAACGTGCGCGCGGTGCGCGCCATCTCGAAACCGTAGATGGCACGGATGGCATGCAGGTTCATGCAGCCACCTCGCTTGCTTCGACGTCTGCGGGCTCGTGCACCAGACTGACGAAGATCTCTTCCAGCGAACTCTGCGTCGTCTGCAAGTCCGTGAAGGCCACGCCGGCTGCCGCCAGGTGCCGCATGAAACCCACCATGTCCTGCTCACCGCTGCGGGTGTCGTAGGTGTAGGTCAGCTGCCGCCCGTCGGCCGACAACGCCAGCGCGTGTGCGGCCAGCACAGCCGGCACCGCCGCCAGCGGTTGCTGCAGCTCCAGCGTGAGCTGCTTCTTGCCCAGCTTGCGCATCAGCTCCTGCTTGTCTTCCACCAGGATCAGGCGGCCCTTGCGGATGACGCCCACGCGGTCGGCCATCTCTTCGGCTTCCTCGATGTAGTGGGTGGTCAGGATCACGGTGACGCCGGTCTGGCGCAGTTGCTGCACCAGCTGCCACATGTCGCGTCGCAGTTCCACGTCCACGCCTGCGGTGGGTTCGTCCAGGAACAGCACGCGTGGCTCGTGCGACAAGGCCTTGGCGATCAGCACACGCCGCTTCATGCCGCCCGACAGCGTGCGAATCTTGCTGTCCTTCTTGTCCCACAGCGACAGCGACTTCAGCACCTGTTCGATGTGCGCCGGGTTCGGCGCCTTGCCGAACAGGCCGCGGCTGAGCGACACCGTGGCCCACACCGATTCAAAGGCGTCGGTGGTCAGTTCCTGCGGTACCAGACCCACCAGCGCGCGCGCAGCGCGGTAGTCGCGCACGGTGTCATGGCCGTCGATGGACACCGTGCCGCTGGTGGCGCGCACGATGCCGCAGATGGTGCTGATGAGCGTGGTCTTGCCGGCGCCATTGGGGCCGAGCAGGGCAAAGATCTCGCCGCGCTCTATGTCGAGATTGATGTCGTCCAGCGCGCGGTGACCCGACGCGTAGGTCTTGCAGAGATGGGAAACGCTGAGGATGCTGGGCATGCGTTAAGCATAGTCGCCGTCGCCCGGCCGGCCAGCGCAGTGGGGGCGAAGGCCCTGTTGCAGGCCAACCCGATGCCGACCGCGGCACCGGTGTTCGCTCTTTGGCGCCCGTTGTTTGGCGCTTGCCCTTGATCAACCCGCCAACAGCGCCACCAGCCCGTCGGCCGCCGCCACGCACTGCGCGTGGTTGACGTCCAGGTGCGTCACCGCGCGCACGGTGCGCGGGCCGAAGGCGTTGACCAGCACCCCACGCTCGCGCGCGCGGGCGCTGAGCGTGGGCGCATCCAGGGCCTGCCCCTGCGGCAGATGGAAGACCACGATGTTGGTCTGCACCGTGGCCAGGTCGAGTTGCACCGCAGCTCCCGCCTTCAAGCGTTCGGCAAAGGCGCGGGCATTGATGTGGTCTTCGGGCAGGCGTTGCAGGTGATGGTCCAGCGCAAACAACGCGGCGGCCGTGAAGATGCCGTTCTGCCGCATCGCGCCGCCCATGCGGCGGCGGTGGCGGTCGGCCACGGCAATCTGCGCCCTGGACCCCGCCAGCAGAGACCCGCCGGGTGCGCCCAACCCCTTGCTGAAGGCCACCGCCACCAGTTCGAAGGGAGCCGCCAGCTCGTGCAGCGGCAGGCCGCTGGCGGCGCTGGCGTTCCACAGGCGTGCACCGTCCAGAAACGTGGCCAGGCCCAGTTCACGCGCCACCGCGCAGATGCGCAGCACCTCGGCCTGCGGCACCACCACGCCGCCGGCGCGGTTGTGCGTGTTCTCGATTTCCACCAGCGTGGTGGTGGGGAAGATGGCGAAGTTGCGCGGCTTGGTGGCGGCGCGCAGGTCCTCCGCGGTGAACAGGCCACCCTGGCCGATTTCATGGATCTGCACACCCGCATTCGCCGCAGCGCCGCCCACCTCGTGCCACGCCGCGTGTGACTCGCGGCTGGCCACCACCTCGTCACCCGGCCGCGTGAGCGTGCGCAGCGCCACCTGGTTGGCCATGGTGCCGGTGGGCAGCCACAGCGCGGCTTCCTTGCCCAGCAGCTCGGCCATGCGCGCCTGCAACCGGTTGGTGCTGGGGTCTTCGCCGTACTGGTCGTCGCCCACCGGGGCTTCGGCCATCGCGGCGCGCATGGCGGGGGTGGGGCGGGTGACGGTGTCTGAGCGCAGGTCGATGGGTGTGTTCATGGCGGGGGTGTATCACAGCTGCGCGGCACGTCGTTCGGGCAAGGCTGCGGCAGGACTGGCGCAACGCTGATGCACATGACTTTGATGGCCTCTTTGGTTGCCGTTTCGTACGGACGTTAGCTCATCGGGCTGCGCGATGCGCCGGGTCGTCATCAGGTCTGTTGACGAACCAAGCTGCACACCCCATCTGCACGCCGCGGGTGTTGAAGTTAGGGGATTGACACCCCCGCGACCGAAGAATCAACTCGCCCTCGACGTTACAGCTTGCAGCAATTGCACCGGCCTGTTCGAGCCTCTGCAGTCCGAAGCTGATGCGTCGTTCGGGGTCGAGCGGGGCTTGACAGGCGCCAGCGGCGAAACACGCCGCACAGGCACACGATGTCCCACTCAGCCGTTGTTGGTCCTATCAAGGGGAACTTCGCATGGCAACCAAGAAGAGCGCCACGAACTCGGCGAGCAGCAGCCCGAAGAGTGCGGGCAAGCCCACCGCTGAAAGCACCACGCGTTCGCGCGGCGCTGGCAGCACACCGAGCAAGGCAGACCTCGATCTGCGCGACCGCCTGAAAGCCGGGCCTCGAAGACCGGCCGGACCGCCCCTGGTGGGCGACATCATGACCAAGTCGGCGATGGACGCACTGCGCAATGAAGTCGTGCCCGCCGCCACCGAACCCAAAAAGCCGAGAGCGAGGACGTAATCATGGCCCTTACCCTTGTTCAAAACGTCGGCTTGTCCGATACCGCCAGCAGCCAGACCACGTCGACCATCTGCGAGCCCACGGCCGCGGCCAACGAAAGGCAGTTGTTCATGACGGGCAACTGGTTCGCCAGCAGCTCCAGCGACGCCGGTGCCAACTGGACCCACGTCAACCCGTTCACGAAGTTTCCGGCCAGTGCCGGCGGCTTTTGCTGCGACCAGGTCGTGGTCTACAACGCCCGCCACAAGATCTGGATCTGGCTGCTGCAGTACTCCACCGCGGCCAATGGCGAAAACCTGTTCAGGATTGCCGTCTCGCGCGAGGCCACGTTCGGCAGCTGGTACTACTGGGACATCACGCCACGCGGTGTGAACGCCACCTGGACGGGCAACTGGTTCGACTACCCCGACATGGCTTTCACCGACGCCAACCTGTTCATCACCTTCAACATGTTCAAGGGCAACGCCTGGCAGCGAGCCACGGTGTTCCGCTTCCCGCTGGCCACGCTGGCGTCGGGCGGCTCACTGGGCTACCGCTCCTGGGCCACCACGGCCAACGGCTCGATACGCCTGTGCCGCGGGCCGGGTGCCAACATGTACATGGGCAGCCACAACAGTGCCAACCAGATACGCGTGTTCAAGTGGCCCGACAGCGCCACCGGCTTGACGTGGAAGGACGTCAACGTGCGCTCGTGGCTGGGCGGTTCGTATGCCGCGCCCGGCCCGGGTGGCCTGAACTGGCTGGGCCGCACCGACTCGCGCATCACGGGCGCCTGGGTGGGCGGCGGCACCATCGGCTTCATGTGGACGGCCAACCGCGATGGCAGCCACCCGCTGCCCTACGTGCGGGTGGTGCGCGTCAGGGAGTCCACCACCACGCTGCTGGACGAGCCCGACATCTGGAGCCCCAACTCGGCCTGGGCCTACCCGGCGGCGGCCGCCAACGCACAGGGCGTGGCCGGTTTCACCGCCTTCTTTGGCGGCGGCGCGCGGCACCCGAGCCACGTGGTGGGCGTGAAAAGCGCAACGGGCTGGGACACGGTGATCTCCAGCGCCAGCACGCACAGCCCGCCCGACCAGTCCTGGGGCGACTACCTGTCGTGCATTGCGCACAACGCCAGCACGACGCAGTGGGTGGCCTCGGGCTACACGCTGCAAGGTGGCACTGCGCGCAAGAACATCGAACCCCGTTACGTCCGTTTCCGCAACTGAGGAGCCCAGCACCATGTACTCACTCTTGAAAAGCGTGCCCGCACGCCAACTGTTGCTGCGCCACGCACCCACCCTGATCGGCGCGATGGCCATCGCCGAGATGTTCTACAAGTGGCACAGCTTCCTGCTTGAAACCGGGGGCTTTCTCGCCACCTGGTACCTGATCGACGCCGGCGTCAGCCTGGTGGAAAAGGCTTTCGGCAAAGACCAGGCGGCACAGCCGCCGCGGTAGGGGCCGCAGCAATCGGCATCGTCTCAGAACAGCCGGCGTGAACCAGCATTTGATGAAGGAACCCAGGCTGTGCCACTGAAGAAATACGGTGTGCTCAAAGGCACCGTCACCGGCCACAAACGCGATGCCGACGACGACCACTACCAGGTGCTGGTCGCCGCCGGCTCGCTGATGTACCGCGTGGCCGTCAACGTGAAGTCGTCGGCGCCGAATTCGCCGTCGACCTTGCTGTTCCTGGCGCAGACGCGGCTGCCACTGGCCTTCACCGCGCGGTTGCAGACGCTTTCGCGCGGCTACACGAAGCTGGCGTCGCGGGCCGGCGGGCCGGCGCTGGACTACGTGCGCAACGGCTGGTTCAAGCCGCAGGCGATGAAGACCGTGCCGCCCGATGCGCCGGGGGTGGACAACGACCTGAAGGACAAGATGGAGGCCGCCGTCACCCGCGCGATGAAAGAAGCGGGTTCGGTGGTCTATGCCTTTGGCGAACGCTGGGGGCCCGAGCCTGCGCGCAAGGACCAGTACTTCAAGTTCCTGCCCGGCAACGGCATCCACGATATCCACATGAACCAGGGCAACGACGGCAAGTACCGCGCCGACAACGGCGTCTACCAGGACGGCGCGCTGGTGTTCCAGTTTCCGGGCGACAAGTGGCTGGCGTTCTACTTTGCCTTCCAGTCGCAAAGCTTCAACACCGATGGCCAGGGGCACCCGGTAAAGCCCGCCGCCGCAGCGGGCACGAAGCCTGCACCCCGCAAACGCACCGGCGCCATGCGCGCTGCGGCCGCCAAGCGCGTGCCGTCGCGAAAACCGCCCTCGGCGCGCTCACCAAGCTGACCCTCGGCGCTCAGGTTCGAAGCCGCTGGCTGAGCCTGGCACCACGGCACCACGGCATAACGGCATCACGGCATCACGGCGCTGCGCGCTGCTTCAGGTCAGCCGCAAAAAAGGCGTTCAAGTCCTGACCCGCCGCGGCACCCTCGAAACCGTCGAAGCGGCCCTGCTCGGCCAGCAACCGTGCGGCGCGCAGGAAGCCTCCCCAGGCCGCACGTGCCATCGCACCGCCCACGCTGACGCGCCGCACGCCCAGTGCGGCCACCTCTGGCATCGTCAGGCCGCCCGCGCTGCCCAGCAGCAGGTTCACCGGCTTGGGCGCCACGGCAGCCACCACCGCAGCGATGTGCGCCGGTGTGCGGATGCCCGGTGCGTACAGGCAGTCGGCGCCGGCCTGCGAATAAGCCTGCAGCCGCGCCACGGTCTCGTCGATGTCGGGCCGGCCGACCAGAAAACACTCGGCGCGGCCTATCAACATCACATCGCCGCCGTCCGCATCGATGGCGCGGCGCGCCGCACGCAGCCGCTCGCAAGCCTCGTCCAGTGAAAAGAGGGGCCGCGTGGCATCGCCCGTCGAGTCTTCGATCGACAGGCCCGCGACGCCGGTCTGCACCGCGAGCGCAACGCTTGCCGCGACGCCTGCGGCATCGGCACCAAAACCGCTTTCGAAATCGGCGTTCACCGGCAGGTCGCTGGCCGCCACCAACTCGCGCAGATGCGCCAGCACTCTGTCGCGGGTGATGCCGTTGTCGGCGTGGCCCTGTGACCACGCAAAACCCGAGCTGGTGCTGGCCAGCGCCTTGAAGCCCAGGCCTTGCAACATGCGCGCGCTGCCCACGTCCCAGGGGTTGGGGATGACGAAGCAACCGCTGTCGTGCAGCTGCCGGTAGCTGCGCCGCTTGTCGGCAATGCTCGGATGGGTCGAAGACATGGCAGGCACTCTGGTGATGCGGGGGCTCGATCTTGGCACGCAGCCCCGCATGCGATTGCGGGCTGTTTGCTCGGGTGCAGGCCCGACGCTGGAGGACATGGGTGGCGGCGCGCGATGTAAATTCAACCATCGACCCCACAGCCACTGGCGCGCCGCCGCCCAGCCCCATGACCTCCACCATCACCCGCTTTGCCTTCCCCACCGCCATCCACTTCGGCGCCGGCGCGCGCAAGCTGGTGGCCAAGCACCTGTTGGAACAGGGCATCCGGCGCCCGCTGATCGTCACCGACCGCGCGCTGGCGGTGCTGCCGGTGATGGCCGAATTTCGCTCTCACCTGGGCGGCTTGAATGTGGCCGTGTTCGACGGCGTGTTCGGCAACCCCACCTGCGCGCAGGTGATGGCCGGCGCCGCCGCGTTCAAGGCCCATGGCGCCGACGCGGTGATCGGCTTTGGTGGCGGCGCCGCGCTGGACGTGGCCAAGGTGGTGGGCGTGATGGCGGTGCACGAAGGCGACGTGCTGGACTACGTGTGGGACCACCCGCAGGTGCGGGCCATCGTGAAGCCGCTGCCGGTGTTCGTGGCACTGCCCACCACGTCGGGCACCGGCAGCGAGGTGGGCCGCAGCGCCGTGGTGTCCGAGAACGACAGCCGCGTCAAGCGCACCGTGTTCAGCGCCAAGATCCTGGCGCAGGCGGTGTTTGCCGACCCCGAGCTGACGCTGGCGCTGCCCGCCGCCATCACCGCGGCCACCGGCATGGACGCGCTCACGCACAACATCGAGAGTTATCTCTCGCCGGCCTACCACCCGCTGTGCGATGGCATCGCGCTCGAAGGCCTGCGCATCGGCGCGCGCGCGCTGGCCACCGCAGTGGCCGAGCCGGGCAACCTGCAGGCGCGCAGCGACATGATGATGAGCAGCATGATGGGCGCCATCGCGTTCCAGAAAGACCTGGGCGGCGTGCACGCCTGCGCCCATGCGCTGGGCACCGTGGCCGACCTGCACCACGGCCTGGCCAACGCGCTGATGATCGACACCGTGCTGGTCTGGAACTTCGAAGCCGTGCCGCAGAAGTTCGACGAACTCGCGCACGCAGCCGGCGTCGCTGGCGGCGGCGCCGCCTTCGTGCCCTGGCTGAAGCAGCTGAAGCAGCAGATCGGCATCACCGGCGGGCTGGCAGCGCGTGGTGTGAAGCCCGAACACCTGCCGCGCCTGAAGCAGCTGGCGAACATCGACTTCACCAGCCAGACCAACCCCCGGCCCGCCACCGAGGCCGACTACGAACGCCTGTTCGTGCAGGCGATGTGAAGGCCTCCATGTCCCACACCCTCGACATCCACAACCCGGCCACGGGGCAACTCGTCACCACGCTGGCGGCCGACACCGCCACCAGCGTGGCCGCCAAGGCCGCCGCCGCCCGCGCCGCGCAAGGGGCCTGGGCGGCAACCCCGATGGACCAGCGGCGCAACGCCATCCGCCACTTTCGTGCCGGCCTGGTGGCCGAGATCGACACCCTGGCCGCCACGCTGACGCAGGAGATGGGCAAACCCCTTGCGCAGGCGAAGAACGAGATCAACGGCCTGCTGGGCCGCATCGACTTCTTCCTGGAACAGGCCGAACGCGCCGTGGCCGACGAACAGGTGTTCGACGGCGGCGGCATGCATGAACGGATCAGCCATGTGCCGCTGGGGGTGGTGGCCAACATCTCGGCCTGGAACTACCCCTACTTCGTCGGCTGCAACGTCATCGTGCCGGCGCTGCTGACGGGCAACGCCGTGCTCTACAAACCCAGTGAACACGCCACCCTCACGGGGCTGAACATCACGCGGCTGCTGCACGCGGCGGGCGTGCCGGCCGACGTGATGCAGTGCCTGGTGGGCGGTGGCGCGGTGGGTGCGGCGCTGCTGGAGCAACGCATCGACGGCCTGTTCTTCACCGGCAGCCACGCCACCGGCCAGCGCATCGCGGTGGCGCTGGCACCGCGGCTGGTGAAGCTGCAATTGGAGCTGGGCGGCAAGGACCCCACCTATGTGCGCGCCGATGCAGACGCCAAGACCGCCGCCGAAAGCCTGGCCGATGGTGCGATGTACAACACCGGCCAGAGCTGCTGTTCGGTGGAACGCATCTACGTGCACCAAAGCATCCACGACGCTTTCGTCCAGCACTTCGTAACCGCCGTCGCCAGCCTGAAGATGGGCGACCCGATGGCCGCCGACACCACCATCGGCGCCATCACGCGCGCGCCGCAACTGGCGCTGCTGCAGGCCCAGGTGGACGACGCCTTCGCCCGGGGCGCGACGCTGCTGTGCGGCGGCAGGCGCCGGCCCGGCCCCGGCAACTGGTTCGAGCCGACGGTGCTGACGAACGTGAACCACCAGATGGAGCTGATGCGCGAAGAGAGTTTCGGCCCCGTGATCGGCATCCAGAAGGTCGGCAGCGACGACGAAGCCGTGGCGCTGATGAACGATACCCGCTACGGCCTGACCGCCGGCGTCTACACACGCGATGAAACCGTGGCGCGTGCCTTGCTGTCGCGTGTCAACGCCGGCAGCGTGTATTGGAACTGCTGCGACCGCGTGAGCCCGCGCCTGCCCTGGTCGGGCTTTGGCGATTCGGGTCTGGGCCTGACGCTGTCCACGCAAGGCATCCAGACCTTCACGCGGCCCAAGGCCTGGCACCTGCGCCAGCCTTGACGCGGCCGATCAGGCTTGAGCCGATGCAACTGGCGCTGTTCGACCTGGACCACACGCTGCTGGACGGTGACAGCGACGTGCTGTGGTGCGATTTCCTGATGGCGCGTGGCGTGCTGGACCGCGGCAGTTTTGGTCAGCGCAATGAAGAGATGGAGCGCAGCTACAAGACCGGCAGCGTGAGCGTGCGCGACTTTGCCGGCTTCTACGTCTCCACGCTGGCCGGCCGCACCGCGGCGCAGTGGCAGCCGCTGCGCTCGGCCTTCGTGCAGGAGGTGATATCGCCGCGCATCGGCGCGAAGGCGCGTGCGCTGGTTCAAGAGCATCAAGGCCGCGGCGTTCTGGTGGTGCTGACCACCGCCACCAACCGCTTCATCACCGAACCCACCGCGCAGCTGCTGGGCATCGAACACCTGATCGGCACCGAGTGCGCCGCCGCCGCCGACGGCCGCTTCACCGGCGGCATCGAAGGCGAGCCCAACATGCGTGAAGGCAAGGTCGTGCGTTTGCATGCCTGGCTGGGCGCGCGCGGGCAGCGGCTGCAGGACTTCGAATCCTGGGGCTACAGCGACTCGGCCAACGATCTGCCGCTGCTGCGCGCGGTGCAGCACCCGGTGGCCGTACACCCCGACGAGCGCCTGGCGGCTGAAGCCGCGCGGCTGGGTTGGCCGGTGCTGCACCTGCACGGGCCGGGACAAGCGCGCTGACGGGCCAGCGCACCGACAGCGTTTGCGCGATGAACCTCGCAGACTTCGGGCTCGGGGTCGACACCGACGAGCCGCTGTTCGAGCATCACAGTGCGCCGACCTCACCGGCCGAAGAGGCGCAGACGCGCGCCACCGCCATCGGCATCGTCGATCTGCAGCGCGCCGCAATCCCCGACACCGGCACTGCGGTGCTGCCGCACGGGTCCCAGCATCCCGACGGCGCCCACCACACCACCGGCTCCGACTTGCCAGTGGTGGTGGCGCCCCTGATACCACTTTGCGTTCAATCGCATAGGAAGTTGAGGTCGAATGAGGCAGCTTGCGGCGCATTGCTGACTTCAAAGGCCTGGACGTTGAAGCTGCACTCATTGCCAGTTGCGGACTTTCGCTCTTTGGCGACCGCGGGCGATCGCGGGCGATTGGGGCGCCCTGCTGCGCTCATGCCCGGCGCTTGCGCACCGGGCGCTCGCCAGGCACAAACAGTCCACTGGACTGTTTGTGTCCGGGCTCTCTCCCCCAGGCCGGGTCACCGCCCAAACGCTTTGAGCAAGACCGATCCGGCCCTCCTCCTTGACTTCGCTGCGCCGGTCACCCCACACCCTCGTCAGCGGGCAACGTTGTGGCATGCAAAGGCTTCAAACCCCGCCCGCTTCGGTGGTGCAAGGAGCGCTGCGGTGGGCCGCTGTGTGGAGTGAAGTCAAGG
>JANOZF010000145.1:0-23305 GCA_031429255.1 Rubrivivax sp.
TGTCGCTGTCGCGCCAACCCGCCGCTTCGCGGCTGCTTGACTGCGTCAAGCCAGCTTTTCCTTGATGCGGGCCGACTTGCCGCTGCGGTCGCGCAGGTAGTACAGCTTGGCGCGGCGCACGTCACCGCGGCGCTTCACTTCGATGCTGGCGATCAGCGGGCTGTAGCTCTGGAACGTGCGTTCCACGCCTTCGCCGTTCGAGATCTTGCGCACGATGAAGCTGCTGTTCAACCCACGGTTGCGCTTGGCGATGACCACGCCCTCGTAGGCCTGCACGCGCTTGCGCGTGCCTTCAACCACGTTGACGTTGACGATGATGGTGTCACCAGGTGCGAAGGCCGGGATGGTGCGGTTCAGGCGCGCCATCTCTTCCTGTTCAAGGGTAGCGATGAGGTTCAAGGGGTTCTCCGAAGCGATCGTGTCACGGGCTGGATTGGAATGGATGTTGCCCGGCAGAGGATCGAAAAGCCTTTGATTATAGCCCGAGAGTCCGCAGATGGGATTCATCGGCAGCGGTCAGTCGCCCGGCCGTGCGTGCGGCCTGCAACAGGTCGGGGCGACGCCGTGCAGTGATTTCCAGCGCCTGCTCGCGCCGCCAGCGGGCAATCTGGCCATGGTGGCCCGACAGCAGCACCGGTGGCACAGGCCAGGTCTGGCCCCCTGCGTCCAGGACCTCGGGCCGGCTGTAGTGAGGCCCCTCGAGCAAGCCATCGGAAAAACTGTCCTGTTCGTGCGAGGGCGCGTGCAACACGCCGGGCTGCAAGCGCGCCACCGCATCCAGCAGCGCCAGCGCGGGCAGTTCACCGCCCGACAGCACAAAGTCACCCAGGCTGATCTCCATCGTCACCTGGCCGTCCAGCAGGCGCTGGTCGATGCCTTCGTAACGGCCGCACAGCAGCACCGCGCCTGGGCCTTGCGACAACGACTGCACCAGCGCCTGGTCCAAACGCTGGCCGGTGGGTGTGAAGTGGATGACCGCGGGTGCTTCGGCTTCAGCGCGTTCTTGACGCACGGCCGCCAGCGCGGCCAACAGCGGCTCGGCGAGCATCACCATGCCCGGACCCCCGCCATACGGCCGGTCGTCGACACGTCGATAGGCGTCGCTGGCGAAATCGCGCAGCGGCCACAGGCGCACGTCGACGGCACGCGATTCAAAGGCTCGTCGCGTGATGCCCTGGGTCAGGTGCGGCCCGAAGAGCTCAGGGAAGATCGTGATGACGTCAAAACGCATGGCAGGCACCCAGCGGATGGAAGTTCTGCGGGTTCATCACTGCGGGCCGCTGCGGGCAGGCCACACTGACCACGTCAGTCGTCCAGTTCCCAGTCGACGGTGATGAGCCCGGTTGCCTTGTCCACCTGGTCGACATAGACCGATACGAAGGGGATCAGGCATTCGGCTTGCCCGGCCTGGGGCGGCTGTAAGCGCAGCACGCAGTGTGGTCCCGTTTCCAGCAAACCCACCACCTGGCCGAGTCGCAGGCCCGCACGGTTGACGACGTTCATGCCGATCAGGTCGACCCAGTAGAACTCGTCCGCGTCGGGGGTCGGGAAACTGCCGCGCGAAACAAAGACGCGCGCACCCTTGAGCGCCTCGGCTGCATCGCGGTCGGCCATGTCTTCCACCGTCGCGACGATGCTGTCGCCTTGCTCACGGGCCTTCACCACGCGAAGCAGCCGCGGCATCGGCCCTTGCACCGCAGAAGGCCTGCGCGGCGGCGCCGCGACGGCTCCGGCCTGGGGCGGCAGGGGTGGCTGCAGGAACCACCGTTTGGTTGAAAACAAGGCTTGCGGGTCGGCCGCGTAAGCCTTCAGCTTGAGGCCACCTGCAACACCCCAGGCACCGAGCACGCGCGCCACTTCGACGGCGTCATCCGGCCACGGGGTCTGATCTGCGGTGGCCGCCAGGCTCTGGTACCCGGCAGCGGCCTTCGGCGTGCCGCTCATGCCGGGCAGCGGATCAGACCGCCTTCTTGGCCTGGTCGACCAGGCGCGCCACGGTGGGCGACAGCTGGGCACCCACGCCCGCCCAGTGGGTGATGCGGTCGAGTGCCACGCGCAGCGGCTGCTCGGCGCCAGCAGCGACAGGGTTGTAGAAGCCCACGCGCTCGATGAAGCGGCCGTCACGGCGCTCACGGGAGTCGGCGACGACGATGTTGTAGAACGGACGCTTCTTGGCACCACCACGTGCCAGTCGGATCACGACCATGTTGGAATTTCCTTGGGGATTCATGTGGCCGAAGCCATGCCACGGGAGACACACCGGGCAAGGCCTCGTGATGGCCAACCCCTGTTCGCTCGGCGAAAACAGGCTGGTTGCCCATCAACACTCTGCGCGCCAGGAACCGGCCGCGGTCGGCACCGTAGATACGCCAAGCGTGTTGCCACCCTTGACCAGCGCCGAAAACCCAGCATTATAAACTGCTTGCCGCGTATGCTGACAACTGCCGTTTCTAGACACCTGTGATCACCACCACCCCGAACCCCGCCATCAGCCATTACCGTTCGAAAACCGTGGCCGCATGGCTGGCGCTGCTGCTTGGCAGCCTGGGTGTGCACCGCATGTACATGCACGGCCTGCGCGACGTGCGCGCCTGGCTGCATCCGTTGCCCACGGCCCTTGGGCTGCTGGGTGTTGAACGCATGCAGACGATGGGTCAGGACGACCGTCTGGCGTGGGCGCTGATCCCGCTGCTGGGCCTGGTGCTGTCCATCGCGATGCTCCAAGCCATCGTCTGGGCCCTGACGCCTGACGACGTGTGGCAGCTGCGCTACAACCCCGGCCGCCCGGCACAGTCAACCGGCTGGGGGCCGGTCTTCGCGGCGGGGCTGGCGCTGCTGGTGGGCGGCACGGTGCTGATGGGCACCATCGCCTTCGGCGGGCAGAAATTCTTTGAATGGCAGCTGCAGCCCGAGACCGCAGCGCCGCTTCAGAACAACCATCGACTCAGGCCGTAGAACACCGCCGCTATCAGCGCGGTGGCCGGAATGGTCACCACCCAGGCCATCACGATGTGCCCGGCCAGGCCCCAGCGCACCGCCGAGGCGTTGCGCACCGAGCCGACCCCGAAGATGGCGCCGGTGATGGTGTGCGTGGTGGACACCGGCACCCCCATCGCGGTGGCCATGAACAAGGTGATGGCACCACCGGTCTCGGCACAGAAACCGCCCACCGGCTTGAGCTTGGTGATGCGTTGGCCCATGGTCTTGACGATGCGCCAGCCACCAAACAGCGTGCCCATGCCGATGGCGATGTAGCAACACCAGATCACCCAGACTGGCGGCATCTTGTCGGTGGACTGGGTGATGCCGGCAGCGATCAGCAGCAACCAGATGATGCCGATTGTCTTTTGCGCGTCATTGCCACCGTGGCCCAGCGAGTAGAGCCCCGCCGACACCAGTTGCAGGCGCCTGAAGATACCGTCCACGCGGTGTGGCGATGCGCGCCGGCAGATCCAGGCCACGGCCACCATCAGCAGCGACCCGAACAGGAAGCCCAGCAGCGGCGAGATGAAGATGAACGCCACGGTCTTGAGCACGCCGCTCCACACCAGAGGCGTCGTGCCCGCCTTGGCCAGCGTGGCGCCCACGATGCCTCCGATGAGCGCATGTGAACTGCTGGACGGGATGCCGTACCACCAGGTGATCACGTTCCAGCTGATGGCCCCTATCAAGGCGCCAAAGATCACGTACTGATCGACGATGCCGGGCTCGACGATGCCCTTGCCCACGGTGGCCGCCACCTTCAGCTGAAAGACGAAGATGGCCACGACGTTGAAGAACGCAGCAAAGGCCACGGCCTGGGTGGGCTTGAGCACCCCAGTGGACACGACCGTGGCAATCGAATTGGCAGCGTCGTGGAAGCCGTTCATGAAGTCGAACAGCAGCGCCAGCACCACCAGCACCACCACCACCCACAGCGCGATGCTCGGTGCGACTTGCAAGCTTTGCATCTGCAGGCCCGCTCAGGAGTTCTCGAGCACGATGCCTTCGACCAGGTTGGCCACGTCCTCGCATCGGTCGGAGATGGACTCCAAGTGTTCGTACACCGCTTTCAGCTTGATCAGCTGACGCGTATCGGGCTCTTCTCGAAAGAGGCGCGACATTGCACCGCGCATGACGCGGTCGGCGTCCGACTCGAGCTGGTCGATCTCTTCGCAGGTCTTCAACACCGAAGCAGCCACCGCGGGGTCCTTCAGCTTGGGCAGCAGGGTCAGCACATGCTGCACGCGGTCGCAGCAGCGCACCGAGATCTCGGACAACCGGACCACGTCGTCGGAAAGGGTCTGCAGGTCGTAAAGGGACATCACTTCGCTGGAGTCCTGCAGCAGGTCCAGCACGTCGTCCATCGCGTTGATCAGGCGGTGGATCTGGTCACGGTCCAGCGGCGTGATGAAGGTGCGGTGCAGCAGGCGGTGCACCTCGGCCGTGATCTTGTCGGCCGCGCGTTCTGCCGCCACCACTTCGGCGGCGTGCTTCTCGCGCAACGCCACGTCAGGGTAGTGGCTGACCATGGCCATGAAAGCGGCAGCGCCTTCAGCGATGCGCTGGCCGTGTTCATTGAAGAGTTCGAAGAAATTACCCTCTCGGGGCAGCAGGCGGCCGAAGACCATCAGAACTCCTGTGCGGGAACAGCGCCGGGCTAGTGCCGTCGAACTTTCATTGTAGGAGGCAGCGGCCGAGGTTCAGCCCGCACCGCCACGCCCATCACCACTTGCACCACTCCCCTCGCCCCCGCTTCGCGGCGCACTGCCAGCCGGGCGCCGGCGACGGCGGCGGCGTTTGCGTGGCGCACCGGCGCCACCGTCGTGGGCAACTGCAGCGGGGCCGTCGTCTCCGGCGTCTCGCTCATCACCTTCGTCGCCGTCGTCAGGCCCTGCAGCCTGCCGCGGTGCACCAGGGGCAGGGCCGGCCGCGGCTGCACCTGCTGCCTTGGCTTCGCGGCGGCCGCGTGCAGCCGCCTGCGTGGCACGCAGATCCTCCAGCATCGCCTCGCGGTCTTCATCGCTGCCCAGGTGGAAGTCTTCCCACCAGTCGGCCAGTTCCACTCCGTCGGCGCCGGCCAGTTCACCGCTGTCGGCACGCAGGCGCAGAAAGTCGTAGCCGGCGCGAAAGCGCACCTGCCCGGCCAGCGACAAGGCCGAGGCCGGGGTGCGCCTTTCGAATCGCGGCTGCATCAGCCAGACTTCCCGCATGTCGGCCGCGAGCTTGCCGCGACCCGAGATGTCGCCAATGCGGGCGTCGAAGACCGCGTCCACGGCCTGCTGCAATGCGGGACTCGCGGCCATGCCGCCGGCACGGATGCTGGTCCAGCGCTCTTGCACGTCGTGCCATAGAAGGCAGGCCAGCATGAAGCTCGGCGCCACCGGGCGGCCCTCGTTCACGCGCGTGTCGGTGTCTTGCAGCGCCTGGCGCACGAAGGCATCGCGCTGCGGATTCGGTCGGGCTGGCGCCAGTGCGGCCTCCAGCACCGGGAACGGGCCGGCCGTGCCCGTGGCCACCAGACCAAAGCGCTTGAGCTGCTCGATGCTGGCCAGCGCATGGCCGGTCTGCAGCAGTTTCACCATCTCGTCGAACAGGCGCGACAAGGGCACGTTGGCCAGCAGCGGCACCATGGCACGCAAGGGTTTTTCGGTGCGTGCATCCAGCGCAAAACCAAGCTTGGCCGCGAAGCGCACCACGCGAATGATGCGCACCGGGTCTTCGCGGTAGCGCGTCTCCGGGTCGCCGATCATGCGCAGGATGCGCGCGCGGGCGTCTCCCAGGCCGCCGTGATAGTCCACCACCGTCTGCGAGAGGGGTTCGTAGTAGAGCGCATTGACCGTGAAGTCACGCCTCGCCGCATCTTCGATCTGCGGGCCCCAGACGTTGTCGCGCAGCACGCGGCCGCTGGCGTCCACGACATGGGTCTTGTCCACCATCTGCTGCTTGGACGTCTTTTCGTTGCCCCCCACTTGTTCGGCAGCCGCCGCATCCAGGTAGGCACGGAAGGTCGAAACCTCGATCACCTCGTGTTCACGCCCGCGGCCAAACACCACGTGCACGATGCGAAAGCGCCGGCCGATGATGAAGGCACGCCTGAACAGGGCCTTGACCTGCTCGGGCGTGGCGTCGGTGGCGACGTCGAAGTCCTTCGGGCGCAGGCCGACCAGCAAGTCGCGCACCGCACCGCCCACGATGTAGGCCTCGAAGCTCGCGTCTCGCAAGGTCTTGACCACGCGCACGGCGTTGGCGTCCAGCAGCGCCGGGTTGATGCCGTGGTCGGCCACCGCCACTTCAACGCGCGCTCCCAGCGGAATCACGGGCAGTTCGGGCGTGGCCTGCGCAGCCGGGGCGGCATCGCCCTGGCCCAGCAGCCGCTTGATGAATTTCTTGATCATGCAAAGAGTTTCAGTAGGGGCCAGCCGCGTTCGAGCGCGATGCGCTCCAGCTCTGGCGAAGGGTTGGTGACAACGGGGTGGCTGACGTGCTCGAGCAGCGGCAGGTCGTTCGTGGAATCGCTGTAGAACGTGCTGCGGGTGACATCGGACCAGTCCAAGCCCTGCACCTGCAGCCAGTCATGGACGCGTGTGATCTTTCCCTCGCGAAACGAGGGCACGCCGCGTATCGCACCCGTGACGCGGCCGTAGGCGTCGCGCGCCAGTTCAGTGGCAATCAGTTGCTGCACGCCCAGCGCCTGTGCAATCGGGCGCGTGACGAACTCGTTCGTGGCGGTAACCACTGCCACGCGGTCGCCCGCCTGCACGTGCCGGCTGACCAGCGCGCGTGCAGCGTCGGTCAGCAGCGGCTGCACCCACTGCGACATGAAGGTTTGCGAGGCCGCCACGATGTCCGCCGGGTCGCGATCGCGCCAAGGCCGGGTGGCAAAGTCGATGTAGGCATTCATGTCCAGGCGGCCCGCCTGATAGTCGGCGTAAAACGCGTCGTTGCGCCGCTTGAACTCGCCTCCGTCGGCCCAGCCGCGCGCCACCATGAACTCGCCGAAGAGGTGGTCCGAGTCCTGCGGCAGCAGCGTGCCATCCAGATCGAAGAGCGTCAGTTTCATCGTGAGTTCGTGATCAGGTCACGCACCAAGGGCACCGTCAGGCGCCGGCTGGTGGCCAGGCCGTGTTCGTCCAGCGCGGCCAGCAGCGACATCAACGTGCCCAGGTCGCGCGGGAACCGGCTGAGCAGGTGGTTCGACACTTCCTCGGGCAGATCGAAGCCCCTGCGGCGCGCCTCGGCAACCATCGCGTTGCAGGTATCGGCTTCGCTCAGCGGCTGCAAGGCAAACACATGGCCCCAGGCCAGGCGCGTGCGCAGGTCATCGCGCAGCGGCAGGTCGGCGGGCGGCAGGCTGCCAGCCGCAGCCAACGGCACACCGTGGGTGACGGCCTCGGTGAACAGCACGAAAGCGGCGTGCTGGGCCGCGGCGTCCATCAAGTCGCAGTCATCGATGACCACCAACGCCCATTCAGGCCGCAGTTCCCAGGGCACCGCGTCGCGGGCGTCAAACCAGCCTGTAGACAACCCGACTTCCGCCGCGCGCGCAGCCAGCCCGCGCAGCAGATGGCTCTTGCCGCTGCCCTGCGAACCCCACAGGTAGACGGGGGGCACCTGCTCCGACTGACCATCGGCCCGCGCCGGCAAACCGTCGGCACCGGCCTGCGGCAGGCCCGACACGAGCGGATAGTTGCGCAGATGCTGCAGCGCCGCCGCGTTGCCGCCGGGAACGAAGTTGTCCAGCGTGGGACGAAGTGGCGGGCTGATGGCCAGCGGCAGCTGTTTCATGGTCAGCAGCTTGTCGGCAGGCAACGTGGGCGCCGCTGCCGCTGCATCCCGCTCAGCCGGTCTGCAAGTGTTCAATGCAACCCCCGCCAGGTGGCCAGGTGGCGCTGCAGCGCCGGCGCGTCTGCAGCATGGGCACGATGCTGCAGGTAGATCTCCAGGGCGGCCACGGCTGCCGCGTGGCGGCCCGCCTGGGCCAGCGCGAGAGCGAGATCGCGGTGTTCGTCCCAGGCCTGGGGCAACAGCATCACCAGCCGCTGCTGCACCTGCACCAGCCGCGCCCAATCGAGTGCACCGCGGTGGATTTCCTTGAGGTTGCGCAGCAGGCGTGCGATCACGTCGCGCCCCGGCGCCGGCTGCAGAAACAGGCCCAGCGGTGTTTCGTCATCTGCCGCCAACGGGTGGCGATCGCGGAAGGGCTGCAGACGCTCTTCGAGCGCCTCGCGCGACAGCGAGCGTCCATTGAAGGGGTCGATCACCACCTCCCCCTTGGGCAGGTGCACCTTGATCAGGAAGTGGCCCGGAAACGAGACCCCGGCCGCCTGCAAACCGGCCTGCGCGGCCAGTTCGACATACAGCAGCGCCAACGTGATCGGAATGCCACGACGCAAACGCATCACGTCGGGCAAGTAACTGTTGCGACGGTCGTAATAGTCGTTCACGTTGCCGGCAAAGCCCAGTTCCTGGAAGAAACACTGGTTCAAAAGCCGCAGCCTTTGCAGCGGCACGGCATCGGCGGGAATGCGCCGCTTCAATCGCAAGCCCAGCGCATCGATGCGCGCCAGCTCCCCCTGCACGTCCAGTTGCGGCCATTCGTCCTGCGCCACCGCAAGCGCAGCTTCAAGCAAAGGGAATCCCTCGTCTTCGGCCACCAGGGCACCGAAGTACTGCAGCGCTGTCGGCGTCTCGAATTGCAGGGGATACGACATTGGCGGCAGTTTAGGCTTTGCGCATCAAGTCGCGGGGCCGCAGCCCGCACGCTGCCAGCACGCCGAAATAGAGCACGGCCACGCCGCCGAGCACGAGCGCCATCAATCCGGCCCGCAAGCCCGCGTGCAGTTGCAGGCCGAGCCAGTCGATATGCCCCGCCGCCCACCACAGCGCCGCGCCGAGCGCAGCATTGGCAGCCGCCACGCGCAGGGCAAACCGGCCCCAGCCGGGCTGCGGCTTGAAAACGCCGCGTCGCACCAGGCCGGTGAACAGCAGGCCCGCGTTGCACCACGCGCCCAGCCCGATGGACAGCGCCAAACCGGCGTGCCCCAGCCAGGGGACCAGCACCAGGTTCATCAACTGCGTGGCAACCAGCACACCGATGGCGATCTTCACCGGGGTGCGTATGTCCTGGCGCGCATAGAACGCCGGCGCCAGCACCTTGATGGCCACCAGCCCGAGCAGCCCGACGCCATAGCCGCGCAGCGCCAGCACCGTGGCGGCCACGTCGCGCGCCGTAAAGGCGCCGTAGTGGTACAGCACCGCCACCAGGGCCTGCGGAAACACCAGCAAGGCCAGCGCGCAGGGCAGCGTCAGCAGCAGCACCAGCCGCAGCCCCCAGTCCAGCATGCCGCTGTAGCTCAGGAGGTCTTGACGCGCCTGCGCGGCCGTCAGCTGCGGCAGCAACACCACGCCCAACGCCACGCCGAGCAGCGCGGTCGGAAATTCCATCAACCGGTCGGCATAGGTCAGCCAAGACACCGCGCCCACCGCCACGTGGGTGGCGATCTGCGTGTTGATGAGCAGCGATATTTGCGCCACCGACACGCCCAGCACGGCTGGCGCCATCTGGCGCAACACGGTGCGCACGCCAGGGTGGCGCCACGCCTGCTCGATGGTGCGCGGCGTCAAGCCCAGCCGGGGCACGCAGCCCACCGCCGCCAGCGCGGGCACCTGCGCCAGCAACTGCAACACACCGCCCAGCATGACGCCGCCGGCCAGCGCATACACCGGCGCCACGCCCATCGACTTGAACCAGGGCGCACCCCACCAGGCCGCGGCAATCACGCTCAGGTTCAGCAGCACCGGCGTGACGGCGGGCACGGCAAAGTGTCTCCAGGTGTTCAGGATGCCTGCCGACAGCGCCACCAGTGACATGAACCCGATGTACGGGAACATCCAGCGCGTCATCAGCACCGCTTCGTCGAATTGCGCCAGCCCCGAGCCCATCAGCCACACCAGCACCGGCGCCGCCGCCACGCCCAGCACGCAAGTCAGCAGCAGCGCCCAGGCCAGAACCGTGGCCACGGCGTCGATGAGGTCGCGCGTGGCCGCATCACCATCGCGTGCCCGGGTGGCCGCCAGCAGGGGCACAAAGGCCTGCGAGAACGCGCCTTCGGCGAACAGGCGCCGGAACAGGTTGGGGATGCGAAAGGCGACGTTGAAGGCGTCGGTGGCTGCGCTGGCGCCGAAGCTGGCGGCAATGAGTTGTTCGCGCACGAGTCCCGTGATGCGGGACACCAGGGTCAGCAGCGAGACGGTGGATGCGGCTTTGAGAAGATTCACTGAGACAGGGTTGCGGGGCCAATCTCATTATAAGTGGCGGGCGGCGCACGCTTACACATTGGCCAAACGCGTGCTATACTCGATGGTCTTTGCAACTGCAGCTGCTGCGATATTGCCGCGGCGCCTGCAGACACCGCTGCGCGGCTACTGCGCGCCGACCGCACCACAACTTCACCGAAACTTCCATAAAGCATGGCCACCTCGTCCAAAGCCAAGAAAAGAACCGTTCGCCTCGCCTCGGGCCGCAAGCGTGCACGTCAAGACGTGGTGCTCAACGCACACAACAGCTCGCTGCGCTCGCACTTCCGTACCGTGGTGAAGAACGTGCAGAAGGCGGTCACCGGCGGCGACAAGGTCAAGGCCGTTGAAACCTTCAAGTCCGCGCAGAGCGTCATCGACTCCGTGGCCGACAAGGGCATATTCCACAAGAACAAGGCCGCTCGCCTGAAGAGCCGCCTGTCGGCCAAGGTCAAGGCGCTCGCGCTCGCAGCCTGAATCCAAGCAGCCGGCTCGGCTGAAAACAAGCCCGCGTCAGCGGGCTTTTTCACGTCTGGGCATCAGCGCAATGGCTGCCACATGCTTCGTGGCCTGACCCCACGCGTGGGGTCTTTGTGGCTCTGACCCCACGCGCGGGGTCAGGGCGGCGGTTGCCCCGGTTCAGGCAGCACGCAGACCTCGGCCACCTCCAATTGGTTGTCGCGCGCAAAGTTCATCACGAAGTCCCAGGCCATCGGCTCTATGCCCTTCAGCGCCTCATTGACCAGCACGCACTTCACGCCGTCCTGCACATGCGGCACACAGTACGGCGAGTATCCAATGTACGCGCCGATGCCGCCGCTGCAGCCACCGGGCCGAAACGACGACATCGCGCCGGCCAGCCGCTCGGCCCAATCGCTGGGACGAAAGACCTGCCCGCTGAGCGTGCGGCCCTGGATGACGTACTGACGCGGCTTGACTGGCTTCATGGAGACGGGACCGGCCCGCTCTGACAATAACAAGGGTGTCGCAAGTCCAGGTACCGCTGGGTCGATGCCGCGTTTCAATCCCTGCGCCGGCACCAGCCACGCCGCTACGGCTTGCGTAGCGGGCATTGTGCCAAGATTTTGCTGCGTTGCAGCATGCATGATGCGTGCCCGGTTCACCACATGGTCGGCCCGCAGTCCGCGCCTTGTTGGCGCCCGATCGGCAGGATGGTCCCTGCAGCTTCGGCCGCGCAGGTCGGCACCTTTAGAATCTGCTTCGGCCGGTTTGTGACCCAAACGTCACCATCCGGCCCTTTTTTTCACGGTGATCCAGGAGCCCTGCCCATGAATGCCCCCGAGCCCGCACTGTCCGCCGCCGTCGCCGCCCCCCTGCAAGGCCCCATGCCGCACGTGCTGAACACCTACGGCCGCCTGCCCATTGCGCTGACGCATGGCAAGGGCTGCTGGGTGTGGGACACCGAAGGCCGAAAGTATCTCGACGGGCTGGGCGGCATCGCCGTCAACACGCTGGGCCATGCGCACCCCAAGCTGGTGCCGGCGCTGCAGGAGCAGATCGGCCGCATGATCCACAGCTCCAACTACTACGAGGTGCCGCTGCAGGAAACGCTGGCCGCCAAGCTGTGTGAACTGTCGGGCCTGAGCGGTGCGTTCTTCTGCAGCACCGGGCTGGAAGCCAACGAGGCGGCGCTGAAGATCGCGCGCAAGTTCGGCCACGACAAGGGCATAGAAAAGCCGGAGATCGTGGTCTACGAAAAGGCCTTTCACGGCCGCTCGATAGCCACGCTGTCAGCCACGGGCAACCCCAAGGTGCAGAAGGGCTTCGGCCCGCTCGTCGAGGGCTTCGTGCGCGTGCCGCTGAACGACCTGGCGGCACTGGAAACCGTGGCACGCACCAACCCCAACGTGGTGGCCGTGTTCCTGGAAACCATACAAGGTGAAGGCGGCATCAACCCCTCGCGCTGGGAGTACCTGCAGGGTCTGCGCAAGCTGTGCGACCAGCAGGACTGGCTGCTGATGCTGGACGAAGTGCAGTGCGGCATCGGCCGCACCGGCAAGTGGTTTGCCCACCAGTGGGCCGGCATCAAGCCCGACGTGATGCCGCTGGCCAAGGGCCTGGGCTCGGGCGTGCCCATCGGCGCACTGGTGGTGGGCGAAAAGGCCGTCAACGTGTTCGGCCCGGGCAACCACGGCACCACCTTTGGCGGCAACCCGCTGTCGATGCGCGCAGGTGTCGAGACTCTGCGCATCATGGAAGAAGACGGCATCATGGCCAACGCGGCCACGGTGGGCGCCCTGCTGCGCGATGGCCTGCAGCGCGAGCTGGCCGGTGTGGCCGGCGTGAAGGAGATCCGCGGCGCCGGGCTGATGTTGGGCATCGAGCTCGACCGCCCCTGCGGTGTGCTGCTGTCACGCGCCGCCGAGGCCGGGTTGATGCTCAGCGTGACCGCCGATTCCGTCATCCGGCTGGTGCCACCGCTCATCCTGTCGGCCGACGAGGCGGCGCAGATCGTGGCCATCCTGTGCCCGCTGATCAAGCAGTTCCTGTCCGAGCCATGAAGCCGGGGTCAGGCCTGAGCCGGCATTTCCTGCAGTTCAAGGACCTGCGGGTCGAAGAACTGAACTACCTGTTCGAGCGCACCCGCATCATCAAGCAGCGCTTCAAGAACTACGAGCGTTACCAGCCGCTGGTGGACCGCACGCTGGCGATGATCTTCGAGAAGGCCAGCACCCGGACGCGTGTGAGCTTTGAAGCCGGCATGTACCAGATGGGCGGCTCGGTGGTGCACCTGACGACCGGCGACAGCCACCTCGGCCGCGCCGAGCCGGTGGAAGACACCGCGCGCGTGATCAGCCGCATGGTCGACATCGTGATGATCCGCACCTACGAGCAGAGCAAGCTCGAAGCCTTCGCATCGCAATCACGCGTGCCGGTGATCAACGGCTTGACCAACGAATACCACCCGTGCCAGATCCTGGCCGACATCTACACCTACATCGAGCACCGCGGCAGCATCGCCGGCAAGGTGGTGGCCTGGGTCGGCGACGGCAACAACATGGCCAACACCTGGCTGCAGGCGGCCGACATCCTGGGCTTCACGCTGCACGTCAGCACGCCCAGTGGTTATGAAGTCGACCCCGGGCTGGCCGGTGTCAGCAACACGGGCTGCTACAAGGTCTTCAACCACCCGCTGCAGGCCTGCGAGGGCGCGCACCTCGTCACCACCGACGTGTGGACCAGCATGGGCTACGAGGCGCAGAACGAAGAGCGCCGCAAGGCCTTCGTCGACTGGTGCGTGGACGATGAAATGATGGCCGTGGCGCAGCCCGACGCGCTGTTCATGCACTGCCTGCCGGCACACCGTGGCGAAGAGGTGACGGCCGAGGTGATCGACGGCGCGCAGAGCGTGGTCTGGGACGAGGCCGAGAACCGCATGCATGTGCAGAAGGCACTCATGGAGTATCTGCTTCTCGGCCGCATCGGATAGCCTGCCGTGCTACCGGGCGCACCTGCATCTGCGGCGGCCGGGGCTTCGTTCTTGCCTCAGTAAGTCGCGCGGCCGCCGGTCAAGTCGAACACTGCACCGGTACTGAAAGAACAGTCCTCGCTGGCCAGCCAGGCCGCCATGGCTGCCAGTTCCTGCACCTCCAGGAAACGCCCCATCGGGATCTTGCCCAGCATGTAGTCGATGTGGGTTTGCGTCATCTGGTCGAACATGGCTGTCTTGGCCACAGCCGGCGTGATGGCGTTGACGAGGATGCCCTTGGTCGCCACCTCTTTGGCCAGGCTCTTGGTCAGAGCAATCAGGCCGGCCTTGCTGGCGCTGTAGTGGCTGGCGTTGGGATTGCCTTCCTTGCCGGCCACCGACGCGATGTTGATGATGCGCCCATAGCCCGTTTTCAACATCGCCTGCACCACGTGGCGGCAGGTCAGGTAGGGCGCGATCAGGTTGACTTCGATCACGCGGCGCCACACGGCGGGGTCGAGATCCCAGGTCGTGCCGTTGCCACCGGTGATGCCGGCGTTGTTGACCAGGATGTCGATGCGGCCGGCGCGTTCGACCAGCTGCGCGGTGGCGGCCGCCACCGCGGTGTCGTCGGTCAGTTCCACCTGCTTGGCGTAGACATGCCCCAGCGGCGACAGCGCCTGCTGCGCGGTCTGCATGCGCTCGGCATCCACGTCCCAGATCACCACCGTGGCGCCGCTTCGCAACATGCGTTCGCAGATGGCGTAGCCGATGCCCTGTGCGCCGCCGGTGACCACGGCCACGCGGCCCTTCAGGTCGATCTGGTTCATGGGCTCAGTCCCTTCAAGGCTGCAGGGTTGGATGCGCAGTCGGCGATGTACTGCCGGATGATGTCTTCGAAGCTGCTCTCGGGCAACAGGCCCAGACCCGCCGCGCGCTGCGCCGTCGCGCCGCTGGGCCAGTTCGCCACGATGCCGGCAATTCTTTCGTCACGCTCGAAACGCACCAGCGACCTCACCTTCGGCCCGGCCACCGTGGCCAGTGCGTCCAGCATCTGTTGCACGCTGACATTCAGGCCCGGCAGGTTCAGCGCCGTGCGGCCGACAAAGGCCTCGCGGCTGGCCTCGAACACGGTGATCAGGCCGCGCGCCGTGAGTGCGGGCGACGACACCGGGTGGCGCACCTCGGGCGACACCGGGCACACCGACTCCACGCCCGCCAGCGGCTCGCGGATGATGCCGCTGAAGAAGGAACTGGCGGCGCCGTTGGGCCGACCGGGGCGCACGGTGACCGTCATCAGGCGGGCCGCGCGGCCGTCGATGTAGCCCTTGCGCGTGTAGTCGGCCACCAGGTGCTCGCAGATGAGCTTGTGCGTGCCGTAGCTGGTCTGCGGCGTGGGCAGCGTGGTGTCGGCCACCACCGCAGGCAGTGGCACCGCGGGGTCGGGCCCGAACACGGCCACCGAACTGCTGAACACCAGCCGCGTCGGCGCCACGCCGCGGGCTTGCACCATGGCCTGCCGGTGGCGCAGGGCGTCCAGCAGCGCACGTGTGCTGTCCAGGTTGCTGCGCAGACCCAGGTCGAAGTCGGCTTCGCACTCGCCCGACACTGCTGATGCGAGGTGGAACACGCCGTCGAAGGACTCCTCGCGCAAGCCCTCGCAAGCGGCCAGCAGCGGCCCCACACGGCTGAGCACGCGGGGGTCGGCCACCAGGTCGGCTGGCGCCTGCACCTGGTCGGCCAGCACCATCTGCTCGATGGCACGGCCCGCCAGCGTGCCCGTGCGCAACAACTCGCGCGCCAGGCGCGCACCCACAAAGCCGGCTCCACCGGTGATCAGTATTTTCATCAGAAGGTTCCCTTTAAAAGACGGGGCTGGCGGCCCTTCAGGCGTTGCGCCGGCTCAGACACCGAAGGCAGCTTGCGGCGCGAAGCCAGCACATGTTCGATGTCGTCGCGCGCGCTGTCGATCAGCTTCAACGCCGCCTGCTCGGCCTTGGCGCCGTCGCGCGCGATCACGCCATCGAGCACGTCGCGGTGCATCTGCAAGGACGACGCGGGCCCGAAGGGCCGTGCCGTCGAAATCTCGAAGGCGGTGCGCAACAGCGCCCCGAGCGCCTTGCTCATCTGCACCACCATGCGGTTGTGGCAGGCGCGCAGCAGGCCCTGGTGGAAGGCCAGGTCGTGCAGCACGTAGTCGCCGCCATGTTCGATGGCATCGCGCATGCCGGCGTAGGCCACTTCGATGTCGCCCAGGTCGGCTGCGGTGGCACGTTCGGCAGCCAGGCGCACGGCAGCAGGCTCGATGACGCGGCGCAGTTCCTGCACCTCGCGCAGAAACTCACGCGTGAGGCCGGCCTTGGTTTGCCACAGCACCACGTCGGGGTCGAACCAGTTCCATTGGTCGGACGACAGCACGCGCGTACCCAGCTTGGGGCCGGTGATCAGCAGGCCCTTGGCCACCAACGACTTCACGGCTTCGCGCACCACCGTGCGGCTGACGCCCAGCAGTTCACACAGCGTGGGTTCGGGCGGCAGGCTGGTGCCGGGTGGGTAGCGGCCGGAGACGATGTCCTCGCCCAGCTTGTCCAGGGTGTTGCCCAGGACGTTCTTGATGGCCGCGCGCTGCACGCCCATCAGCTGCGCACGAAGGCGGTGGACAAGGGCTCGTCACCCACCTGCCGGCTCCAGTGGCCATGCAGCTGGGCGTCGAAGCGCTGCCCGGCCGGCAGCACGTCGGCCGAGTAGAAGTGCTCGCCGGGCCCGAAGAGGCGCGAGCTGCCGTCTTGCAACCCGATCTCCATCTGGCCCGTGAGGATGAACACCCACTGCGGCGTTTCGGTGCAGTGAAAGTCGCTGCGAAAGCCCACCGGGCTGGTGCGCAGCTGCAGGCCGCCGCTGGGCATCAGTGCAGACAAGCGCGCGGCCGGCTTGCCCTGGTCCAGCGGCACGGATTCGTCGCGAAACCGGGCACGACCGTCGGTGTCGGTGTAGAGAACAACCTTGATGAATTGCATGGGTGGGTTCTACCGCGCAGCACTGGCTCTGACCTGAAAGGACGGTAGGGGCTTCGTGACCATCAGTGGCGCTGGTGCAAGGCCGCCAGCACCGAGGCCACGATGGCCTCAGGCCCTGGCCCGATGTCCATCTGCAGCGCCGCTTCATCGGGCAGCGGGAGCTCCAGGGTGTCGAACTGGCTCTGCAACAGCGCCGCGGGCATGTAGTGGCCCTTGCGCTGCGCCAGCCGGTGCGCCAGCAGCGCCTGCGGACCTTGCAGGTGCACAAACAGCACCTTGGGCGCCGCCGCGCGCAAGCGGTCGCGGTAGCTGCGCTTGAGCGCCGAGCAGGCCACCACCACGCCCTTGCTGCGGGCTTCGTCATCACAGAGGCGTTGCGCCACGGCCGCCAGCCAGCCCTGCCGGTCGGCGTCGGTCAACGGCGTGCCGGCGGCCATCAAGGCCACGTTCTGCGGCGGGTGCAGGTCATCACCCTCCACGTAGGGAATGTCAAGCGCACGGGCCAATGCGCGGCCCACCGTGGACTTGCCGCATCCGCTGACACCCATCACCACGATGGGGCCTGGGTTGGTGCGGGCAGCCGCCATTGCTTCAGGACAGACGCTTGCCGCTGCTGCTGTCGAAAACATGCGCCTTCTCGGGGTCCAGCGTCAGGTGCACCGTGTCGTCGGCCTGCGCTGCGGTGCGTCCGTGCAGCACCACCACCATCTTCTGCCCGCCCACTTCCAACAGCAGCTCGGTTTCGGCGCCCGTGGGCTCCACCACCACCACCGTGGCGGGAATGCCCTGCGCAGCCAGCCCGATGTCGGTGGGCCTGATGCCCATCTGCACCGACTGCCCCTGCGCCGCGCTGCAGGCCGCCGGCAGCGGCCAGCGGGCGCCCAGAGCGTCGACAAAGCCGTCGCGCACGGTGCCGGCAAACACGTTCATCGACGGCGAGCCGATGAACTGCGCCACGAACAGGTTGCCCGGCCGGTCAAACAGTTCCAGCGGCGTGCCCATCTGTTCGACGATGCCGTCGTGCATGACGACGATGCGGTCGGCCATGGTCATGGCCTCGATCTGGTCGTGCGTGACGTAGACCGTGGTCGTCTTCAAGCGCTGGTGCAGCGCCTTGATCTCGGCACGCATCGCCACGCGCAACTTGGCGTCCAGGTTCGACAGCGGCTCGTCGAAGAGAAAGACCTTGGGGTCGCGCACGATGGCACGGCCCATCGCCACGCGCTGGCGCTGCCCGCCGGAGAGTTCGCGCGGGAAGCGGTCGAGCAACGGGTCGAGGTTGAGGATGCGCGACGCGTTGTCCACCCGCTGGTCGGTGGTGGCCTTGTCGGCATTGCGCAGGCGCAGGCTGAAGGCCATGTTCTCGCGCACCGTCATGTGCGGATACAGCGCATAGCTCTGGAACACCATCGCGATGTCGCGGTCCTTGCTTTCCAGGTCGTTGACGACCACGCCGTCAATTGCGATCTCGCCGCCGGTGATCTCTTCCAGCCCGGCCAGCATGCGCAGCAGCGTGCTCTTGCCACAGCCGCTGGGGCCCACCAGCACCACGAATTCGCCGTTGGCGATTTCGAACTCGATGCCGTGAATGACCTTCACCTTGCCGTAGGACTTGTGGATTTGCCTGAACGTGACCGCTGCCATTGATTTGCCCGGGTAGCCTTCAGCTCTTCACGGCGCCGGCCGTCAGGCCCGACACCATGTAGCGCTTGAAGGTGTAGTAGATCGCCGCTGGCGGCAGCGCATAGATGAGGCCCGTGGTCATCAGCAGTTCCCAGGGCGAATCGTCGGCCGACAGGAAGTTGCCCAGTGCCACGGCCAGTGTCACGCTGCGGTCGTTGGACAGCAGCAGGAACGCATACAGGTACTCGTTCCAGGCCAGCAGCAGCGAATAGGTGCCCACCGCCACCAACGAGGGAACCATCAGCGGCAGGTAGACAAGGCGGAACAACTGCAGCGGCGTGGCGCCGTCCATGCGCGCGGCCTCGTCCAGTTCAAGCGGCAACTTGTCGCTGGCCTGCTTGAGCACCCAGATGCAGTAGGGCGACGCAATGGTCACCATGGCCAGAATCAGCGCCCACTGGTTGTTCAGCAGGCCGTAGTTGCCCATCGTCTTGTACATGGGCACGGCCAGAAACGCGGCCGGGATGAAGTAGGTGAACAGCGCCAGGTTCATCACCGTGCGTCCGCCACGCACTTTCAAGCGGCTGATGGCAAACGCCGCCGTGGTGGCGACAAACAGCGTGATCGCACCCACGCTGAGCGCAATCACCAGCGAGTTCCACATCTGCAGCCAGAAATGGTCGAGGTAGAAGTGCTTCTGCCCGAACACGAAATCGAAGTTCTGCAGCGTCGGCGGCTTCGGCCACAGCCGGCCCGAGGTGGCCGAGTCCTTGGTGGAAAAGGCAAACAGCGCCAGGTGATAGACCGGAATGATGGTCCACAGAAACACCGGGATGCCGATCAGCAGCAACTTGGCCTCGGTGATCCAGCCCTTGCGCTTCATTTGCTCAACCGTTTCATCATGAAGAAGACCAGCGGCAGCACCAACGGCAGCGCCACCACGATGGAGGCCATGGCCAGGTCGACCTGGTCCAGCCGCAGGTAGCGGATGCCCAGCGTGGCCAGCACATGGGTCAGGTCGGCCGGGCCGCCACCGGTGAGCAGGTAGACCGAATTGAAGTCGCCCAGCGTCCAGATCATCGACAGCAGCGTCGACGTGACATACAGCGTGCGCATGCTGGGCCAGGTGATGAAACGAAATTTCTGCCAGCCCGAGGCGCCGTCCACCGACGCCGCCTCGTACTGTTCGGCCGGTATCGCCAGCCGACCTGAAATCAGGATCAGCGTCCAGAACGGCAGTGACTTCCAGATGTGCATGACCATCGAGAAGGTCAGCGCCAGTGTCGGGTCGTTCAGCCAGTTGGGCCCGTCCAGCCCGGTCAGGCGGAAGATCAGGCTGTTGATCACCCCCCACTCGGGGTTGAGCATGAAACGCACCGACAGGATGGTGGGAATGGACGGCAGCGCCCAGGGCAGGATGAACAGCAGCGACAGCGCCTTGATCCACCAGCGCGCTTGAATGAAGAAGCCCGACAGCACCATCGCGATGGCCATCTTCACGTTGATGGCCACCACCAGAAAGACGATGGTGTTGATGAGGGTGCGAAAGAAGATCGGGTCTTCGAAGAGCTGCACATAGCTCTGGGGGTGGCGCGCCAGCCACAGGCCGTAACCCACCGGGTACAGCACGAAGATCAGGAACACCAGCAGATAGGGCACCACCAGCACGCGGCCCCAGAACTGCCACGAGCCCGAAGACTTGGCGCGCTGGGCAGGTGCGGCGGCGGCAGTGGCAACGGTGTTCACGGCTCAGACCTGTTCAGGGCCGCCGCCGGCCGGCGCACAGGCCGAACGGCAGAGGCAGATGGGGAAGCCCGCCCGCCGGTGTTTCGCCGGCGGGCAGTGGCATCAGTTGGCGGCCACGGCCTTGATGCGGGCAATCATCTCGTCCACGGCCTTGTCCACCGGCACCTTTTCATTGAGCACGCGGTTCATCGCCTTGGCCCAGACGTTTTCGTTGTTCAGCACGGTGAACTTGTAGTTCTTCGTGAACTCGAAAGGCGAGGTGCCGCTCATGAACTGGTTGTAGACGGCCAGGCGGTGCGGGTCGGACTTCCAGAAGGGGCTTTGCTGCGCCTTCAGCTGCACCGGGAACCAGCGCCCGAGCGAACCTTCGACATACGGCGTGAGGTTGGCTTCGTCGAGCAAGAAGGTGAGGAACTTCTTCGCGGCCACCTTGTTCTTCGCCTCCTTGAAGATGACACCGGTCTTCACCGCGGCGCGGTAGGTCATCTTGCTGCCGTCAGGCCGGTTCGGGAACCCTGCGGTGGCAATCTTCTCGGTGTAGTTGGCCTTGGCCACAGCCCGCTGCTCGGGCGTGAGCGCGGCGTTGTTGCTGTCGTCCAGCCACTTGGCCGCAATCGAGATGGTGGCGTTGTGCGTCATCACCGTGGTCTTGTTGTGGAAGGCGACGTTGTTGTCCGGGTCCTTCCAGCTCGTCGACGACGGCGGCGTGCAGCCCTTGGCGTAGACCGCGGTGTAGTCGGTGACGGCCTTGATCAGGTTCTGGCGCACCGTAGGGTCGTCCACCAGCACCTTGCCGCTGTCGCTGACCAGCTTCACGTTGTAGGCGTCCATGAAGGTCAGGAACGAGAAGAACGAGTCGGTGGAATCCACACCCATCGGCATGCCGATGCCGAAGCCGCGGTTGCCCGTTTTCTGACGGTAGCCCACCTGCACCTTGGAGCACCAGAAGTCCCAGTAGCCGTTCCAGTCCTTGGGGATGTCGCTTTCCTTGTAGCCCGACTCGGCCAGCATGTCCTTCCAGTACTGGATGTGCATGGTCTGCTGCTTGAGCGGGAAGGCGTAATAGGCGCGTGCCTGCGTGGCGTTGTTGAGCAAGAAGGTGGTGGACAGCGCGCGAGGCTCGAACTTGCCGTGCAGGGGGTCGATGACGCTGGAGATGTCTTCAAGCTTGCCGTCGTAGGCCCACTTGGCGGTGACCTGGAAGTCGTAGGTGTCGGCATAGGCCACATCGGGCGGGTTGCCCGAGTCGAGCGCCGCCACGGTCTTCGGAATCATGTCCTGGATCGGGTACTGCGACAGCTCGATCTTGATGCCCTTGTTCTTGGCTTCGAACTTCTTGATGGCCTCGAACAGCGCATCGTCTTCGGCCTTGTAGAACCCTTTCACCCACCACACGGTGAGTTTTTCTTGCGCCTGCGCGGCCGGCACTGCGGCCATCAGTCCGGCAGCGGCCATGGCCGCGATCCAGGTGGTCTTCAACTGCATGGGCTGTCTCCAGATTGTTGTGAGGCGACGGCCGCCCCTGTTGCTATCGTATGATGATTGAAAGCGCCGGTGCTACGGACTTTCCCGCTGGCGCGCTGGCGCGCGACACCGCGCATGCTCAGCGACACTCGGGCACCGGCGAGACCAGCGCCCGCCCGGCCTGCAGCGCGCACAGGTTGGCGATGGCCAGGTCGGCCATGGCCTGGCGCGTGCTGCTGGTGGCGCTGCCGATGTGCGGCACCAGCACCACGTGCGGCAGCGCCTTCAGCCGCTCGGGCACTTCGGGTTCGTTTTCGAACACGTCCAGAGCGGCGCCGGCGATGGTGCCCTTTTCCAGCGCATCGATCAGCGCCGCTTCGTCGACCACCGAGCCGCGCGCCACGTTCACCAGAATGCCCTTGGGCCCGAGTGCAGCCAGCACCTCGGCGTTGATCAGCTTGCGCGTGCCGGCGCCACCGGGCGTGATGAGCACGAGAAAGTCGCTGTCGGCGGCCAGCGCCAATGCGCTGGGGTAATAGCGGTAGGGCAGCTCGGGCTTGGCGCTGCGCGCGGTGTAGCTGATGGCCATGCCAAAGGCCTCGGCGCGCCTGGCGATGGCCTGGCCGATGCGGCCCATGCCCACCACGCCGCAGCGAGCGCCCGACAGCTTGCGCGCCAGCGGCATCGCCCCCTGAAGCCATTGGCCGCTGCGCACATAGCGGTCGGCGGCCGGCAGTTGGCGCGCCGCGCACAGCATCAGGCCCAGTGCCAGGTCGGCGACGTCGTCGTTCAGCACATCGGGCGTGTGCGTCACGGTCACGCCGCGCGCCTTGGCCGCTGCCACGTCAACGCCGTCGTAACCCACGCCCATCACCGAAATCAGCTTCAGCGCCGGCAGCTGAGCCATCAGCGCGGCATTCACCTTGGTGTCGCCGCTGGCGGCCACGGCCTGGATGCGGCCGGCCACGGCGGCAAAGGCGGCCGGATCGGTGTCGTGCAGACGGTCGTGCAACGTGAAGCGCGCCTGCAATTGCGCCGTGTACATGGGCGATAGCTTGGCTGCGGCCAGCACGTGAAAGTCGGGATGCTCGGGCATTGGGTTTTCACCGGGGTTGGGTTCAATCGTCATACCATAATATCTCCGGACCCTCCGCGCCCCACCCCGGGAAAGCCAGTAAACGATGAGCAGCGACGACAAGAAACCGACCCGCCCCCTGCGCAGCCAGCAGTGGTTCGGCAGGCAAGACCGCGACGGCTTCGCCTACCGCAGCTGGGTCAAGGGCAAGGGCGTGCCGCACGACCAATTCGACGGCCGCCCCGTCATCGGCATCTGCAACACCTTCAGCGAACTGACACCCTGCAACAGCCACTTCCGCACGCTGGCCGAGCAGGTGAAGATCGGCGTCTACGAGGCCGGCGGCTTTCCGCTCGAGTTTCCGGTGATGTCGCTCGGCGAAACGCTGCTGCGCCCGACCGCGATGCTGTACCGCAACCTGGCCAGCATGGACGTCGAAGAAAGCATCCGCGGCAACCCCATCGACGGCGTGGTGCTGCTGATGGGCTGCGACAAAACCACGCCGTCGTTGTTGATGGGTGCGTCCAGCGTCAACCTGCCCACCATCGGTGTCAGCGGCGGCCCCATGCTGAACGGCAAGTGGCGCGGCCAGCAACTGGGCAGCGGCACCGGCGTGTGGAGCATGAGCGAGCAGGTGCGCGCCGGCACGCTGAAGCTGGCCGACTTCTTCGA
>JANOZF010000146.1:0-43949 GCA_031429255.1 Rubrivivax sp.
GGTCACCCATCAGCGCCGCCAGGTCGGCCAGCCGGGCTTGCAGCGCTGCGGCGTCGGGGCCGGCAAACTCCACCAGCAGACTAGCTGCGGGCTTGCCGATCAAGGCCGACTGCAGCGTCGGCTTGAATGCCGGGTAGGTCAGCGCCAGCTCGATCATGATGCGGTCGACCAGTTCCACCGCGGTGGGGCCGAGCTTGACGATGTGCTGTGCCGACTCCATGGCCTGGCGGAAGCTGGCGAAGTTGACGATGCCCAGCACCTTGCCGCGGGGCAATTCGGCCAGCTTCAGCGTCAGGCTGCGCGTGAAGGCCAGCGTGCCTTCGCTGCCCACCAGCAGGTGCGCCAGATTCACGCTGCCATCCGTGGTGTACGGCTTTTCGCTCTGGTTGTGGAAGATGTCCAGGTTGTAGCCGGCGACGCGGCGCAGCACCTTGGGCCAGCGCTGTTCGATCTCGTCAGCGTGGCGGCCGGCCAGGCCGCGCACGAATTCACCCAGTTCGCGCGCGCGCCCGCTCAGCCCGTCCATCGGGCCGAAGTCGGCCACCGTGCCGTCGGCCAGCCAGGCGCTGGCACCGGCCACGTTGTGCACCATGTTGCCGTAGGCGATGGAGCGTGAGCCGCAGCTGTTGTTGCCCGCCATGCCGCCCAGCGTGGCCTGCGCGCTGGTGGACACGTCCACCGGGTACCACAGGCCGTGCTTCTTCAACGCCGCGTTCAGGTGGTCCAGAACCATGCCCGGCTGCACCACGGCCGTGCGGGCTTCGGTGTCCAGCGCCAGCAGCTGCCGCAGGTGCTTGCTGGTGTCGACGACCAGCGCCGCGCCCACCGTCTGGCCACACTGGCTGGTGCCGCCGCCGCGTGGCAGCACCGGCACACCGGTGTCGCGCGCCACGGCCAGCGCCGTGGCCACGTCGGCGTCGTCCTGCGGCACGAAGACACCCACCGGCATGATCTGGTAGATCGACGCGTCGGTGGCATAACGCCCACGAGAAGCGGCGTCGAACATCAGCTCGCCGCGTGTTTCGCGGCGCAGGCGGCGTTCCAGTTCGGCGCAGGCCTCGTTAGGCGGCGGCACGGTGCCGGCGGGCCGTGCCAGGGTGGCGGGTGATTCAGGCTTCATGGCGCCGTGCCTTGCTGCGCGCCGGGGGCGGCGCGCTGTGGTTGGATTCGAGACCGCCCTGGCGCAGCAGCGCCAGCACGGTGTCGCGCTTGTGCAGCAGGTGCTCGGCCAGCACCTGGCCCAGCGCCGCGCCGTCGCCAGCACTCAGCGCATCGATCATGGTGTGGTGCTCCTGCACGGCCAGCCGCCAGCTGGCTTCGTCCTGGTTGGTGCGAAAACGCAGCGACTGCACCCGCGCGTTGATGCGGGCGTAGCTGTCGGTCAGCACCGGGTTGGCCGCCGCCTCGTTGATGCCGGCATGGATGGCCGCATTCAGCCGGTAATAGGCCGACAGATCGCGGCGTTCATAGGCCGCCAGCATCTCGTGGTGCTTGGCGCGCAGTTCGGTCAGTTGCGCCGCCGTGATGCGCTGCGCTGCCAGCCGGCCCGACTGCGCTTCCAGCGCCGCCAGCACCTCGAAGGTGTGGCCGATGTCGGCCTCGTCGAGCTTCACGGCCACCGCGCCACGGTTGGGCAGCAGGTCCACCAGGCCTTCGTGGGCCAGCAGCTTGATGGCCTCGCGCAACGGCGTGCGCGACACCTGTAGTCGCTCGCACAGCACCCGTTCGTTGAGCTTGGCGCCCGGTGCAATCTGGCCTTCGATGAGTTGCGAACGCAGGCGGGCTGCCACCTGGTCGGTCAGGCCGAGCTGGGCCATCTCGATGATGTGTGCCATGGTGGGTGAGGTCGGCTTTTGGAATTGAACCCGATTTTGCATTCAAAACCAGACGTCCGGCATAGCACCGGATAGGAGGAAGTGCTGATGTCAAGCCGCAATTTGCATGCAAAACTTGGCCCATAAGGATGACCCATGCTGCAACTGAACCAACACCCCACCGGCCGCCACTTCCTGCAGATCCCCGGGCCCAGCCCGGTGCCCGACCGCATCCTGCGCGCCATCAGCCTGCCCACCATCGACCACCGCGGCCCGGAGTTCGGCGCGCTGGGCCTGAAGGTGCTGGCCGGTATCCGCCAGGTGTTCAAGACGCAGCACCCGGTGGCCATCTACCCGGCGTCGGGCACGGGCGCCTGGGAGGCCGCGCTGGCCAACGCGCTGTCGCCGGGCGACACGGTACTGATGTACGAAACCGGCCATTTCGCCAGCCTGTGGCAGAAGCTGGCGCAGCGCCTGGGCCTGCAGACCGAGGTGCTGGCGTGGCAGGGTGAAGACACCGTGCTGCCCCACGCGCCCGCCTGGCGGCGCGGTGTGCAGGCCGACCTGATCGAGGCGCGCCTGCGCCGCGACACCGACCAGCGCATCCGCGCCGTCTGCGTGGTGCACAACGAAACCTCCACCGGCGTCACCAGCGACATTGCCGCGGTGCGCCTTGCCATCGACGCGGCCGGCCACCCGGCCTTGCTGATGGTGGATTCGATTTCCGGCCTGGCCAGCGCCGACTACCGGCACGACGAGTGGGGCGTGGACGTCACCGTCAGTGGCTCGCAAAAAGGGCTGATGCTGCCGCCGGGCATCAGCTTCAACGCGCTGTCGCCGAAGGCGATGGCCGCATCGAAAGAAGCCAAGCTGCCCAAGGCCTTCTGGGCCTGGGACGAGATCGTGGCCATGAACGCCGACGGCTACTGGCCCTACACGCCCAGCACCAACTTGCTGTACGGCCTGAGCGAAGCGCTGGACATGCTGCTGGCCGAGGGACTGGACCAGGTCTTTGCGCGCCACCAGCGCTGGGCCGCCGGCGTGCGCGCGGCCGTCGACGCCTGGGGGCTGCCCATCCAGTGCGCCGACCCTGCGGTGTACTCGCCCGTGCTCACCGGCGTCATCACGCCGCCCGGCGTGGATGCCGATGCGCTGCGCAAGCTGATCCACCAGCGCTTCGACCTGTCGCTGGGCACCGGTCTGGGCAAGCTCAAGGGCCGCATGTTCCGCATGGGCCATCTGGGCGACAGCAACGACCTCACGCTGGTGGCCATGGTGGCCGGTGTCGAGATGGGTCTGAAGCTGGCCGGCGTCAAGACGGCCGGCAGCGGCGTGCAGGCCGCGATGGACCACTTTGCCACGCACACGCTGGCGGCGAAGGCCTGAGAGCATCCCAAATCGCTGCCGGCGCCAAGCACCACCACACTCAACCCTGGAGACCCACATGATCCGCAGACGCACTTTCACTGCCGCAATAGGGGCCGCTGCCACGCTGGGCACGCCGTCGCTGCGCGCGCAGTCGCTGACCCCCGGCCCCGTGCGCATCGTGGTCGGTTTTCCGCCCGGCGGCGGCACCGACATCCTGGCCCGCATCCTCGCGCCCAAGCTGCAAGAGGCGTGGAAGAGCAACGTCATCATCGAAAACAAGGCTGGCGCTGCGGGCGTGCTGGCCGCCGACCATGTCGCCAAGCAGAACCCGGACGGCACCACGCTGCTGATGGCGCACATCAACAGCCATGCCATCGCGCCGGCGCTGCAGCCCAAGCTGAGCTACAACGCCGAGACCGATTTTTCGCCCATCAGCCTGGTGGGCGTGACACCTAACCTGCTGATCTGCAACACCGACCAGACGGCCCGCACGGTGAAGGACATCATCGCCGCGTGCCGTGCGCGGCCGGGCCATCTGACCTTCGGCTCGTCGGGGCCGGCCTCGGCACAACATCTGGCCCTTGAACTCTTCAAGCACCAGGCCAAGGTGTTTGCGCTGCACATCCCTTACCGTGGTTCAGGGCCGCTGATCACCGACCTCATCGGCGGCCAGGTGCAGTACAGCTTCGAGACCATGACCGCCGCCACGCCGCACGTGAAGTCGGGCAAGGTGGTGGCCGTGGCGCAGACGCGCACGCAGCGCTCGAAGGCCTACCCCAACGTGCCTACGGTGGCCGAGTCGGACCTGCCGGGTTTCGACGCCACCACCTGGTACGGCCTGGCGGGCCCCAAGGGCATGTCGCCAGCGCTGGTCAGGCGCATGAACGATGACATCAACCGCGCGCTGGCGCTGCCCGATGTGGCCGAACGGCTGGCCACCGCGGGGGCTGAAGACTCTGGCGGCAGCCCCGAGCGCTTTGCCGAGTTCATGCAGAAAGAGCGCAACAAGTACACGCGGCTGGTGAAGGAAGCCAGCATCAAGATCGACTCCTGAAGCCGGCGCCGCGATGGCGCTACGCCACAGGCATCCGCATCGTCACGAACTCTTCGGCGGCGGTGGGATGGATGCCCACGGTGGCGTCGAACTGCGCCTTGGTCAGACCCGCGTTCACGGCAATGGCCAGGCCCTGCAGGATCTCTGGCGCATCACTGCCCACCATGTGCGCGCCCACCACCTGCTGGGTGTCGCGCCGCACCACCAGTTTCATCAACGAGCGCTCGGCACGGCCGCTGATGGTGGCGCGCATCGGCCTGAAGGCGGTGCGGTAGATGTCGACATCCGCGAATGAAGCGCGCGCGCTGGCTTCGGTGTGGCCCACGGTGGCCACCGGCGGCTGGCTGAATACCGCCTGCGGCACGTTGCGGTAGTTGATGGCAAGCGCGGGCCCGCCGGTGATGTCGTTGGCCACCGCGTGGCCTTCACGGATGGCCACCGGCGTCAGGTTCAGCCGGTTGGTGCAGTCGCCCACCGCCCAGATGCCATCGACGCTGGTGCGGCTGTGTTCGTCCACCAGCACCTCGCCCACCGCACCCAGGCGCACACCCGCCTCAGCCAGGCCGATGCCGGCGGTGGCCGGCTGCCGCCCGGTGGCCACCAGCACGGCGTCGAATGTTTCGTGGCCGGTGCCGCTGCCGTGGCCCAGCGCCACGCGCAGGGCCCCGCCGTCGATGCGCTCGATGGCCAGCGGCTGCGTGCCCCAACGGGTATCCAGGCCGCCCGCAGCCAGCTCGTTGGCCAGATGCTGGCGCACGTCTTCATCGAAGCCCCGCAAAGGCAACGCGCCCCGATGCGCCAGCACCACCTGGCTGCCCAGCCGGCGAAAGATGCCGGCAAATTCCAGCGCGATGAAACCGCCACCCACCACCAGAAGGCGCCGCGGGCGCTGGGGCAGATTGAAGCAGTCGTCGGACGAGATGGCCCACTCGGCGCCGGCAACGGCCGGCCGCAGCGGCCGCGCGCCGGTGGCCACGATGATGCGCGGCGCCTCGAGTTCACGTCCGGCCACCTGCACCACGCCAGGCCCGGCCAGGCGCGCTGCGCCGTCGATGAGCTCGACCCCTGCGCCACCGAGCAGCTGGCGGTAGACCACCTCAAGCCGCGACACTTCGGCGCCCACGGCCGCCACCAGGGCCGGCCAGTCGTGGCTGGGCAAGTCGCCCAGCTGCCAGCCGAAGCCGCGAGCGTCCTGCCACTGGTCGTGAAACTGCGATGCGTACATCAGCAGCTTCTTGGGCACGCAGCCGCGGATGACGCAGGTGCCACCGACACGGCTGTGTTCGGCAATGGCCACCTTCAGGCCCCGCTGCGCCGCGATGCGCGCGGCGCGCACACCCCCCGACCCCGCCCCCATCACCACCAGGTCAAACCGCTCTCGTGCCATCGTCGCTCCTGTTCGATCTGTCGTCTGGGTCGGCGGCAGCCTGGCCATCTTTCAAGGTCTGCGCTGCTACGTCAGACGTCGTGTGAATAGACGATGAAACCCAGGTGGCGCGCCACCCGGTCGTAGAGCTGCCGCCCCGCACTGTTCGTCTGGTGCGTCTGCCAATAGACGCGGTGCACGCCGCTGGCCTGCGCCGCGCCGTAAACGCCCTCGATCAGCGCGCGCCCCACGCCTTGCCCCCGGGCTTGTGGTGCCGTGAAAAGGTCTTGCAGGTAGCACGTGAGTTCCAGACGCGTGGTGCTTCGATGGAACAAGTAATGCGTCAACCCCAGCAGCCTGCCCTGGCTTTCTGCCACCAGCGCAAACACCGGCTCGGAGGGGTCGAAGAAACGCCGCCAGGTGGCCTGCGTGATGGCCGGTGCCAGCGCGGTGGCGCCTTCACGGCCATAGAACGCGTTGTAGCCGTCCCACAGCGGCTGCCAAGCCTCGCGGTCGGTGGGTGCTATGGGGCGCACGAGAAGGGCCTGATCACGCATGGTTCAGTGTCGCACGCGACCCCAGCCTGCCTGGCCCACCTTCACCCACCGCCGGGCGCTGCGCCACCCTGGCGGCGCAGCATCAACGCGCGCAGCATCAGTACCACCACCGCGCCATTGACCATGAACAGCGTGGCGCGCAACCACGTCGGATGCGCCAGCCATTCGTAGGCTTCCACCGGCATGTAAATGCCGCCGCTGACGGCGGCCAGCACCTCGGCCCAGGCCCTTTCGTGATAGAGACCATAGGCCTCGGCCAGGCGAATGCCCGCATACGCCGCGGCGCCCAGCGCCAACAACACAGTCTTGGTTTCCTGCACGCGCGAAGCGGCATCCAGAAAGATCTGCGGGTACTTCGACGCGGGGTTGAGGTGGGCGTGCTCGATCAGGCTCGCGGCCCAGGCATGCAGGTCCTTGTGCACCAGCGTCAGCAGCCCAGTCGCCGCCACCAGCACCAGAATGCCCTTGAACGCCTCGAACCAGGCCACGAGGCGTATCGCCCGGTGTCGACCGCCGTCAGCCACCCGCCGAGCCCAGCAGCAAAGCCAGCATCCAGCAGACCGCCACATTGGCGCACACCGTCAGCCAGAAACGCAATTGAAAAGCCGGCTTCGCCGATTTGTGGCGCAGCAAGCGTTGGGCCAGCAGGGCCCCCGGCCAACCGCCCACCAGCGCCAGTGCATGCAAGACCCACTCCGGGGTTCTTCGGCTGCGGTGGCGGGCCGCGGCCTTGTCGATGGCATAGCAGGCAAACGTGATCACACTGGCGAACAAGTACACCGCCGCCGCCAGCGGCTGCAAGAACCACAGCGCCGCCAGGCCAGCGGCCAGCACGCCCATGCCCGGCAGTGCCCGCCAGCCGGCTGGGCTGCGCATCATGGCTGGGCTCACCCGGGGATGTCGGGTTCAACCAGCGTGGCCAGCTGCGCCAGCGATTCCTGCCAACCCAGGTAGCACATCTCCAGCGGTATGACATCGGGGATGCCGGACTGCTCAATGCTGAGTTCGGTGCCGCAGATCACCGGCTTCAAGACGACTCTGACCTGCATGGTGCCGGGCAGGTTGGCGTCTTCGAACTTGTCGCTGTAGCGGATCAGCTGGTCGGGCACCAGTTCCAGATACTCGCCGCCGAAGGCATGGCCGTTCCCCGTTGAAAAGTTGCTGAACGACATGCGAAAGCCACCGCCCACTCGGGCGTCCATGTGGTGGACCTTGCACGTGAAACCGTAGGGCGGCAGCCACTTGCTCATGGCGTCGGCTTCCAGAAAAGCGCGGTACACCTTCTCGGGTTTGGTGCGCAGCACGCGGTGCAAACGAACGGTACGGTCGTCCATGCTCAGTCTCTCCAGGTCGGTTGCGGGGTTGATGCTTGACGGTGCGGCAGCGGGTTGCGCCGCAGTCATGTGCTGACGACGAACGGGACCCTGCCGCTTCGACGGCGACGGAGCCCGATGCTGGTGGCCTGCCGGTGCTACTGCCCTGCAGGCGGTTGCCACAGTTCAATGCGGTTGCCGTCCGGGTCCATTACCCAGCCGAATTTGCCGTATTCTGATTCGTCGACCTTGGCGTCCACCTCGCACCCTTCGGCGCGCAGCGCCGCCAGCAGTGCGTGCAGGTCTTCGACACGGAAGTTGATCATGAAGCTGGCGGTGCTGGGCGCGAAGTAGGCCGTGTCGTCCTTGAAAGGGCTCCAGATCGTGGTGCCGGTGCCCGTGGGGTTTTCGGGGGTCACCCACCTGAACGCCACGCCGCCCCAATCCTCGACCTGCAAGCCCAGGTGCGCGCGGTACCAATCGCCCAGGGCTTTCGGGTCCTTGGACTTGAAGAACACGCCGCCGATTCCAGTGACACGCTTCATGGCTTGCTCCTTGACGCTGTTGCATGCGGTTCATCAACCACAGACGGACCGACAAAGCATAGACCAACAATCCGGGCTTGTGACCCTGAACCCGGCACCGGCGCCAGCGCCAGCAGCACTACAAGGCGCAGACACCCCAAGCCGACTAGCCGCCCGCAAGCAGGCGCCACATGTGGCGCTTGGCAATGAATGCGTCACCGACCCGGTTGGCAAGAGGCTCGACGCCAAAGCTCTGGAAACCGCAGGCCTCGTAGAGCCTGATGGCGGCTGCGTTGGAGTCGGTCACGGTCAGCTGCACCAGCTTCAAACCGGGCATCCCCTGCGCCTGGCCGAGCACGGCCAACACCAGCTTTCTGGCCAGGCCCAGATTGCGAAACCCCGGTGCCACGTACATGCCAAACAAGGTGGCCTTGTGGCGCGTGCGCTCGCGCTGTTCGCGTGCCAGGCCAGCAGCGCCCACCAGCACACCGTCGCAGCAGGCGCCCCACACCATCTCAGCCGAGTCAGCGTTGGCGCCGACGCGGGACTGCCACCAGGTCAACGGCAGCGCCGTGCGCTCGGCTGCGGTGGACGTGAAGGCATCGGGCTCGCGCGCATAGGCACGCAGCATCAGCGATCGGTAGTCTGCGGCGTCGGCGTCCGACAGGCGACGAACTTCGGTGGATGTCATGGGGCTGGACTCGGTGCAATTTCAAGGGGTCAAATTTAGAGGGGTCAAAATTTAGAGGGTCACAAAATTTAGAGGGTCAGGTCTCCCATTTCTCCTGTCCAGACCGCCTTAGATCGTGAGTGGAGACCCCAAGACCCGACCCGGCAGAACGCGATCCATTTACGCAACGCGACCCATTGGCCCATCGAACACCAGACGCCCAAGGTCAGGCACTGCCGCGTTTGGCCTCCCGCAGCATGTACAGGTACAGGCCCTCCACCTTCTCGCGCGCCCAGGGTGTCTTGCGCAGCATCTTCAGGCTGCTGGTGATCGTCGGATCGCTCTCGAAACAACGCAAGGGGATGCGTTCGGCCAAACCGTCCCAACCATACCGAGCATGCAGCGCGGTGACGATCTGCTCCAGCGTCAGTCCGTGCAGCGGGTTCCGAGGTTGCGGAGGCAGTGTCATGCCGCGATTCTCGCCCGTGCCGGCCCGCGCCGCCTCGCCGCCTGATGCGCAGGACGAACGACGGCGGCAGGCCGCTGCTCCAGGCGTTCCGCCTCAATGGTTAGGCCATCGGCACACATCTGCCGCCTTCAAACGTGAGAAATGAGAGACCTGACCCCGATGCGCCATGACCTCAATGCGCGCGCATCGAGTGGATGAGAAATGGGAGACCTGACCCCAAATACATGACCCCAATTCCAGACTGACCCCAAATCCTGACCCTAAACCTCGTGACCCCAAGGTACGCACAAAGCTGCCGCCTCCGAATGCGAGAAATGAGAGACCTGACCCCCGCGATGTGACCCCCCCCCACGATGCCCCCCCCCTCGAAGTGACCCCAAGGCACGAAGCAGTGCACCAGCGAAGTGTGACCACCCGGAATTCGGCGCATCGAATCTTGAAGGAGCCATCCCCCCGACACGCCCTATGACTCTGTCACCGGCTGCGCCAGCAGCGTCTCAAGGCACTGCTCCCGCACCCCGAAAAACCGCTTCAGCTCCTGCACCTGCAGCAGCGCCGCATCTGCCGGTTTTGCGACAGGTCGCTTCACCGCCAGGATCATCTTGTTCTTGCGCGTGTGCTCCAGCGCCACGAATTCAAACACCTGGGTGTCATAACCCTGCGCTTCCAGCAACAGCGCGCGCAGGCTGTCGGTCACCATTTCGGCCTGCTGTTCAGCGTGTATGCCATGCTGAAACACGCTGCGCAACGCATGCGGGCTCAGCAACTGCGGGCGCAACTGCTTGTGGCAGCAGGGTGAGCACAGGATCATGTCCGCGCCGGCCCTGATGCCCAGGTGGATGGCGTGGTCGGTGGCGGTGTCGCAGGCGTGCAGCGCAATCATCACGTTCATCGGGCCGGCGCGCCATTCGCGCACATCGCCCTGCTCCAGCCGCATACCCTGCAAGCCCAGATCGGCGACGATGCGCCGGCCCTGCGCCACCAGGTCTTCGCGCAGTTCAACGCCCACCACCTCGGACTGCAGGCCCTGCGTGTGGCGCAGCCAGTCGTGCACGGCAAAACTGAGGTAGGCCTTGCCGGCGCCAAAGTCGACCACCCGGATGTGCTGCGCCTTTGCCAGCGGTGACGAAGCCAGTGCGTGCGCAAAGATCTCGACGAACTTGTTGATCTGCTTCCACTTGCGCGCCATGGCCGGCACCAGTTGATGCTGCGGCGTGGTGATGCCCAGTGCCACCAGGAACGGGCGGTTGATGTCCAGCCAGCGTTGCTTCTGGCGGTCATGCGGGACTGGCGCAAGTGCAGTTGGACTTGCAATTGCCGACTCTGGCGCCAAGCTCGACTCCATGGCGGGCAAAGCCGATGTCGCGGCCAATGCGCCTGGCGCCGGGCCTGATCCGCCAGGCCGGGCCGGCGCAGATCCGGATGCAGGAACATGACCCGACAGTTGCGCCCTGCCCTTCTTGCTCAGCACGAGTTGCGTCTCTCCGGCCGGCGTGGTGAGGTGGGCGTTGCGAAAACTGGCGCCCAGCAGTTCATCGATGCGCGCCAGTCCTTCGGCCGGGGGCACGTTCTTCGTGATGTCGCAGGTGGCATGGCTGTAGACGAAACTCAAAACCGGCTGCCCCTTCAGCACCAGCGGTCGCACCACCACCCGTTGCAAGCCAGGCTCGGCGCCCTGTGGCCTGGCCAAAAGCAAACGCAGCCACTGCTCCTGGGCCAGACTGTGGAACAGCAGTTCCCTGAAACGCTGCAAGGCACGGTCGGTGGGGTCGGCATGGGCGTTGTTCACGGTGACGATTGTGCGGCAGGGGTCGGCTGCCGCTTCAGCGCGTCACGCCCCGCCCGCCGGCGCACGGCGCAGAACCAGCGTCAACGCCAACGCCAACGCCAACGCCAACGCCAACGCCGCCAGCATCATTCCCGGCAAGGCCTTCGAAGGCAACGCAGCGACGGCATCCTGTAGCGCGCTGCGCCAGCGGCTGCCAGCATGTCCGGAATGGACGCATGCACCAAGTTCCGGTCAGCTAACGGCACGGTGATCGCGGTGCCGACCTGGCATTGCTGCTCGGTCGCGCATGAAGCAAGCAGCAAGACGGCAACGAAGACGCCGGGTCTTCGCATGGCGGCGGCATACCAGCCGGGTCGGCAACAGAACGCCATTGACTCAACAGCAGCGACCGCTGTCATCAACCAGAATCCGCATCAGTGCACGCCGAGGCGAATGCACTCCAGTTCCTCGATCACGTCATCGACCAGTTCCAGGAAGGCGGAACGGCTCGGGTGCGGATGCCTGATGATCAGGTCCGAAGCACGGTCGGCCAGCTTATGGCGGTGTGCCCTGCGGGCCCATCTGCGCACGTCCCAGTAGGCCAGATGGGCAAGCCGCCCCAGGTCTTCGTTGCGGCGGGCATGCTGCAGGTTCCCGAGTACATCTTCGAGATCGAGTCGTTCAGGGGTGGGCAGATCGGCAATCATGGTGCGGTGCAGCATGAAGAACGAAACTGATCGTCAGCTGACAATGTTTCGAGGCTCCTGTCTACTGCGCCAAAACCTGAAGACCCGTCCAGGCGCTCAGTCAAGGCTCATACAGCGCTGTGCACCTCGGGCGCGCCCCGCGTTTCAGGGCCTCGATCAGCGGATTGGCGCTTTCACCATTCACCGTTATCAAGGCTTGATCGATGTCAAACGTACGCTGGGGCATTCTCGGGGCCGCCAAGTTCGCGCGGGAACACATGGGCCCGGCGCTGACCCTGGCGCCTGGCGGTCACATCGCTGCTCTGGCCACCTCGAACCCGGCCAAGGCCGAGCCGTTCCGCATCTTTGCGCCCGGCCTGCGTCTGCATGCCACCTATGAAGCGCTGCTGGCCGACCCCGACATCGACGCGGTCTACATCCCGCTGCCGAACCACTTGCACGTGGAATGGAGCCTGAAGGCCATGCGCGCAGGCAAGCATGTGCTGTGCGAAAAGCCGATGGCTCTGCAAGCCCGTGACTACGCAGAACTGATCGCGGCCCGCGATGCGGCGGGTGTGGTCGCAGCCGAGGCTCTGATGATCGTGCACCACCCGCAATGGCAGCGTACACGCCAACTGCTGGCCGAGGGCGCGGTGGGGCAGCTGTGGCGCATAGATGGGGCGTTCTCGTACAACAACCGCGACGCCACCAACATCCGCAACCGGGCCGACGCTGGCGGCGGTGGGCTGCGTGACATCGGTGTCTACGTGATGGCCGGCGCCCGCTTTGCCACCGGGCTGGAAGCGACCGATGTTCAGGCTCGCATCCGGTGGGACAACGGCGTGGACGTGTATGCCGCCATCACCGCCAGGTTTGGCGACGCCGACTATGTGAACTTCACCTCCATACGCATGCACCCGCGCCAGGAAATGAATTTTCATGGCGACCAGGGCGTTTTGCGCTTGCGGGTGCCGTTCAATGCCCGGGTGTTTGGCGAAGCACAACTGGAACTGCACCGTGGCTTTGAAACCAGCACCGAACGCTGGCCGGCCACCAACCACTACGAGCTGCAGGTGGCGGCCTTCAACCGCGTGATACGCGAGGGCGGTGACTTCCCTTGCCCACTGGAGTTTTCACGCGGAACGCAGGTGATGATGGATGAAGCGCTTGCGAGTGGCGCAGCGGCAGTCTTGGCTTGATACGCTGGCTGAAGTTGTTTCGTGGGCGCCACACCATCACCTTCCGAGCACGCAAAAAGGGAGACCTGACCCCGCTCACCTCTTGACCCCGCTCACCTCTGACCCCGCTCACCTCTCACCCGCAAAGCTAACAGTATTGAGACCTGACCCCGCTCACCCCGTGACCCCGCTCACCCTTGACCTCGCTCACCTCTGACCTCGCTCACCTCCTCACCTCTAACCCGGTCACCCTATGACCCCGCTCACCCTACTTGACTCTGCGCACCCGTGGGCTCTTGGTCAAGCCCTCGAACTCCAGGAAGTAGGACCCCAGCGCCCCGCGCTTGACGGTCACTCTTCGCATGGCCGGTGTGGTGGTGCCACTGCTGCCGTCCATCACTTCCCAGACCTGGCCATTGTGCAGACGAATCTTGTCGTTGGGACCCCAACCATCGAAGGCTTCGTCGACCAGGGAGGTGATGGCTTGGGGCTCCAACGCTGCGGCCTTTTGCGGCAGGCCGAACGTGTCAGGGTTCGCGGCCGCACCTGCAGTGCCGATGGGCGCGCTCTTCGAAGCGGGAGCCGCTCCGGGAGCACTTGAGATCTTCGGCGGAAACGCGTTGTCGTAACAGGCCAGCCGGGCGGCGGCATCGGAAATCGTTGGGCACGTTGCGGCTGCACCCGTCTGCGCAAACGCGGTCGCGCAGATGGCGAAGGCGGCGATGACTGGCAGGGTCTGGCGCATGGTGTGGGGGGTTTTGCCGAGCGATTGTGAAGCTTGCCACACCCAGCTCTGAAGTGGACGAACCAGCATCTGCGCCTATCTTGCCCGCAGCGCAACCGGTGCGGCACGGGCTGCAGCGAGCCTCAGGCTTCGAACCTCCACCCTCACCTGCTGCACCACCCGCCCCGCCGCGTCGAGCAAGGCCACGCGGTGCGATCCCGGCGTCGGCAGCCAGCGTACCAGCGTGCCCTGCCCCACCGGCCGTCCATCCACCCACCAGGTGCCGGCCTCACCTTCGAAAGTGACGCGCTGTGCGGTGATCGGAATGTCGGGGTCCAGCGCAAAAACGCTGCCGTCACGCGGGCTCGTGATGCCGAAGCGCTGCGCCTCCTGGCGACCTTCTCGGGCACCCACGCCACCGCGACCCCGAACACCGCCCGTGGCCGCCGCCGCATGGCGCTGCGCAGGTCCGGTCCCGGAAAGAAACAGCTCTTCGCGCGCCGGCTCCGCTGCATCGACAAGCGACACCTGGTGCACCACCACGCCGGGGGTGAGCGCTGGTGCGGTGGATGGATGCGAGGCGTGCAGGTGCTGCACCACGGCGCGCCATACCGGCGCGGCGCCACTGATGCCGCTGACGCCGTGCATCGGTGCGCCGCTGGCATTGCCCACCCACACGCCCACGGTGTAGCGGCTGGTGTAGCCCACGCACCAGTTGTCCCGCAAGTCCTTGCTGGTGCCCGTCTTGACGGCCGCAAAGCCGTGCGTGGCCAGCGCGCTGTGCAGGCCGAAGGTGGCTGCGCGGGCGTTGTTGTCGGCCAGGATGTGCGTCACCAGGTGCACCGCGGCGGGGGTGGCCACACGACGCCCGGCGCTGCCCGCCGTCATGCCAGCATGTGCTGCTGCGCCGGCCGTACCTGCCACACGGGTTGACAGCAGCCGTGGCGCCGCCAGCAGTCCGCCGTTGGCGAGCGCACGGTAGGCGTTGGTCAGCGCCAGCAGCGTGACGTCGGCTCCGCCCAGTGCCAGTGCGTGCCCGTAGTAGCCGGCGGCTTCGGGCAGGGCCAGGCCCAGCTCGTTCAGGCGCTGGTGCAGAGCGCCAGGCGGCAGCAGGCTGGCTACACGCACTGCGGGCATGTTCAGGCTGGCGCCCAGCGCCGTGCGCGCGCTCACCCAGCCGCGAAAGTGGCGGTCGTAGTTCTGCGGCAGGTAAAGGCCGGCGGCGGTGGCCAATTGGGTGGGGCTGTCGTCCAGCGGCGTGGCGGGGGTGATGAGCCCGCGCTCGAAGGCCAGTTCGTAGACGAAGGGCTTCAGCGTGGAGCCGGGTTGGCGGCGTGCCAGCACGCCGTCGACCTCGGGCGCGTCGCTGTAGGCGCCGCCGCTGCTGCCCACCCAGGAGAGCACCTCGCCAGTGGCGTTGTCCAGCACCAGCACGGCACCGTCTTCGACGTTGCGGCCACGCAGTTCGGCCAGTTGCTGGCGCAGTGCCGCCAGCGCCAGGCGCTGCAACGGGGCGTCCAGCGTGGTCTGCAAGGCAGCGGTGCTGCCGCCGGATTGCGCTGGCACGGCCCGATCACTGGCGGGGCGTGTTTGCAGCGCGTTGCGGGTGCTTTGCGAGGGTTCGGACTGCGCTGTCCTGTCCTGCATCGGAAGGTCAGCGGCGCGCAGCGCCTGGCGCGCAAAGTGGGGCGCCAACTGTTCGCCCAGCGGCATGGCGCCGCGGCGAGACAGCGCGGCTTCGCTCAGGCCTTGCAGGCCGTCGCAGGTGGCGTGTTGCAGGCGCAACACCGCGCAGGCGCGTTCGGCCACGCGGGCGGGTGGGGCGTTGGGCGCACGCACCAGCGCGGCCGTGATGGCAGCTTCCTGGGCGTCCAGCCCGCTGGGGTGCTTGTCGAACAGCGTCTGCGCCAGTGCGTTGATGCCCACCAGTTCACCGCGCAGCGGCACGCCATTCAGATAGGCCTCGAGGATGTCGCTCTTCGTCCACCGCTGTTCCAGCAGCGTGGCGGTGTAGGCCTGCCCCAGCTTCTGCGCCACGCTGCGGCCTTGCGTCGGGCGCGCCAGTCCGTCATCCAGCAGACCGGCCAATTGCATGGTGAGCGTGGAAGCACCCCGCGTGCGCGTGTTCAACGCGTTGGCCCAGGCGCTCTTGGCCACGGCCTGCCAGTCGATGCCGCTGTGCTGCCAGAAGCGCTGGTCTTCGCTGAGCACGATGGCGTGGACGAGCGCCGGCGACAGTTCTTGCAGCGGCACCCATGGCAGGCGGCGCACGGTGGGGTCGATGCGCAGCGTCTGGATGGGCGTGCCGTGGCGGTCTTGCAGCGTGATGTCGCTGGGGCGGTGGGCGGCGCGCACCTCGGCGAAGGTCGGGATGGGGGCGGCGTTGCTGGCCGCACAGGCCACGAGGCCGGCCCCAGCCAGCACTCTGCGCACGGCGGCACCTCGGCCCCTCCATGCAGAGGGCGCCGTCATGGCGCAACCTCCAACGCGGCGTTCGGCGCTTCGCCAAAGGTCTCTGGCGCGTACATCGCTTCCACGCGCGTGGGCGGCAGGCCGAAGCGGCCGGGGTTGTTCAGGCGCAGCGTGTATTCAAGAATGTGCTTGCCACGCGGCATGTAGCCAAAGGTGCTGCGGTAGGTCTCGAAGCCGCGTTCCTCGTAGGCGGCCCAGGCGCTGCCTTCCTTTCGTTCAGCCGCCGTGCCGATGGCCGAATCGCGACCCAAGCCGCTGCCCAGAATGGTGGCGCCTGCGGGCACCGGGTCGCTGACCGCGACCCAGGTCATGTCGGCCTGCGCGTCCACTTCCAGGCGCACACGCAGCAAGTCGCCACGGCTCCAGCGGCCCTTGACCTTTTGCTCGACCGCGGTGACCGTGCGCTGCACGCGATAGCCGGCGCTGAGAGGCGCCTTCAAGGGCAAGGCGGCCAGGCTTTGCACGGTGAGCCAGGGCTTGCCAGTGCCTTGCTGCTGCACGCTCAATGGTCCCTTGCGCGCGGGCCATGGCAGCAGCAGGCGGCCACCTTCCGGGCTGGCTTTCCAGTCGATGACCGACGGCACTGCAGTCGCAGCGCCCACTTCAGTTGCACCTGTGCTGGCCACCGTTCGACCGGTGACCACCGTGTTTTCGAACGCGGCCGAAAACTTGTTCAAGGCCAGCACGCCCCACAGGTTGGCGGTGGTGGTCATCCATGCACCGCCCCGCTGACGCGCCAGGCTGCCCACCACCAGACGCGGCAGGTCTTCGCGCCAGGCAGGGTCGTCCAGCACGGCCAGCACCAAGCGCGACGCGTTGGCGTCGGGGCTGTCCATCAGCCACCACCAGAAGTCGTCGGCCTCGGTGCTGAAGCGCAGCGTGGTGCCGGCAAAGGCCAGCCGTGCGCGCAGGCTGTTGTTCGCCCCGGCCAGGCGTTCGCTGCGCTGAGGCACGGAGTTCACCCGCTTCAGGATCTGCAGCCAGTCCAGCAGCGCTGCGGTGGGCCACTGGTTGGGCGCGATGGTGATGCTGCCCAGCATGCGCGGGTGCGCCCGCCCGTGCCGGGCCAGGGCTTCGATGGCCGAGAGCTTGCGCACGTCCAGGTCCAGCCGGGGCGACCATGCGCGGCGCTCCAGCCGGCCTTCAACAAAGGCCGTCAGACCCTGCAGCATGGCTTCACGCGCGGCGTTGGGCAGCTCGGCGCCGGCCTCGTGGGCAGCCGCCAGCACATAGGCGGTGAGCCTGTCGCTGCCGCGCGGGCCGTCTTCGGCGCGCGGGGGGTAGTAATGGGCCAGGCCATCGGCATCCAGATAAGTGGGCAGGCTGTTCGCCACGGCCGCCCACTGCGCAGCGTCCTGCAGGCCCAGGGCTTTGCTGGTACGCTGTTCCAGGCAGTTGTAGGGGTAGGTTTCGAAAAAGCGGCGCAGGCCGGGCAGTGCGCCGCTCAGGCGCGGCTGCAGCGCCACGAGCAGGCCGCCAGCCTTGGGGCCCTGCAACGGCAAGGCGTCGGCCGGCGCCTCCACGGGCATCGTCATGGTCGCGTCCAGCTGCTGCAGCGTGGCTTGCAGCACACGCACGGGCACGGCTTCCTTGACCAGCTGCAGCACCCGCAGGCGGTCTTTCGCAGCCACGCCGCCGGTGACGCCGGAGCCAGCCGTTTCGTCGACGGCAGCCTCCCACGAAATGCTGAAGGCGCGCTCGGGCACGGTCAGCGGCCAGGCCACCTCCCTGGCGCTGCCGGCAGGCAGCAGCACCTCTTGCGGCGGCAGCACCAGCGCGCTGCGGTTGATGGCGGCACCCGGCCCGCTGTTCACGGTGCCCGCCAGCGTGGCGCGCACCTTCATATCGCGGCTGGTGGTGTTGCGCAGCGTCAGCAGCGCCTGCAACTGGTCGCCTTCGCGCACCAGCGGCGGCAGGCCAGAGAGCACCTGCAGGTCTTGCGTGACGCGGATGCTGGTGCTGCCGGTGCCGAAGGTGTGCGGGCCATCGCCGATGGCGCCGTCGGCCACGGCCACCAGGCGGAAGCTGGTCAGCGCATCGTTCAGCGGCACGTCCACGCTGGCCTGGCCGTTGGCGTCCAGCGGCACGGTGGCTTTCCACAGCAGCAGTGTGTCGAACAATTCGCGCGCGCCGCCGCGGCCCCCGCCGCCACCGGCAGCCACGGCTTTGCGGCCGTAGTGGCGGCGGCCGATGATCTCGCCCTGCGCGGTGCTGGTCTCGACGGCCCAGTCGCGCTGTTGCAGCATGGCATGCAGCAGGTCCCATGACGCATTGCCGCGCAGCGCCAGCAAGCCTTCGTCCACCGCGGCAAAGGCCACTTCGGCGCCGGCCGCGGGCTTACCGCCTTGCGTGACGGTGATGCGCGCGGTGGCTTTCTGGCGGATGGTGTATTGAGGCTGGTCGGTGGTGACCTTGACCTGCAGTTCATGCGCGGCCAGGCCCACTTGCAGCGCCGCCACACCCAGCTTGAAGGCAGGCTTGGACAGGTCCACCATCGCCGTGGGCGCCTGGTATTGCCGCCCTTCGACCCAGAAGCTGCGCGCCCAGTTGATCGGCTCTTTCCAGCCCCAGGTGAAGAACGACGGCCAGGGCACGTGGCGTATGCGGCCGCGCACGGCCAGCACGCTGACGTACACATTCGGGCCCCAGGCCTTGCTGATCGGCAGGTCCACCGTGGGGTCGCTGCCGCGCAGCGTGAGCACGCGCGTGTCGATCACGCCTTCGCGTTCCACAGCCACCAGCACGGTGGCTTCGCGAAAGGGCATGCGCACCTGCAGGCGCGCGGTCTCGCCGGGTTCGTAGCGCTTCCTCTCGGGCAGCACGTCGATGCGGTCGTCGTTGTCCTGCGCAAACCACAGCTCGCCCTGCTGCGTCACCCACACGCTGGCCACGGCTTGCGCGGCGTTGCCGGCGCTGTCGCTGGCCCGTGCGATGAGTTCCACCTGGCCGGCGGCCGACAGCTTGGCGTCGCAGGCCAGCAGGCCGCGGTCGTCGGTCCTGCCGCTGCACAACACGCCCAGATCCTGCAGTTCGGTGCGGTTGTCGTAAGCGTAGAAGCCACCCACCATGCGTTTGCGGGTGCTGATCGTGGTCGCCAGGCGGCCGCGCACTTCAACCGCCTGGCCCTTGAGGGCACGGCCCGCTGTGTCCAGCGCCAGCGCTGTGAAACGGGCCTGACCGCGCGCGCTGGCCCAGGACGTCGAGCGGATGCCCACCACCACGGCGCTGGGCCACAAGGGCACGGTGGTGGCCACTGTCTGCACTTCGCCGTTGGGATCGTTGAAATGGACCTCGGCCAGCAATTCGCTGGGCTGCGTGATGGCCGGCAGCCGGGCCAGCGGCCAGCGGGCGGCGCCGTTGGCGTCGGTGGAGAGCGGCTGTTTGTCGGCCACCAGCACGCCCGGGCGCTGCGGGCCGGTCTCGGTGTCGTCTTCCTGCTGGGCCTGGGCGTCAGGCCCGCCTTCGCGTGGGGGCACGAAGCTGAAGTCCTCATAACCCGCCCAGCGCGGCACACGCGGGCGCAGCAAGGCCGTGCCACGCAGCGGTGCCTGCGCCATCGCGCCGCCCGACAGGTAGCTCATCTGCACGCCCAGGGTCAGTTCCTTGGGCGCCACGGGCGCGTCCTTGGGCGGCACCACGCGGGCATCCACCAGCGGCACGCGAAATGCCTCGACGCGAAAGTCGCCGCTGTCCCATTCACGCTGGTCCTTGGCGTCTGCGGCCTTGCGTTGCAGCACCACGCGGTAGCGGCCGAGCTTGGCGGCGGGCGGTATGTTCCAGCTGGCCGTGGCGCTGCGCACGCCGGCCCATTGCAGCGGCTGCGTGAATTCCTGGCCGCTGCCGTCGTGCACCAGCTTCATCTGCGTGGGCAGGTCGCGGGCTTGCAGCGGCACCAGGCCCTGCCCGGTTTCCTGGCGCATGAAGTGCTTCATCGACACCGTTTCACCCGCACGCAGCAGCGTGCGGTCGAACACGGTGTGGGCGCGCAGATCGGCGCCGCTGCTGGCGCGGGTGGGCGAGCTGGTGGGGACGTTGAAGCGCCAGGGCTCGATGCCTTGCTGCCAGCTGGTGAAGACGAACGTGGTGTCGGTCACGGAGCCTGCCGTTGCCTTCACGTCGGCTTTGTGTGCCGTGACGAAGAGGCCCTCTTCTACGGGGCAAGGTTGGGCATCGGTGGGCAGCCTTTGCGCGATGTGGGCCAGGCCCTGGGCATCGGTGGTGCCGGTCCACAGCGCCTTGCCCTGGCAGTCGTGCACCACCACGGTGGCGCCGGCCACGGGGGTGCCGCGGTCCAGCGTGGTTACCCAGGCCACGCTGTTTTCACGGCCATGCTTGAAGTGCAGGCCCAGGTTGGTGACCAGCACACCGGTGCGCACGAACAGCGGTGCGGGCTTGTCCAGCAGTGCAGCGCCCAGGCGGGCTGATTCGATCTCCACCACGTGATAGCCCGGCTGGCCGATGGGAATGCCCACCACCTCGAAAGGCCGCGGGTCGCCGCCTTGCAATTGCGGCAGGTCCAGGCGCCGGGCGCTGGCATCGGCTTTCAGCAACGAGACTTCACGCGTGCCCAGCGTGCGGTCCACGGTGCGGCGCATGGGGCGGCCGCGCGCATCCTGCTCGGTCACCGTCTCTGTCCACTGCGAGGGGGGCAGACCGGCCTCGCGCGCGGTGACCTCCGATTCGTGAAAGCGCCTCACCTTGCCCAGCCAGGCCAGGATGGCGGCCGTCGATTCGACCCGCTTGATGCGCAGCTGGCCGGTGCCGGCTGCGGGCCGCAGGTCGCCTTGCACATGGCGCAGCGTCACCGGCAGCATCGCGTCGGCGTTGCGTTCGATGATGCCAAACGGCGCGGTGGCGAACTTGGCCATGGGTGGCGCGGCGCCCGTGGCCACCGGCTGCGGGAACGCGCTGGCGTTGGACAGCAGGCGGCCCGAGGCGTCTTTCAGGTCCTTGGGCAGCTCGATGCTGAAGCGGGCGTTTTCCGGCAACGGCGTGGCAAAACGCACCTGCGAGACTTCGCTGGACTTGTCGTCCTTGTCGAACACCGGTGTCAGCGCTGCGCCGCTGGCGGGCCTCAACAGCACCTGCTGCGCCACAGCCCGCGCCACGGGCTCCGAGAAGCTGACCGTGAGCGGCCGTATCGGCAGGCAGGGGGCTGGCGCGCGCTCGCGTTCGCAGCTGAATTCGGCCGTGAAGGCCTTGCGCACGCGGAACCTGAAGCGTTGCGTCGCAGTGGTCAGCACCTGCGGATTGGCCTGCGCGGCAATGCCGGCGCCCCACACCAGCCGCGCTGGCGTGTCAGCCGGCAGCGGGCGTTGGCAGGCCAGCACCAGCAGCCGCGGGGCTGACTTGTCGAGCTTCAACGTCTTGATGAGCTCGGCGCGCACCGGGCCGGCCACCACGCGCACGGCAATGCGTTCGCCTATGCCTTCCACCTCGCACCAGGCCTGGCGGGCCACGCTGTCTTCCAGCGCCGCGCCCGACAGGTGCAACAGGAAATGCTGGTCTTCCTCGATGTCGCTGCCCTCGCCGGGCTGCACCCGCAGCACGGCGGGGCCGCCGGTGTTGAAACTGAACTCGGTGCGGCCGACCAGCCCCGGTGCCGAGCCGCCCGCTGCGGCGGAAGCAGACGCCGAAGCCGAGGGCACCACAGGCTTCCAGTCGCTGCGCAGCTTCACCGTGCAACGCGTGCCGGGCGGCAGTGCTTCACGGAAGTCGAACAGCCAGTTGCGGGCATCGGCCCAGCGGCCGCTGCCGGCGGCGGCGCTGCCCTGGCAGGTCACCGTCATGGGGTCGGGCTGGCGCGGGTCGCCCAGCGGCACCACGGCTTGGTCGAAACGCACCACCACCTGCCGCACCTGAGCCACTTCACCCTGCGGCGACACGCTGGACACTGACGCCGCCTGCGCACCCTGCACAGCCGCTGCCAGCAAGGCTGCAGAGACGAGGCGGGCGAAAGTGGCAACCATCCAGGGCTCCGGCTTGGGTGGGGGGCATCAGCAGTCTAGGGCAAGGCCGCGAGCGGGCGGACCGGCCGGCCCGCGGCCCTCGTGCCGATCAGCGGGACCGCTGGGCACGCGCAGGACCGCGCCGTCCAACGCTGCGGTGCGTCACACTTGGCAGATGGACGACACCGACCGATCCCTGATCGCACTGCTGCGCAAGGACGCACGCACCACCATCGCCACGCTGGCGGCGAAGTTGAAGGTGTCGCGCGGCACCGTTACCAACCGGCTGCGCAAGCTCGAAGACGAGCAGGTGATCGTGGGCTACAGCGTGCGCCTTCGGCCCGACACTGAACCCGACCAGATCCGCGCCTGGATGGGCGTGCGCATCGAAGGCAACCAGACCCGGGCGGTCATCGCCAGCCTGCTGGGCGAGCCGGGTGTGCAGGCATTGCACGACACCAACGGCCGCTGGGACCTGCTGGCCGAAATCCGGGCGCAGAGCATGCCCGAGCTGTCGCAGGTGCTTGAAAGGGTGCGGCTGGTCAAGGGAATTGCCACCACCGAAACCAACATCCTGCTGGCCACCTACCGCTGAACGGCGGCTGGCGCCATGAAAACGCGTGCGAACAAGGCTAATTCGGGTACGCACCCTGATCCATTCGGCTTATCGTGGCAACCGGCCGACCCGTTGAACCGAATGCCATGACCAACCGATCTGCAACCGCCCTGCCCGTGCTCGACGCCGCGGCCACCGAGGCAGCACTGCCCTTCTCGCGCCTGATACCGGCGCTGCGCAAGTTGTTCATCACCGGCTGCGAAGTGCCACAAAGGCACACGCACACCCTGTGCTCTGGTGACGGGCCGCCCGTGACCTCGTTGTTGATGCCGGCCTGGCAGCCGGGCGGTTACTACGCGGTGAAGATCGTCAACATCGCGCCCGGCAACGCTGCGCGCGGCTTGCCCGGGCTGCACGCCAGCCTGCTGCTGCACGACGCCACCACCGGCGTGCCCCTGGTGCTGATGGATGGCGACCAGGTCACCGCACGCCGCACGGCGGCCGCCTCGGCGCTGGCCGCTTCCTACCTGGCCCGGCCCGATGCCAGCCACCTGCTGGTGCTGGGCGCCGGCCGCGTGGCAGCCTTGTTGCCCGAGGCCTACCGCGAGGTGCGCAACCTCACGCGCATCACCGTGTGGGCGCGCAAGCTCAAGGCCGCCCAGGCCCTGGCCGAGACGCTGTGCGATCAGGGCTTCAATGCCTTGGCAGCGCCGCAACTGGGCCCCGCCGTGGCCAGTGCCGACATCGTGAGTTGCGCCACCCTGTCCACCACCCCGCTGGTGCAGGGGCGCTGGTTGCAACCGGGCAGCCACCTGGACCTGATCGGCGGCTTCACACCCGGCATGCGCGAGGCCGACGACGCCTGTTTTGTCGATGCGTCGCTGTTTGTCGACACTGAAGAGGCGCTGGTCAAGAGCGGCGACCTGCTGTCGCCGCTGCGCCAGGGGCTGTTCACCCTGGCCGATGTCAAGGCCCAACTGCACGAGCTGTGCCGCGGCATGCACCCTGGCCGCAGCGGTGCCAGCGAGCGCACGGTGTTCAAGTCGGTGGGCACGGCGCTGGAAGACCTGGCTGCGGCCATGTTGGCCATGGGGTCGGTTCGCTAGCCCGCGACCACCATCCCGGGCGCCCAAGGGCGCTTGCGTCGGCCACGCCCCCACCGCATGGCGCTGTCATTCGACGCTGAACGGCTTGCGCCCGCGCAGTGCGTGAAGGCAGGGCGGCACCCCTTGGCATTGGCGCGAAGCGCGGGCTTGCGCCGCCGCCCAGGACATGCGAAGTGCGGGATGGACAGCCCCCGAGGCCAACGGGCACTGTGCGAGCGCACACCACGACCGCAAGCTGCCGAGCCCACCACCCGCCCTGCCGTGGCTGCGTCGCCCACCGCAACTGCCCAGGAGGCTGCCCATGTCATCCACCATCCGCCACGACGCATTGAGCCTGATGCCCGGCGTCAGCGTCGACACCTTCGAGCGCTTCATGACCGACACCTTCATGCCTCACATGATCGATCGCTTCAAGGGGCCGACCCGGGTTTCCAGGGCTGACCTGGATGTCGTGACGCTGTTGCACGACGCCAAGTCGACGCGAAAGTACCTGCTGCTCACGGCCTGGCAAGGTGCCACTGAATCGGTGCTGGGTGCATCGTTCGAGCACGCGCGCATGAACACCCATGCGCGCACCGACGCGTTGCTGGTGCAACTGGGAACGATGGCCAGGCGTTCGACCGAAAAGGTCTACACCGAGACCGCCACGCTGCAGGCAACTTCTCGCCCGTAAGCCGGCTGGGCACCGCTTCGGCTTCAGTGCCTGCGCCCGCGCCGGTTCAGCCCAGGGTCATCAAGCTGGCGTTGCCGCCTGCCGCAGCGGTGTTGACGCTGATCGACCGCTCGGTCACCAGCCGCGCCAGCATCAGGCCGCTGTTGGACGGTTGCAGCACCGTGGCGCCCACGATGGGCCCGGCGCGCTGCGACAGGGTGGCCAGCACCATCTGCAGGTCGGCAGCAGGGCCGCTGTGCAGCACGGCATCGAAGCGCACCGCTGGGGCCTGCCAGTCTTGCGCCAGCGTGATGCGCTCGCGCACATCGGCGTCCAGGCGGTCCCACAAGCTGCGCGCCTGCGCCGGCCAGACGGCGTGGCTGCCCACGGCCAGCACGGCAGCCAGCTGCAACAGGCGATCGGCATCGCCCACGGCAGTGCCGGGCGCCAGACACAGCACGGCGGCGCGCGGCTGCATGGCATAGAGGTTGGCCTCGCCCGTGGGGCCGGGCAGAGACCGCCACGGCCCGGTGGGAGACAGCGCCGCGAAGGCCGTGCAGGCATGGGCAATGTCGGTCAACCCCTGCGCGCGGGCCCAGCGCTGCAGCGTCCGCAAGGCGGCGGCGCTTTCGCCGTCGTTGGCGTCGACCGCAAAGCCTCGCACGGGTGCTGCGGCCACCGGCCCCGCAGACGTCAGTGCGTCGCGTGCGGCACCCCCGGGGGCCTGCGACAACAAGCGCAGCAGATACAGCGGCCCGCCGGCTTTCGGGCCGGTGCCCGACAGGCCTTCGCCGCCAAAAGGCTGCACACCCACCACCGCGCCCACGACATTGCGGTTGACGTACAGGTTGCCGGCATGCACCGTGTGCGCCACCTGGGCCACGGTCTCGTCGATGCGCGTGTGCACGCCGCATGTCAGGCCATAGCCGGTGGCGTTGATGGCTTGCAGCAACAGGCCCAGTTCGTCGCGGTCGTAGCGCAGCACGTGCAGCACCGGCCCGAACACCTCGCACTCCAGTTCGGCCAGGCTGTTGATCTCGATCAGCGTGGGCCTGACGAAGTGGCCTGGCCTGCGCGTCGCACCGTCGCCGCTGACGCCCGTCAGGCCTGCGCCGACCCCATTCGCCTGCCAGACACGGCGCCCCTTGCTACGCATGGTCTCGATGTGCCGTTCGATGGCGGCCTGGGCTTCGGCGTCGATCACCGGGCCCACGTCCACGGCCAGGCTGCGCGGGTCGCCCATGCGCAGCTCGGCCATGGCACCTTGCAGCATCTGCACCACGCGCTCGGCGGCATCGCGCTGCACGCACAGCACGCGCAACGCTGAACAGCGCTGCCCGGCGCTGTCGAAAGCCGAACTCACGGCGTCCTGCACCACCTGTTCGGTGAGTGCCGACGAGTCCACCACCATCGCGTTCTGGCCCCCAGTCTCGGCCACCAGCGGCACGGGCTGACCACCCGCCGTCAAGCGCGTGGCCAGTGTGCGCTGCAGGATGCGCGCCACCTCGGTGCTGCCAGTAAACAGCACACCCTGCACGCGCGCGTCGGCCACCAGCGCGGCGCCCACCGTTTCGCCACGACCTGGCAGCAGTTGCAACGCGCCCAGCGGAACACCACTGGCACGCAGCGCCCGCACCGCAGCGGCGGCCACCAGCGGCGTCTGTTCAGCGGGCTTGGCCAGCACCACGTTGCCCGCAGACAGCGCCGCCGAGACCTGCCCCACGAAGATGGCGAGCGGAAAGTTCCAAGGGCTGATACACACCACCGGGCCCAGCGGGCGGTGGCTGTCGTTGTGGAAACTGCGCCGAACCTGTGCCGCGTAATAGCGCAGGAAGTCCACCGCTTCGCGCACCTCGGACACCGCGTTCGCAAAGGTCTTGCCCGCCTCGCGCACGAGCAGCGTGCACAGCCGCTGCGCATCGTCCTGCAAGCGCTGCGCGGCTTCGTCCAGCATCGCCGCGCGCTGCGCAGGTGCTGTGGCAGCCCAGGCCGGCCCCGCCAACTGGGCGGCGGCAAGGGCCACCTGCACGCCCTCCAGCGTGGTTTCCTGCACCGTACCCACGGTGTCGTCCGGGTCTGCCGGGTTCAACACCGGCTGCTCAGGGGATGCGGCCGTGGGCACGGCCAGCAGCGGCGCCGCGTGCCATGGCGTGCCTGCCCCCGCGCTCAGCGCCTGGCCCAATGCCGCCAGTTGCGGCTCGCTGGCCAGGTCCATGCCCGCCGAGTTGATGCGTGCGGCGCCATACAGCGCGCCGGGCAGCGCAATGGCCGCATGAGGAGCACCGCACACGCCTTCGGCGGCTGCCATGGCTTGCACGGTGTGCACCGGGTCCTGCACCAGCTGTTCCAGTGGCAAGGTGTCATCGGCTATGCGATTGACGAAGGAACTGTTGGCGCCGTTTTCAAGCAGTCGGCGCACCAGATAGGCGAGCAAGGTGTCGTGGCTGCCCACCGGGGCATAGATGCGGCACGGGCGGCCCAGCCTGCCTTCGGCCAGCGTGCCCACCACCTGCTCGTACAAGGGCTCGCCCATGCCGTGCAGACACTGGAACTCGTACTGCCCGGCGTAGTAGTTGGCGCCGGCCAGGGTGTGGATGGCGGCCATGGTGTGCGCGTTGTGGGTGGCAAACTGCGGGTACACGGCATCGGGCGCGGCCAGCAGCGCGCGCGCGCATGCGATGTAAGCCACGTCGGTGTAGGCCTTGCGCGTGTACACCGGGTAACCCCACTGACCATCGAGCTGCGCGCGCTTGATCTCGCTGTCCCAATAGGCACCCTTCACCAGGCGCACCATCAAGCGGCGCTGGCTGCGCCGCGCCAGGTCGACCAGAAAAGCCACCACCGCAGGGCAGCGCTTGGAGTAGGCCTGGATGACAAAGCCGATGCCGTTCCAGCCCGCCAGCGTGGGGTCGGCGCACAGCGCCTCCAGCAGTTCCAGCGACAGCTCCAGTCGGTCGGACTCTTCGGCGTCGATGTTCAAGCCGATGTCGTATTGACGCGCCAGACGGGCCAGGCCGGCCAGGCGCGGCAGCAGTTCGGCCATCACCCGGCCCAGCTGGCTGCGCGTGTAGCGCGGGTGCAGCGCCGACAGCTTGATGGAGATGCCGGGCCCTTCGTAGATACCGCGCCCGGCTGCCGCACGGCCAATGGCGTGGATGGCTTGCTCATAGGCCTGCAGGTAACGCTGCGCATCGTGCGCGGTGAGCGCCGCTTCGCCGAGCATGTCGTACGAGTAGCGAAACCCCTGCGCCTCGCGCGGCGCTGCGTTGTGCAGCGCTTCTTCGATGTGCTGGCCGGTGACGAACTGCTCGCCCATCATGCGCATGGCCATGTCCACGCCTTTGCGCACCATCGGTTCGCCCCCGCGGCTGACGATGCGGCGCAGCGCGGCGCTCAGGCCGCTGTCGCTGTGCGTGGCCACCAGCCGCCCCGTCAGCAGCAGGCCCCAGGTGGCGGCGTTGACAAACAACGAAGGGCTCTGCCCCAGGTGTTGCTGCCAGTTGCCCTGGCTTATCTTGTCGCGGATCAGCGCGTCACGCGTGGCGGCGTCGGGTATGCGCAGCAGCGCTTCAGCCAGGCACATCAGCGCCACGCCTTCTTGCGACGACAACGCGAATTCCTGCAGCAGGCCCTGCACCAGGCCCGCGCGGCCGCTGTCCAGCGCGCGCTCGCGCACGCTGCGCGACAGCCGCAACGCCAGCGCCTGAGCTTGCTTCGCATGCACCTCGCTCATGCACGCCTGCTGCAGCAAACCCGGCAGCAACCCGGGCTCTGGCTGGCGCGTGGCCGCCGTGATGGCGGCGCGCAGAGGGCCGGCCGTCAGCGGCTGCGTGATCTCGGCGGGTGGCAACGGTGGCGGCAAAGTCTGGAGGCTGTTCATGTCGGGCCTGCATCGGATGGGACGCCGCAGTGTCGGCCACGCAGCGCCGAATCTTCGAGGCTTTTGAGCCGACTCAGCAGAGACATGTTCGGCACCACAGCGGGCGGCCCTTTGCAGGCGCTGCCGAATCAGGGTGTGGCAGCCACGGCGGCAGGCTGCACGCGCACTGAAGTGCCGGCAGGCAGCCTGAGCACGCCAAAAAGGTCCTTTGGGTCGACCGATTGCGCCACCAGTTCCACCACGTCGCCGATGCCCAGTTCTTGCGCGGTGTCGGCCAGCCACATCAGGGCCGAAAAGTCTTCCAGCGCAAAACCCACCGAATCAAACACCGTCACCTGCTGGGCGCTGGTGCGGCCCGGGGCCACGCCCGACAGCACACGCCAGAACTCGGTGACGGCAAAGTCGGCGGGCATCTGCTGGATGTCGCCCTCGATGCGCGTCTGCGGCTCATATTCGACGAACACGTCGGCGCATTCCAGCACGCCGCGGTGCAATTCGGTCTTGCCAGGGCAGTCACCGCCCACAGCATTGAAGTGCATGCCGGGCTCCACCATCTCGGGCGTGATGATGGTGGCCATGGCCTTGTCGGCCGTGATGGTGGTGACGATGTCGGCACCGCGCACCGCCTCGCACGTGCTGCCACAGACCAGCACCTGCAGACCCTGGCCGCGCAAGTTGGTGGCCAGCTTGGCGCAGGCAGCGGGGTCGACGTCATAAAGCGCCACTTCCGTGATGCCCACCAGGTCACGGAAGGCCAGTGCCTGGAATTCACTCTGGGCGCCGTTGCCTATGAGCGCCATGCGGCGGCTGTCGGGGCGGGCCAGGCGCCGCGCCACCAAGGCCGACATGGCCGCGGTGCGAATGGCGGTGGTGATGGTCAGTTCGGACAACAGACGCGGCGCGCCGGTGTCGACATCGCACAGCACGCCGAAGGCCATCGCCGTGGGCAGGCCGATCAGTGTGTTGCCCGGGTGACCGTTGACGACCTTGAAGGCAAATCGCGATGTGTCGGCAATGGGCATGAGCTCGATCACACCGTCCTTGGAGTGGCAGGCCACACGCGCGCTCTTGTCGAACTCGTGCCAGCGCAGAAAGTCGCGTTCGATGCGAGCCGCTACGCCAGCCATGCAGGCCGACAGGCCTTTGCGCTGCACCAGCCGCACCAGGTCGGGGGCGCTCAGGTAGGTGGTCGTCGGAAACGAAGTCTTGGACATGGCGCTGGGCTGGTGCAGGGGATGACAGCGAGTGTGCCGAGAGCCTCGGTCAGCGGTAAGCTGTCAACATGCTGCCGAAATGCTTGTTGATTGCCGTTATGTCCATACAAGCTGACGAAATGGCAAGCTTGCTTCTGAACGCCGTTGGCTGCTGGTCCGGCGCTGAGTCACGCGTCGAGCTCGACCACGCCGATGTGCGACCAGTCCGGAGTGTTGCCCGACCCCCTTGCCCACTGCCCAAGTTTCCAACCCAGCACCCGCCTGACCACTTCACACTTCAAGTCGCTGCACTTCCTTCTGACTCACCAGCCCCGACTCCTGCGTCACCACCGTACCCTTTGCACTTGAAGCGGGACACTTCTAATTGGGGCGCAGGGCACATTACCGTCTCGGGTACATACGCTTGGCAGGGTCTGTATCGATTGGGTATAATACGAGCTGTTCCGCGACAAGAGTGAACGCGACGCTTCAAGAGCCCGACCCGCCACCGACCGGCGCCGTCTGCGACCCCTTCGAAAGCAGCGCTAGCCACCCGGCGCACGACTCCTTGCCTGCATCGCGCAAGACCGTTGCTGCCAGGTGATGGCCCCAACCCTGAGATGCACCACGCCCACCCGGGCGCGGCCGCTGCATGGTTGTGGCCGTTGTTGGCCCGGAACGTGCCCCACCCGCCTCCAAGGACCGCCATGACCGCCAAGAAGCCCGCCGCAGCACCAGCCTCCCCACCGAAGAAGACCGCCGAGGCCGTCGTGCCGAAAAAGCTGGAGGCCAAGGCGCTGGACATCGCCGCCAGCAAGAAGACGGCTACCGCCGCTGCCGGCAAGGCATCGGCTGCGCCGGTGGCCAAGCAGCCCGCGAAGGCCGCCGCAGTCGCGCCTGCGAAGCCGGCGGGCAAGGCCGGCGCGAAGGCCGACACCAAAGTCGAGAGCAAGGCTGCAGCCGCCAAACCTGGCGTCAAGGGTGTTGCCAAGCCGGATCCCAAGGCCGCGAAGAAGGGCACGCCCATCGTCGAAGACGAAGAACTGGGTGACATCGAGGCCGACATCGAGGGTGAAGTCGAGGTCGAAGCCGAAGCCGAAGCCGAGGTGGTCGACGTCAAGGAAGCCAAGGTCAAGCCGCTGCGCATGAAGGTCAGCCGCGCCAAGGAACGCGCGCTGATGCGCGAGTTCGGCCTGGAAGAAACCACGCTGACCGAAGAGGAAGCCAACAAGCGCCGCCAGGAGCTGAAGACGCTCATCAAGATGGGCAAGACGCGCGGTTTCCTGACCAACCAGGAAATCAATGACCACCTGCCCGAGAAGCTGATCAACGAGGAAATCCTCGAGGCCATCATCAGCATGCTCAACGACATGGGCATCGCCGTGTACGAGCAGGCGCCCGACGCGGCCACGCTGCTGGTGGCCGGCGGCGGCGCCACCACCGCCACCGAAGAAGAAGCCGAAGAAGCCGCCGAAGCCGCGCTGTCCACGGTGGACAGCGAGTTCGGCCGCACCACCGACCCGGTGCGCATGTACATGCGCGAAATGGGCACGGTCGAGTTGCTGACGCGTGAAGGCGAAATCGAGATCGCCAAGCGCATCGAAGGCGGCCTGCAGGCGATGATGCTGGCCATCAGCGCCAGCCCGACGACGATTGCCGAAATCCTGTCGATGGCCGACCGCATCGCCGCCGGCACGATGCAGATCTCCGAAGTCGTCGACGGCTTTATCAGCAGCGATGAAGCCGACGACTACGTGGCCGAAGAAGACTTCGACGAATTCGACGAAGAAGACGACGACGACGGCCAGGGCGGCAGCAAGGCACTGACGAAGAAGCTCGAAGAGCTGAAGAAGCAGGCGCTGGAGAAATTCGGCACGCTGCGCGAGCACTTCGAGAAGATGCGCCGCGCCTACGAGAAGGAAGGCTACAAGTCGGCCACCTACAACAAGTCGCAGCACGCCATCAACGACGACATGATGACGATCCGCTTCACGGTGAAGACGATCGAACGCTTGTCACAGATCCTGCGCAGCCAGGTGGATGACGTGCGCCGCTACGAGCGTGAGATCCGCAAGATCGTGGTCGACAAATGCGGCATGCCGCAGGACCATTTCATCCGCAACTTCCCGCCCAACATCATGAACCAGGGCTGGGCCGAAAAGGAAATCGCCACTGGCAAGCCTTACAGCCCCGTGCTCCAGCGCAACCTGCCCGCGGTGCAGGAACTGCAGCAAAAGCTCGCCGACCTGCAAAGCCGTGCCGTGGTGCCGCTGGAAGACCTGAAACTCATCAACAAGAAGATGAACGAAGGCGAGAAGAGCAGCCGTGACGCCAAGAAAGAGATGATCGAGGCCAACCTGCGCCTGGTCATCTCCATCGCAAAGAAATACACCAACCGCGGGCTGCAGTTCCTCGACCTGATCCAAGAAGGCAACATCGGCCTGATGAAGGCGGTGGACAAGTTCGAATACCGCCGCGGCTACAAGTTCAGCACCTACGCCACGTGGTGGATCCGCCAGGCCATCACGCGCTCGATCGCCGACCAGGCGCGCACCATCCGTATCCCGGTGCACATGATCGAGACCATCAACAAGATGAACCGTCTGAGCCGTCAGCATTTGCAGGAGTTCGGCTACGAGCCCGACGCCCCAACACTGGCCGAGAAGATGGAGATCCCGGAAGACAAGATCCGCAAGATCATGAAGATCGCCAAAGAGCCGATCAGCATGGAAACACCGATCGGCGACGACGACGACAGCCACCTGGGCGACTTCATCGAAGACACCAACAACGTGGCCCCGGTGGACGCCGCCATGCAGGCCGGTCTGCGTGATGTGGTGAAGGACATCCTGGACAGCCTGACGCCGCGCGAAGCCAAGGTGCTGCGCATGCGCTTCGGCATCGAGATGAGCACCGATCACACGCTGGAAGAAGTGGGCAAGCAGTTCGACGTGACGCGTGAACGCATCCGCCAGATCGAAGCCAAGGCCATCCGCAAACTCAAGCACCCGAGTCGGTCAGACAAGCTGCGCACCTATCTGGACAACCTGTGAAACAGGGTGGCCTGATGGGTGGTGCCGAAGGCACGGTGGGTGCGCAGCACACACCCCGCAGCCTGCGCCGCAAGGCACAAGCTGCGCACCTATCTGGACAACCTGTGAAACAGGGTGGCCTGATGGGTGGTGCCGAAGGCACGGTGGGTGCGCGGCGGGCGCTGCACATTGACAGGGACAGGCTCTGACCGAGGCGCGGCGTTGTCGCAGGTCGCCCAGGCCTCTGGGCGACGCACTGCCGCAATTACAATTTGAGCCGATGACGCGCATCTCCGATCGAACCGTGATGTTTGCCGACTTGCGTGGCAGCACGTCGCTGTTCGAGACGCTGGGCAATGCCGAGGCCACCTCGGTCGTTACGCACTGCGTCAACGCGTTGGGCCAGTGCGTCAATCGCCACGCCGGGCATGTCGTCAAGACCTTGGGCGACGGCCTGATGGCGGTGTTCGACGAGCCAGCCCCTGCCTTGCAGTCGGCCCTTCACATGCACGAACTGCTGGAAGGCATGGTCTCGCGCGGCAACGAACGCGGTGCCTCGCTGGGGCTGCGCTCGCTGCGCCTGCAGGTGGCGCTGGCCAGGGGCGAAGTGGTGGAAATGAGCGGCGACTGTTTTGGCGACGCCGTCAACGTCGCTGCGCGTTTGCTGGACCATGCCGGCGACAACGAAACCCTGGTCACTGGCGAAGTGATGGTCGGCTTGGGCATGGATCTGCGCAACCGCTTTCGCAGCCTGGACCGCCTGGCCTTGCGCGGCCGCGCCGAGCCGGTGCAGGTGCACGTGCTGGGCGGCCGCCGCGGTGTCGGCGACTCGGTGGCGGTGACGCAGTTTGGCGAAGTGGGCTCGGTCGCCGAGCCCGATGGTTTGCGCCTGGTTTGGGGCGGCCTGCACCGCGTCTTTGCCAGCCAGCAGGTGCCAGTGGTGCTGGGCCGCAGCCCGCAAGCCAGCTTCTGTGTCGATGACTCGCGCGTGTCGCGTTCGCATGCCCGCGTGGACTGGCACAGCGGCAGCTTTCAACTCGCCGATCTCAGCTACAACGGTACCTACGTGCGCTTCAATGACGGCGAAATCGTCAGCCTGCGCCGCGGCAGCTGCACGCTGCACGGCAGTGGCACCATCGGCCTGGGCGGCACGCCCACCGACCCAGGTTCGGCCTGCGTGAATTTCGACGTGCTTCGCTTTGCCGACACACAGCCGCAAGTGCCGCTGGAGCTGCGTTGAAGGCCGAGCCGGCCTACCGCCACGGACAACCCAGCCGCACGGCGGTGCTGCTGGTGAACCTGGGTACACCCGACGCTGCAACGGCCCCTGCGCTGCGCCGCTACCTGGCCGAATTTCTCAGCGACCCCCGCGTGGTGGAGATACCGCGCGCCGTGTGGCTGCCGATCCTGCACGGGGTGATCCTGCGCACCCGGCCAGCCAAGTCGGCCGCCAAGTACGCCAGCGTCTGGATGCCCGAAGGCTCACCCTTGGCAGTGTGGACGCGCCGTCAGGAAGCCGCATTGGCGCAGCGTCTGCAGGTGGCAGGCCACCCGGTGCTCGTGCGGCACGCGATGCGTTACGGCAACCCGTCGATTCCCAGCGTGCTGGACGGCCTGCGCACTGAAGGCGTGACACGCATCCTGGTGCTGCCGCTGTACCCGCAGTACGCCGCGGCCACCACGGCCAGCATCAGCGACAAGGTGGGTCAGTGGACCGCCACGGCCCGGCGAGTGCCCGAGTTGCGCTTCGTGGGCGAGTACCACGACGACGCCGGATACATCCAGGCCTTGGCCGAACGTGTGCGCAGCCACTGGCAGACCAACGGCCGTGGCGAAAAAATCGTGCTCAGTTTCCACGGCGTGCCGGAGCGCTCGCTCCACCTGGGTGACCCCTACCACTGCCAGTGCTACAAGACTGCACGGCTGCTGAGCGAGTCGCTCGGGCTGGCGCCAGACGACATGGTGGTTACCTTCCAGAGCCGCTTCGGCAAGGCCAAGTGGCTGCAGCCCTACACCGAACCCACGCTTTGTGAACTGGCAGCCAAGGGCGTGAAGAGCGTTGACGTGATGTGCCCCGGCTTTGTTTCCGACTGCCTGGAGACCCTGGAAGAAATGGCCCAGGAGGCCCGTGACGCCTACCTCGGCGCCGGCGGCCAGACCTTCCGCTACGTGGCCTGCATGAACGATGCGCCGTCGTGGATAGACGCGCTGGCCGCCCTCACGCTGCGCCACTTGCAAGGCTGGCCCACCGGCGTTGCCGACACGCCTGCGGGCCATGCACAGGCGGCGCGCGAAGCCGCCGCTGGCGCTGAGCAAAGGCAACGCGCGCTGGCCATGGGCGCCAAGGACTGAAGAGTTGGTGAAGCATGCCGACACATCCGCTCGGGCGCACCGGAATACTTCGCAAGCTCTGAGCCGCCGCCTGGCGTCAGTCGGGTGCGTTCGTCGGCGCTGAAGGCGCCACCGCGGTCACCATCTGCGGGCCGATCTTGAAGACGCCGCTGCAGCGCACCGCCATGATGCCGTTGCTGGTGACGGTTCCCTGGATGAAAGCCATGGCCCTGGTCACCTGCAGCACCCTCGCCTGCCCTTCCACCCAGTCGCCCAGCGCAGCCGGTGCCATGTAGTCCAGCTGCAGGCTCACGGTGGGCAGGAAACGGTGCGCCAGCTCCGCCGCCGTGCGGTGCGCTACCAGCGGCAGCAGCATGTCGGCAAACGTGGCCAGCATGCCGCCATGGCACATGCCCATGGGGTTGCAATGGCGCGCCTCGACACGGAAGCCGAGCCTGACATCGTCGCCCTGGTGCAGCAGATACAGCGGCCCGTTGTGGCCCATGAAACTGCCGCCGGCGTGGACAGGGCGAAAGCCAGCCGGGGCGGCCGCGCTCGTGCTCATCGCGCCTCCTTCGCCGCATCGGCCTGGAAGTCCGCGGCGTCCTCGACAGCCACCGGCCCCGCCACGCTGCCCACCAGGCCCGGATAGGTGGCCGCGAAGTCCACCATGATCTGCTGCAACGGCACGTCGTCAAAGGCCCCGCGTTGCCGCACGTATTCCATGTGGCGTTGGCCCGCCTGGTCAAACGGGTGGTAGATCGAATCCGCATGGCCGTCGAAGTCCAGCGGCAGCAGCCCGAAGCGTTCGCACAGCCCGATGTTGAAGGCCGGCGTGGCCTTGACCCAGCGGTCGTCGAGCCAGATGTCGCTGTAGCCATGCCAGATGAAGAGGTCGGTCTGCATGGTCTGGCGCAGGCGCTCGGTGCTCAGATGGTTGCGCACGTCGGCGTAGCCCACGCGGGCCGGAATGCCCGCGGCGCGGCAGGCGGCCGTCAGCAACGCCGCCTTCGTGACGCACCAGCCATGGCCTTTTTGCAGCACGCTGCTGGCGCACAGGCCTTGCACTGTCAGTTCGATGCGGTAGGGGTCATAGGGGAAGCCGTCGCGCACGGCCATGAACAGGGCCACGGCGCGTTCGCGGTCGGTGGTGCCCAGCGCGTGTTCATGCGCAAAGGCTCGCACCGAAGGGTGGTCGCTGTCGATCAGGTCGGTGCTGGCCAGGGACGGTGAGGAGGGGTGCATGGCAAGGTGCGGCTCCTCAGGAGGGCCGCCGCTGGATGGACAGCCTGCATGGTGCCACTGTCTCGCCAGGGTCGGCTTCGCCTGCGCGACACCCAACGGCACCGGCCGGCGCGCTGCCCGTCCCGTTCAGTCCTTGCGCCGCAGCCGCAGGAAAAGCGGCGTCAGCAGCGCGAGTACCACCACGGCCAGCATCGTGGCCGACATCGGTCGTTGCACGAAAACGCTCCAGTGGCCTTCGCCAATGCTCAGGGCATTGCGCATCTGCGCCTCGGCCAGTGGGCCCAGGATCATGCCCACGATGACGGGCGCGGTGGGGAAGTCATAGCGTCGCATCACCACGCCTATGAGCCCGATGCCCAGCATCAGGAAGAGATCGAAACTGCTCTGCCGCATGCCGTAGACACCCACGGTGGCGAAGATCAGGATGCCCGCATACAGCTGCGGCCGCGGGATCTTCAGCAACTTCACCCACATGCCCACCAGCGGCAGGTTCAGCACCAGCAGCATCACGTTGCCGATGTAGAGGCTGGCAATCAGCGCCCACACGAGTGTGCTGCTGGTCTGGAAGAGTTGCGGCCCGGCATTGATGCCGTAGTTCTGCAGCGCGCTCAGCAGAATAGCCGCCGTCACGCTGGTAGGAATGCCCAGCGTCAGCAGCGGCACCAGCGTGGCGGTGACGGCGGCGTTGTTGGCCGCCTCGGGCCCGGCCACGCCTTCGATGGCGCCGGTGGTACCGAACTCTTCAGGGTGCTTGGACAGCTTGCGCTCCACGCCATAGCTGAGAAAGGTGGGGATCTCCGAGCCGCCGGCCGGAATGGTGCCGAAGGGAAAGCCGATCGCCGTGCCGCGCAGCCAGGCTGGCCAGGACCGACGCCATTCGGCGCGCGTCATGTGCACCGAGCCCATCGTGTTGAGCTGTTGTTCGCTCTTGCCTTCATACAGCGCCGTGTACAGGCACTCGCCCACCGCAAACAGGCCGACCGCCACCAGCACCACCTCGATGCCGTCCATGAACTCGGGCACGCCCCCGGTGTAGCGCACCTGCGCCGTGATCTGGTCCAGGCCCACCAGCCCGACGGCCAGGCCGATGAACAGCGCGGTCACACCGCGCAGTGCGCTCTGGCCCAGCACCGAGCTGACGGTGGTGAAGGCCAGCAACATCAGCATGAAGTACTCCGGCGGCCCCAGCTTGACCGCAAACTCGGCGACGAAGGGTGCAAACAACGTGACCAGCACGGTGGCAATGGTGCCGGCGACGAAAGAGCCGATGGCCGACGTGGCCAGTGCAGCACCCGCGCGCCCGTTCTTGGCCATCTTGAAGCCCTCGAGCGCCGTCACCATGGTGCCCGTTTCGCCGGGTGTGTTGAGCAGGATCGAGGTCGTGCTGCCGCCATACATGGCGCCGTAGTAGATGCCTGCGAAGAAGATCATGCTGGCCGTCGGCTCGACCTGCGCGGTGATGGGCAACAGCATCGCCACCGTCACGGCCGGACCGATGCCCGGCAGCACCCCGATGGCCGTGCCCAGCGCGCAGCCAACAAAGGCCCACATGAGGTTGATGGGGGTGCCGGCAGTGGCAAAGCCCTGCAGCAGGTTGTTCCAGATGTCCAAGCTTGCGCTCCTGATTGACCGGCCTCCGGCCTTGGTATCGCCGCTGTTCGGCGTCTATTGGGCCTGTACCCGAGCTACAGCCAACCGGTGCCGGTCAACCCGGGCAGGTTGATGCCCAGGCCCTTGGTGAAAAGCCAGAACGCGGGCGCGGCAATCAGCATGCCGGTGACGAAGTCCATCACCAGAACCCGCAGCCCGCCGCTGGGCTTGCCCTCGGAGCTTCGCAGGCCGCGCGCGGCCAGCACGAAACACAAGGTGCAGCTGAGGATGAAACCCACCGTGGTGAGCAGCGCCGCGTTGGCCGCCACACCGGCTGCAACCCAGGCCAACGCCTGCCAGTCGCCCTTTTCGGCGCCTGACGGCGCCTCGGCTTTCCAGCCGTCACCCCGCGCCTGCCACAGCAAAATCAGGCCGCAGATCATCAGCACCACCGACACCACCCAGGGCAGGAAGTTCGGGCCCACGCCCGCGTAGCCTGCCACCGAAGAGATGCCGGTCGCGCCCCAGGCCATCAGTGCGCCCAGCAGCAACGCGCCGGCACCAATGGCGCGTTGCGCGCCGACCGACGCGGGTCTGTGGTTCATCGTGGGTCTCCAGTTGGGAATGTGGGCGGCGGCCCGGTCGGGGCCATGCGGCGCCTGCTGGCCCCGCACGTGATTGAAGCGGGTCTGCAGGCCGTGTTGTCGGCGGGACGGTTCGGCCGAGCAGAAGCCGGGCAAGCCGGCTCAGATCATGCCGGCCTTGACCATGGTGGCACGCAGGCTGGCGAATTCACGCTCCACGAAGTCCTCGAACTCCTTGCCGGTCTGCAGCGCCGGGGTCCAGTTGTTCTTCTCCAGCGCCTCTACCCAGGCCTTGGACTTCGTCGCCTTGACGACCAGGTCGGTCAGTGCCTTGCGCTGCTCGGCGGTGATGCCGGGCGCGCCATACACGCCGCGCCAGTTGCCGATCTCGACGTTGTAGCCCTGCTCCTTCATGGTCGGGATGTTGATGCCCTTCAGGCGCGTGGCCGAAGTCACCGCAATGGCGCGCATCTTGCCGCTTTCGATGTACTGCTGAAACTCGCTGTAGCCACTGCCGCCGACCGTGACGTTGCTGCCCAGGATGGCTGCGGTGGCCTCGCCGCCGCCTCGAAATGGCACGTAGTTGACCTTCGAGGCATCCAGCCCCACCTCGCGCGCCAGCATGGCCGCCGCGATGTGCTCGGTGGAGCCGCGCGAGCCACCGCCCCACTTGACGCTGCCAATGTCTTTCTTCATCTGATCGACCACGTCCTTCATGGTCTGCAGCGGCGAGTTGGCCGGCACCACGAACACGTTGTACTCGCTCGTCAGACGCGCCAGCGGCGTGCACTGCGTCACCGTCACCGGCGGCTTGCCGGTGATGATGCCGCCCAGCATCACCGCGCCCATCACCATCAGGGAATTGCCGTCCCCCTTGGCCGCGTTGACGAACTGCGCCAGACCGATGGCTCCGGCGGCGCCGCCCTTGTTGTCATACGTCACCGATGCAGCAACTCCAGCGTCCTGCATGGCCTTGCCCAAGGCGCGGCCGGTGGTGTCCCAGCCACCGCCAGGGTTGGCGGGAATCATCATCTTCAGGTTGGCGGCAGCGCGGGCCGACAGCGGCAGCGTGCCGGCGGCCGCCAGTGCCATCAGGCTTTTCAGGAATGTGTCGCGACGCATGGGTGCAGTCTCCTTGTGTAGGGTTGGCGCGGGTCGTTCACCGCAACCCTCTCATCATGCGGGGCGGCGCTGTCAATCGGCTGTCGCGGGCATCAGGGGAAGCCCTGATGCCCGGGCCTCAGCCGGGCAAAGACAGGCGGGCGAATAATCGGCCCGCCGATGAAACTGCTGCTGATCGAAGACAACACCGCGATGCAGACCACCCTGCAGCGCAGCTTTGAACGCCGCGGCATGCAGGTGGTGCTGTGCGGTGACGGCGCGCGCGCCATCGACCGCTGGCAGGCCAGCGTGCCCGATGTCGTGCTGCTCGACCTGAGCCTGCCCGGTGTGGACGGCCTCACCGTGCTGGCCCAGGCACGGGCGCTGGGCTTGCAGACACCGGTGCTCATCATCACCGCCCGCGGCACCGTGGGCGACCGCGTGCTGGGGCTGAACACCGGTGCAGATGACTACCTGGCCAAACCCTTCGATCTGGATGAACTGGAAGCCCGCGTGCGCGCGCTGGTGCGTCGGCACGGCCCGGCGGCAGCCGCGCAACAGGCCACGCCACCTTTTTGCGGCCTGCAGTGCGATGACAGCAGCGGCGCGATCTACTTTCAAGGCCAGGCGCTGGAACTGAGCACCCGCGAAGCGGCACTGCTGCGCGCCTTGTTGGCCCGCCCTGGGCATGCAGTGGCCAAGGAACGCCTGAGCGAGGTGGTGTTTGCCGGCGAAGGCGCCGTGCAGGCAGACGCCATCGAGGTGGTGGCCTACCGTCTGCGCAAGAAGCTGGCCGCCACCGCCACGCAGTTGGTCACGCTGCGCGGGCTGGGTTACCTGTTGAAAGCGGCGGCTTGAGGCTGGCGGCCGCGTGGGCGCGGCTGTCGCTGCGCCGGCAGTTGCTGCTGGGCATCGGCGTGCCGGTGCTGGCACTGCTGCTGGTGAATGCCTACACGCTGTACCACCAGGCACTGGCGGCCGCGAACACAGCCTACGACCGCACCTTGCTGGCATCCGCCAAGTCGATTGGCGAGTTGCTCGAGGTGGACGGCAGTGCCGGCCAACCCCGCCTGAAGGCCACGCTGACCTATGCCGCGCTCGAGGCCTTCGAGGCCGACAACCGCAGCCACATGTACTACAAGGTCACGGGTTTTGCCGGTGAGATGGCATCGGGCTTCGACGACCTTCCCCCACCCCGGCCGGGGGATGCAAGCACCACAGGCGTCTACGCAGCGCTGGTGCAGTTCTACGACGAGCAGTACAAAACCGAGCCGGTGCGCATGGCCGTGCTGCTACAGCCCGTGTCGGGCGCAGCCGGCCAGGGCATGGCCACCATCCAGGTCGCCGAGACGCTGGAACTGCGACACACGCTGGCGAGGCGGCTGTTGCTGCAGACGCTGTGGCAGCAGGCCCTGCTGCTGCTGGTGATTGCCGCGGTGGTAGTGTGGGTGGTGCAGCGTGCCACCGCGCCGCTGCGCAGCCTGAGCCAAGCGCTGCAGGGTCGCGCCGAAACCGATCTGTCGCCCCTGAGCAACCTCGACGCACCACGCGAACTGCAGCCCGTGGTGGACGCCACCAACACGTTGATGGCCCGGCTGGCGCAGCTGCTGGAAGACCAGCGCCGTTTCGTGCGCGACGCCTCGCACCAGCTGCGCACGCCGCTGGCAGTGCTGAAGGCGCAGGTGCAGTCGGCGCGCCGCGGCGATGTCGGCCCCGAGCTGGCGCTGACCGAAATCAGCACCACGCTGGAGCGAGCGACCGAGCTGGCCAACCAGCTGCTGGCCTTGGCCAAGGTGGAGCAGATACGACCCGGCGGCGCGGCCAGCGCCCACACGCCGGTGGTCGACTGGGCGCAGACCGTGCGGGCCGTGGCGCTGGACGTGTCGCCGCTGATCGCCGAGAAGCAATTCGACTTCAGCCTGGACATAGCCGGCGATGCGGCGGGCGATGCGGCGGGCGAAACCAGCGTGCCCATCCTCGCCCACGAGTGGGCGCTTCGAGAGTTGACGCGCAACCTGCTGCACAACGCCATCAAGCACGGGCCGCCAGGCAGCCGTCTGCATGTGTCGCTGACGGCTGAAAGGCCCAGTCGTCAGGCCCGGCTGCTGATCTCAGATGCCGGGCCCGGCCTGTCGGACGAACAGCGGCAGCGCCTGTTCCAGCCTTTTGCGGCCAGCGGCAGCGCAGCCGGCTCGGGCCTGGGGCTGGCGATCTGCCATCAAATCGTGCAGGCTCTGCACGGCCACATCAGCCTGCACAACCGCGGCATGCCGCAGCGGGTGCAAGGCCTGGATGCCGAGATCCGCCTGCCCCTGCACACCACCGACGAGCCCGCATGAAAGAACCCGACAAGACCAACGACCGCGTGCGCCTGGACAAGTGGCTGTGGGCGGCGCGCTTCTACAAGACGCGCGCACTGGCCGGCGAAGAGATCGCCAAGGGCCGCGTCAGCGTCAACGGCCAGTCCGTGAAGGCTTCACGCGAACCGCACGTCGGCGACCTCGTGGCCTTTCGCCAGGGCGTGGTGCCGCGCACCGTGAAGGTGCTGCAGCTCAGCGGCGTGCGCGGGCCGGCGCCCCAGGCGCAGCTGCTCTACGAAGAGACGCCAGACAGCCTGGCCACACGCGCCGGCCTCGCCGAGCAACGTCGCATGGGCACCGAACCTGCGCAAGCCATGGAACAGGGCCGCCCCACCAAACGCAACCGCCGCCAGCTGGCCGACTGGCAGCGCTGGAGCGCCAGCGCGCCCGATCCGGATTGAGCCCCTGCGCAGCGGCGTTCAGGCGCGGCGACGCAGAAAACCGTCAGCCAGAACAAAACACCCAAAGACCCTCTTGAAATGCTGGCCATGGCCCTCAAGTGCCTGCCACGACACGTTCTGGCCGATTGCCAAACCCCCATGACCCAAGAAAACCCTTTCGCACCCTCACCCGCGCCTGAAACCGAAGCGGATCAAGCCCAATCCGATGCCACGACAGCGGCGCCCGCCCTGGAAGAGCAACTGGCCGCCCTGCAAGCCAAGCTGGGCGAGGCCAACGACAGCTTCCTGCGTGCCAAGGCCGAAGCCGAAAACACGCGGCGCCGCTCCGAAGAAGACATCTCCAAGGCACGCAAATTCGCCATCGAGGGTTTTGCCGACAGCCTGCTGCCCGTGCGCGACAGCCTTGAAGCGGCCATCGCGATCGAAAAGGCCACTCCTGAACAACTGCTGGAGGGCGTGCATGCCACGCTGCGCCAGTTGACGCAGGCGCTGGAGCGCAACAAGGTGCTGGCCATCAACCCGCCTGCCGGCACCCGGTTCGACCCCCATCAGCACCAGGCCATCAGCGTGGTGCCCGCTCAGCAGGAGCCGAACACGGTGGTTGCCGTGCTGCAAAAGGGCTACCTCATCGCCGACCGCGTGCTGCGTCCGGCGCTGGTCACCGTGACCGGCGCGTCCTGATCCACGGCAATGCCGGAAAAACTGCGCCGGCTGCGGCAAAAGCTGCGGGCGGCGGGCTTGAAACGGCCACGGTTATCCACACCTGACACCACAGACAAATCTCACTCCACAGGAGAAAAAAGACATGGGCAAGATCATTGGCATCGACCTGGGCACCACCAACTCGTGCGTGGCCATCATGGAAGGCAACACCACCAAGGTGATTGAAAACAGCGAGGGTGCGCGCACCACGCCGTCCATCATTGCCTACCAGGACGACGGCGAGATCCTCGTCGGCGCCAGCGCCAAGCGCCAGAGCGTGACCAACCCGCGCAACACGCTGTATGCGGTGAAGCGCCTGATCGGCCGCAAGTTCACTGAAAAGGAAGTGCAGAAGGACATCGGCCTGATGCCGTTCACCATCGCGCAAGCCGACAACGGCGACGCATGGGTGGAAGTGCGCGGCAAGAAGATGGCGCCTCCGCAGGTCAGCGCCGAAGTGCTGCGCAAGATGAAGAAGACCGCCGAGGACTACCTGGGCGAAGAAGTGACCGAAGCCGTCATCACCGTGCCGGCCTACTTCAACGACAGCCAGCGCCAGGCCACCAAAGACGCCGGCCGCATCGCGGGCCTGGACGTCAAGCGCATCATCAATGAGCCCACCGCTGCAGCACTCGCGTTCGGCCTGGACAAACACGGCAAGGGCGACCGCAAGATTGCGGTGTACGACCTGGGCGGCGGCACTTTCGACATCAGCATCATCGAGATTGCCGATGTCGATGGCGAAAAGCAGTTCGAGGTGTTGTCGACCAACGGCGATACGTTCCTCGGTGGCGAGGACTTCGACCAGCGCATCATCGATCACATCGTCACCGAGTTCAAAAAGGAACAGGGCGTCGACCTGACCAAGGACGTGCTCGCGCTGCAGCGCCTGAAAGAGGCTGCCGAGAAGGCCAAGATCGAGCTGTCGAGCAGCACGCAGACCGACATCAACCTGCCCTACGTGACGGCCGATTCCTCGGGCCCGAAGCACCTGAACATCAAGCTCAGCCGCGCCAAGCTGGAAGCGCTGGTCGAAGACCTGATCGAGCGCACCATCGCGCCGTGCCGCATCGCCATCAAGGACGCGGGCGTGTCGGTCAACGACATCAACGACGTGATCCTGGTCGGCGGCATGACCCGCATGCCCAAGGTGCAGGAGAAGGTGAAGGAGTTCTTCGGCAAGGAGCCGCGCAAGGACGTGAACCCCGACGAGGCCGTGGCCGTCGGCGCCGCGATCCAGGGCCAGGTGCTGTCGGGTGACCGCAAGGACGTGCTGCTGCTCGACGTGACCCCGCTGTCGCTCGG
>JANOZF010000147.1:0-23175 GCA_031429255.1 Rubrivivax sp.
GGGCGCCAACCTGAAGTTCGAGGACATCATCGAAGAGGTGGCCGGTGTCTACCCCCGCATCATGCAGCAGGGCGACATGGAAGCCGGCGCCTGGTCGTGCGGCATGGTGGCGGGCCTGATCCACGACGTGCCGACGGTGAAGGAACTGATCGACCGCATCATGGTCGAGGCCGACAACATCATCCGCCAGCGGCTGGCGGGCATGGTGGAGGCCGGCTAGTCAGTTACGACGACCGACCGTCCCAGGGGTTGGAAACGCCCGACGCCACATGCCCTGACGGCACGTGTTCTGACGCGTTGTGGATATGGCCGGTCTGGTCGTCGAAGAAGAAATCAGGCTCGAATTCACGCAAGAACGTGCCCTTGGGCAGGCCACCCAGAAACATGGCTTCGTCCACTTCCACCTGCCACTGCATCAGCGTGCGGATGGCGCGTTCGTGCGCCGGCGCACTGCGCGCCGTGACCAGTGCGGTGCGCAGCCGCATGCTGTTTGTCGGGTCGCGCTGCAGCCGGTGCAGCGCTTGCAGCAGCGGCTTGAAGGGCCCCGGCGCCAACGGTGTTGCGGCACGCTCTTGTTCGTGGCTCTGAAAGGCCTGCAGGCCTTGTGCCTGGTAGACCCGTTCGGCCTCGTCGGAGAACAGCACCGCGTCGCCGTCGAAGGCGATGCGCACTTCGTCGGGGTGGGCCGCTGAAGCGCGTGCGCTCTGCGGAAACACGCGCGCCGCGGGCACGCCTTCAGCCAGCGCCGAGCGCACGTCGGTCTCGTTGGTGCTGAGAAACAGGTTGGCCGCCAGCGGCCGCAGATAGCGCCACGGCGGCTGCCCGCGCGTGAACACGCCGCGCTGGATCGGCAGACCAAAGTGCTGCGCCGAACGGAACACGCGCATGCCCGACACCGGATCGTTGCGCGACAGGATCACCACTTCCACCCGCGGCGCGCCGCTGCCGACGTTGAAGGCCAGGAGCTTGTTGACCAGGGAAAACGCCACCCCGGGCTGCGCGGGCAGTTCCAGGCGCTGCAGCTGCAGCGCCATATAGGCGCGGTCGTCGCTGCCTTCGAAGACGCTGTTTTCCTGTTCGAAGTCGAACAGCGCGCGGGACGAGATGGCGACGACGAGCTGGCCGTCAAGGTTGGTGGGCATGTGGCGTGGGGCCGGTTGGTGTGGCCGGTTGGTGTGGCCGGTTGGTGGGGCCGGCAGTTGCGGCCGGCCGGTTTTCATCATCTTGCCATGTTGGCCCGACACACTGGCGCTCGTCGCTGGCGAAGGGCTGGCCATCCAGGGAGCGAATCGATGTCCACTGCCTTTTCCGAAGTCGATGGTGTGACCCATGCCGTGGCGCTGAACCGCCTACAGGCGCGCCGGGGCGACGTTGCTGCACCGGTGCCGAACGCCCCCAACCCGGGCTTTGCCGATACCGTGCCGCTGTGGTTTAGAAGCGAAGCCTTCGCCGAGGACGTGACGGACCCCGTGCGGGGGACTCTGGTGTGCGCCACGGCGCTCAATGACTCGGCTGGTGTGCGCATAGACGCACGGGTGCTTGTTGCGGGTGCCGCGGTGCTGCGCAAGACCCTGCAGGCCTTGGGCTTGCAGCGCTGGTAGGTCTTGCAGGATGGCCCGGCGCGGCGGGTGCTGCAAGGGGTGTTGCAAGGGGCGCAGCATTGCCGCTTCGTTTCGAGGGACGAGACGCTGGGCCCGTCGCAGCCTGTCTCAAAGCGGCGCACGCAAGCGCAATTCGGGCTTCGGAAACGGCACGTAGGCCCCTTGGTCGGTTTCCAGCAGTTTGATTTCAAGCTGCTCCAGTTCCTCGAGCATCATGGCCACTGACTGCGCCTGCTTGGCGCTCAGGGCCCCGTGGCCCCGGCGGTCACGGATCGGCGACTTCACCGCCGCGCTCACGGTCTCCGAATCCAGGGGTGTGGTGTGGGCCGACCACTGGGCACAGGCCGCCAGACCCGACAGCCTTTCGCGCAGGCCGATGATCAGCAATTGCAAGCGCACCCAGCGTTGTTCTTCCCAGGCCTCTGACGGAGATCCCGGCTCGCCTGCAAAGCGCTTCACGAACTGCATGCCAGCGTTGGCGCCATAACGGCTGGCCATGGTCAGGATCTGCTGCCGTGACATGCCGATGTGCAGGCCACCTTCGCCGCGATCGAGCCACAGCCTGGCCACACGGTTGCGCACGTGCGGCAGGCGAAAGCTGGTGCGGTCGCGCCAGTCGACTGCGCTGGTCAATAGCGCCAGCAAGAAGCCGCGAAGCAGCTTGAACGGTCCGATCTGAGGCACGCAGCGGGACCTTGCCGTATCGCCGGGCGGGTCGCCGGCTTCAGGTTCGAAGCGATTCCAGTTGTCTCCCCAACCCTGTTCATGGAACTCGGGCAACCAGACGTATTCGTCCCTCGCCTCCTTCGTGTCTGTTCGCCGCGGCGCTCTTGGGTCCCGGCGGTCCAGCCAGAGGCCGAAGGTGGGCCAGCGCGGCAGCGCCGCGTCGAACAGGTGGACTGGGAAGTTGGACGACGCTCCCCCGTCGGTGAACAGGCAGCGTCGCAACTCCCGGCTGCCCTTGGGCCGTTCGAAATCGATGGCCCACAACGGCACCGCCGAGAAGAGCAGCGGAAAGCTCAAGCTCAGTCGCGCGGCCACGACCAACGGCAGATCGGCAGCAGGCAACTCCAGGAACTGTTCGGCGTCAGGAATCGATGGCGGGTCGGAACGGCTGCGCGGAGCGTATGGCCGCGACGCGGCCATCAGTGCATCGAGCACGGACTTGGGAAAGTAGTCCTTCAGCTCCAGGGGCTTGTAGAAGAGTCGGCTGGCCTCGTCATCCAGCGGCAGTCGGTAGGGCCGGCCGTGCGTGACGTTGGTGGTGATCGCCTGCAGGTTGATCGACCGCTGGCTGGCCGGATCGGATTCGGTGCAGTGCACGTGGGGTTCGCCGGGCGTCGGCGGTGCGCACCAGAGGTCGCGAAACGTCAGGGGCCGGTCGGACTGCTTCAGGCCGGCACTGGCCTGTATGCCCTCATGCAACCACTGCACCAGCCCCGGTCGCGGGCCCAGGCTGTCCGGGCCTTCAAAGGTGCCGCCTTTGCACAAACCCAGGTTGTTGTCAATCACTCCCAGCCGTATGTCGCGCCACAGCGACCACAACAAGCCCGCCACCGCGCCGACGATCAAGAGGACCAGGTTGATGGCCATCGATACCCATCCCAGCGCGTTCAGCCGTTGCAGCCGGTGCGCCAGCGCTGCAAGCGCCTCCGTCGCCGACGCACCGCGCAAGCCGGAGTCGTATGCCACCAGCACCAGCACCAGGGCCAGCATCGCCGCGGCGTACAGCCCGGTCGCGCCCGCGATCATGGGCAGCCGGTAGGCCCTCATCAACTTTCGCAGCGCTGCTCCAAGGGACACGCGCAAGGGCTGCGGCTCCGGCCTGGTGCCAACAGTCCCCTGGCTTGAACCGGTGCCTTTGGGAGGGGCTTGCTGACCCTTGCCGATCTGGCCCCACAGCGTGATCAGACGCCTGCCCTTCGCTTCGGTCTGGAACAGCGACAGCATGCGCGTGCGTCCATCGGGCAGCTCCTCGCCCAGCGCGCCGGGCGCGCGTCGCAACACCTCGAAAGAGTGCTCGAAGCCGACACGCCGGCCATACTCCGCGGCCGCGGTCAGCGCAGCCGCCATCGCACCCACGGAGGTGCCGCCGATGTTGCGGAAACGAAAGGCGCGCGCGATCTCCACCACGGCCCACGGGTAGACCACACCACTGGCCACGCCTCCAGTCATCACGAGGTCGCAGAAGCGGTCGTAAGGCGGCTTTTCCGTGACCGGCGGCGGCACCGGACCTGCGTCATCACCCGGTGGTGCGTCTCTCACTCCTCGTCCTCGCTGGCCGGGAGCCACAGCCGGTTTTCGGCGATGCCCTTCAATGTCTGCAGGCTGGGATAGAAGAGGTAGGCCGTGCCGCGCGTGCGCGTGAAGGCGCGCAGGCCCTTCAGGCGCAAGGCCGCTTCACCCTGCGGGCGCTTGATGACGAAGTCGCCGTCCCCGGGCTCATGCGTGCCGATGAACGGGTCGCGTGCCTGTCCCGCATCTTGGCTGCCCAGGGGCACGCGTTCGGCCCACTGGCCGATGAGGTGTTCGTACTGGTCTTCGATGCTGGCGCAGAAGAAGTGGCCAAACAGCCCGCGCTCGTGGTTGTCGGGCTGCTCGGCGTCCCACTCGGGTCCATAGGGCATGCCTCTGCGCAGCAGCGGGCGTACGCGCCCGCTGTGCGCCAGCGCATCGCCCCGGGGATTCATGCGCCGTGCATGAGCGCCGAAGGGGCACACGTAGCCGTGACGATCGTGTTCATAGTTGAAGTCGTCCTGCGGGCTGGCGCCTTGCTCTGCCACCAGAGGCATTCCGTTGGGGTAGCGGCCGCACAGCAGGCCTTTGAGGTCGCGCATGCTCAGGCCCAGGACCTCGGCCTTGTAGGCCACAAACTCCTCAAACCGGTCCACGAACTGTTCCACCTGTTGCAGCACGCCAAAGCTGCCGTTGGCGAAGAACGATCGAATCTCCGGTGGCCACACGTTCTTGCCCGGGCCGGCGATCCAGGGATTCGCGCCCGACTGCTGTGGACTGCCGAGCAGGAATTCACCCGCAGCGTATGGGGCGGACGTCTTGAAGGTACCGAGCTTGGCGCCCTTCGGCCAGCCTTCGATGCCCACCTTTGACAGGCCGTCGCGGTAGCCGAAATGCACCCACTGGGCCCTGTCGACGAACTTTTCACCGCTCGGTGTCTTCAGCCTGGCCGCCGGTGCCAGTGGCCGGGTCTGCACCTTGCAGTGCCTTGCCAGCCCTTCCAGGTCACGCAGTGCCTGGTCCAGCGCTGGCTGCGACCTGGCATGCAGGCTGAGCACCGCGTCCATCACCTCATGGCCGAAGGGCGGGTCCCAGCAGTCGGGGGCGTTGTCTGCCGTGGCTCCGAGGTGGCTGCTGGCGCGTCTGGCAGCGCCGGCGAAAAAGGCAGGTGCCTTCAGCGCAAACAGTGACAACACCTGAGGCGGCACCAGCACCTGCTCCAGACCGCGCCGGCTGAAGCCCAGGCTGACCTGCAGCGCGGGCCCACCGGCGCTGGCCGGCGTCGGTCCCAGGGTCGACTTCAGCCGATGCAGGAAATGCAGCGCTGCGGCGCCCTTCGCGAATGAAAGCACCACGTGCCGAGACACCGACCACCCATCGCCCTGCAGCACGATGCGCTGAGCGTCATCCAGGTTTTCACTCATGGCCGGGCCCGTTCGTCGCGGATGATGCTGGCCACATCGCTGTGTGGGTAGGCGCTGAAGAAGTAGCCCATGGCCGGCCTTCGGTTGTAGCGCTGGATGTGGGCCACGAACTCGTTGGGAAACTTCTTCACGGGCCGGGGTGGCGGGTCCTCGATGCATTCGAAGAGCTGGTCGAACAGCACGCCCACCTTCAATGCAAAGTCTTGTATGTAGGCTTCGAACGGCCCGTCGTAGACGGTGTGCAGCACCAGCACGGTGTCGCTTTCGATCAGTTCAAACCAGGCGAAGTGCACGTGCCGGGCCTCGCGCAAGGCCTGCTCGATGCGTGGTGCGCCTGAACGAATCACTTCGCGCACACGGTCGGCGTTGTCCTTTACGGGCGACTTCAGCCGCATCGCCACGTTCAGGCTGGCCTGGGCCACGCGACGGTCCCGACGGTGCGTCAGCGGATAGCTCTCGCAGGCAAAGCCCCAGCGCTTCTTCAAGCCGATGGGCGTTGCGTCCTGTGCGTCCAGCGCTTCGGCAAGTCCCGGCAGCGCCATCACCTGGCGCACGATTTCGGCGATCAGGGGCCAAGCCAGGGCCTGGCCGGCGCACCAGTGTTTGCCGTCTTTGGGCAAACCCCAGATCAGCGGGTCGTCATCGCACCGGGCCTGCTGCGTGCCGCCGCCCAAGGCCAGCAGCACCTCACCCAAGGCCCTGCCTTGATCGTCAACGGCCAGCCGGGGCAGAAAGGGAATGGGCGGGTTCTGACGCAGTGAATCCTGGATCATTGCCTTCCACTGCGTGTGCTGCTGCGTCGGGCTGCCGATGAACTCGCTCCTGGCCAGGCTGCGCGCCCGGGCCCACAGGCTGTCCTGGTCGGGACCGCGTTCGTGGCTGGTGTTGCGAAGGTTCTTCTCGACCCGCGCCTTGTCGGCAAACAGTGCCTTGACGGCGATGCAGGCCGCGGCCTGCACGTTGCCGACGGTGCCGATGGCGGCACCCAGCGCGATGACGGCACGCTGCTCGCCGTTCAGATCGCCGCCGTGGAGGCCCAGTTCCTTCAGCACGGGTTCGAAGCCCGGGGGCAGGTCGGTGTCTTCGCAGGCCTCGATGAGGTCGGTGTCGTTCACCGCATAGGCATCGATGAGCGCGGCCGTGCGTGTGAGCAGCCGCGCCATCGCCTGCTTGCCAGCCGGGATGACCGTGGGGTCGGTGACGAAGTGGCGCCCCATCACCTGGTACACCAGCGCGGCATAGCCCGCCCGCAACGTGGTCTCCAGCAGGCTGAAATCGGCCATCGCAAAGCCCAGCAGCTTCTGGCAATAGCGCAGCGCAGACTGCTCGGCAAACTGCGCCAGGTCGAAATCCGAAGCCCGCAGCGACGTGATGGACGCCGCCTGGCAAGCCCTGCGGCTCAGGTCGATGAGCTGATGGGCATCGTGCGGAAAGCAGCGCCGGAAGGCCTCTTTCTGCGCGGTGTGGGCCAGGGCCCGGCTGGGGTCCAGCGCCAGCATGAAGCTGCCGCCGCCCAGTTCAGCGTAGATGCGGTTGGAATAACTGCTGCCGTCGTCGCGAAGGATCCTGGAAATCGTGTCGCGGTTGGTGATCAGGCTCACCGGCCTGTGGTCCACCCGCGGCGGCGCCTGGGGTTCGTCGAGTCCGGTGCAGTCGCACTCCGTTGCCATGGCGTCGCGGCTGTAAAACTCGAAGGTGCAGCCGTCGTCGTTGATGAGCCCGTACAGCGTGGCTCGATGCCCGTCGTCGCTCAACCAATCCAGCAGCAGCTGGTTCTTCTGGTTCTGGTCTGCAGCGGCGTAGCGCTGAAGATCGGGCGCTTCGATGTCTCGTTTGCTCATGCTGATGTCTCGGCGGTGCGTCAGGGGTCAATTCCAGGAGGACATGAGCGACCGCGCGGTTCGCAGGTCGTGGGTCTCGAGCCCTTCGGTCCAGCGTGCCACCAAGGGCACGAGCAGGCGGCGGGCCTTGGCGTGCAGACCCTGGGCTGCCCACAGGCGCGTCAGCGACGTGGCCGCACGCAATGCAAAGCCCAGCCGGTGCTGCCTCATGGCCAGCGCATAGGCCATCTTGAAGTGAGTCTCGGCCTGTTCCGGGTCGGCTCGTTGCAGAGCCAGCTCGCCACCGAGCCGCCTCAGTTCGGCTTCCAGCTGCCGTTCACCGTAGCGGCTGGTGATGGCCAGGCCCTGGTCAACGCAGTCCTGGGCGGCCCGGAGGTCGCCCGCCAAGATCAAACCTTCGGCCTGCAGCGCCAGGTACAGGGGCTGCGAAACCATGGCACCTGTGGACAGCCACTGCGCATAGCCGGCGCGCATCTCGCCCAAGCCTTCGGCGAACAGCCCGCGCTCGCACAGCACGCGGCCGCGCATGCAGCGCGTGATGGCCAGCCAGACCGGGAAGCCGGCCTCCTCGCACACGCGGATGCAGATGTCGGCACGCGCCATGGCCGCATCGGGCTCACCACGCAACAGGAAGACGCTGACCCCGTACGCCAGCGCGACGGCCTGGCTGAACTTGTGCTGGAACTGATGAGCCATCGCGACCGCCTGGTCGATGCGCGCCAGCGCCGAGTCCGGCCGGCCCAGTTCCCACAAGCCCCAGGACGAATAGGCCAGGCACATCACGCCCGGGTCCTGGATGCCGAACAGGGTGTGCAAGGCCGGTGTGTAGACCGCCAGCGCAGCGTCCATCTCGCGCATCGTGGCGCGCAGCTCGCCTTGGTGAAACAAGGTGCAGGCCAGGCCCCAGTGGGCGTGCAAATGCTGCTTGGTGTCGCCCGAGCGCTGGGCAAGCGCGGCCGCGCGACGGCCGTGTTCCAGGGCGGGGCCGAAGTCGGCGCGCATGAAGCGGTAGGCCTCCAGTCCCATTTCGACCTTGAAGCGCACCGACTCGTCGCCGAGCTGGTTGGCCAGGCCTTCGGCTGCCTGATAAGCCTGCAAGACCGCAGCGGCGCCATAGCCTTCCGTGGCGATCAGGCGTGCTGCCAGCAACAGTTGCAGCCGCAAGGCGATGCGGTCGCGCTCCGTTCCCGCATCGAGCTGCGGCAGCAAGGCCAGAGCGCGTCGCAAGTGGCTGATGGCCTCCAGTTCCGCCGAGCGGGCTGCGGCACTGCCGGCTGCCAGCTCCCACTGGGCCAGGGCCTCGCGATGCAGTCCGGCCTCGGTCTGGTGCTGCGCCAGCAGCTCTGGCCGCGCGGCAGCCAGTTCGGGCCAGCGCTGCGTCAACAGCTCCACCACCCGGGCGTGCAGTGCGCGCCGATCGCGCGTCCACAACGATGCGTAAGCGGCGTCGCGGACCAGCGCATGCTTGAATGCGAACTGACCGGCACCTTCAGAGCGCACCAGGCCCGAGCCCACAAGCACCTGCAGCCGTTCGGCCAGCGTGGCGCCATCGTGAGCGAACGGGCCGGCCTCGAGCAGCGCGGCCAGCAGCGCCATCGAGAACTCCCGGCCAATCACCGCCGCCACTTGTGCCACGGCCTTGGCCGGGCCCAGCCCGTCCAACCGTGCCATCAGCAGGTCCTGCAGCGACGCCGGCACGGACTCCCCCGCGCCGACCGCTGCGGCCAACCGGTCGGCGCCAGCCTCCAGTGCCATGCGTGCGGCCTCTTCCAGGAACAGCGGCACGCCGTCACCGCGGGCCGCCAGCATCCGCAGCAGCCCGGGGGGCAAAGTCACACCCGCGCACACCTGCGCGACCAGTTCGCGCGCGTCCTGGGGCGCGAGCCCGGAAAGCTCGATCCGCTCCGGGTTTGCAAAGGTCTGCGGCGCCCGTGCGGTGTCGCCTCTGATGGTGACCACCACCAGCAAGCCCGGGCCGCCCTTGCGTTGGCTGAGTTGTTCCACGAACTCGCGCAACGAGGGATCGACCCAGTGCCAGTCCTCCACGATCAGGCAGCACGGCCGATTTCTCGCGAACACCACAAACCAGTCCAGCAGCAGGCCCAGAAGGCGTTGGCGCAGGCCTCCCGCTGGCGCCTGGGCGGGCTGCGGCACCAGCCCCAGAAATGCCGCCAGCAGCGTGAATGACTCGCCACCACGAGCCTCGGCGGGCAGCGCGGCGCTGAGCCGCTGCAGTGCGTCGGTGCCCTGGGTCTGCTGACTGATGTCGAGCCAGCGGCGCAGCGCCTCCGCCAGCGTCAGGTAGGGGCTGGCGCTCGCGTCGGCACGGCAGCGGCACTCGAGCACCTTCGCGCCGTCTGCCATGAGCTGATGGCGAAACTCCCGAACCAGGCGTGACTTGCCCATGCCGGCCTCGGCGCGCACCACCGCCAACTCGCACCCACCGCTGCGGGCCTTGCGCCAGATGGCCTGCAGCCTTTCCTGCTCTGGCTGGCGGCCCACCATCGGGGTCAGCCGCAGCTGGCGCTCCAGCCGGTTGCTGGAGGCGTCTTGCGATGGCGCGAGCACGAGATAGATGTCTTCGAGTTCGTCGATGCCCTTCATCCTGGGCCGCGGCTCCAGCGCCTTCAGCTCGAAGGCATGCGACACCAGGCGGTATGTGGATGCCGATGTCAAGACCGTGCCGGGCTGTGCAGCCTGTTGCAGTCGAGCCGCCAGATGGATGGACAGGCCCACGGGCTGGTCGGTCTTGATGGCCACCAGTCCGGTGGCGATGCCCACGCGCACCGATACACCCAGATCGGCCACCGTTCGCGTGATCATCAAACCCGCATCAACGGCGCGCACTGCTGCGTCTTCCAGCGCCACCGGATGGCCGAAGTAGCACATCACGCCGTCATCGCCCTGCGGATCGTCCGGTCTCCCACCGTGCCGGCGCACGACTTCCGTGCAGCGCCTGTGCAGGCTGGTAAGCATCTCGGCGTAGGCTTCGTCGCCCAGGTTCGTCAGCATCGTCGTCGAGCCGACGATGTCGAAGGACAAGCTGGTGATCTGCCGCCGCGAAGTGGGCGTTTGCCTGCGCACGAAGTGCAGGGCCGGGTCGCCATAGAGCCGCAGGTCTCTTGCCAGGCCCGGCTCACTCCGGTGCAACCACCGCGCGGATTCGCCCACGCTGGCGCCATCGCTGAGCTGTTTCAACAGCGCGTGCACCGCCGGTCCTTGTTCATCACCCTGGGCGCAGCACAGGAGTATCGAGGCGCCGCTGTCCAGAGCGCCAGCAAGCTGCAGCGGGGCCTGCGGACTGTGCAGGATCAGCAGCACCTGGCGCCTGGGCAACCAGCCGAGATCGACCACCTGAGCCAGCGTCACATCGGCCAGCAGCAGCACCTGCGCCCGCAGCACGGTTTCGCGTGCCGCGCGCTGGTCGATGGCGCCAAGAGCCACGTGTGGCCATGCAGGCTCGACAGGTGCGCAGCCGTGGTGCAACACGGCCACTGCCAGCGCATCGGCCAGAGGTTCTTCAGGTGCCGGCTCAGACTCGACGCCCGTGATCGGCTGCCGGCCCACTGCGAAGTGTTGCGCCAGACAGTTCGCACCAATCCCGAGGTGCTCCCAGTCGACGGCATCCAGCGGTGCTTCGTACTGGATGTTCAGCGCCCGCGGTTCACTCTGGGCCAGGCGTGCCGCCAACTCTGGCCCCAGAAGGTCAGCCGCTGGCATGGGGCGCAGCGCCGGTTGAAGCAGGCTGGCCGGGCGGCGGGCACGCCAGGCCAGACGCCGGCCGTCACCGAGGGTGAACTCGAGTGCCGGACCTTCCAGGCGTGCGCTCAACGTCCATGGGAGCAACCCCAACATGTTCCAAGTCTCCCCTCGCAGCTTGCAATGGCAGTCCGCGCCGACGTGGCCAGTGCGCACTGTCTCTACGCTATCCCAAAGGCCGTTGCACGCATAGTCTTTGCGTCAGGCAGGCGCAGCCCGTGGAGGTTCGTACAGGGGGGGCAGGTCGCGCCTGGGGGTCCGACCGCGGGAACCCGGCGGATCCCCTTCCGTTGGAGGGGGTCGGTTCGTGTGCCCCCTGCACCTGGAGTGCAGGGTCGGCATGGCTTGCTGCCCACAACGGGGTGGGTGAACGGGTTGGCGGGGGTGGGGGACAACGGTGCAAGTCTCGGCCGCGGGCAGAATCCGGCGGTGCTGCAAATCGAAGACGTCATCTATTCCTGGCCCGGGGCCGGGCAACCCTGCCTGCGCATTGCGCGGCTGCACATCGTTGCCGGCCGCACCGTGTTCATGCACGGTCCCAGTGGTTGTGGCAAGAGCACGCTGCTGGGCTTGATGGCCGGTGTGCTGCAGGCCGACAGCGGCCGCGTGGCGCTGCTGGGTCAGGACTGGGGCGCGCTGGGCGGCGCGGCGCGCGACGCCCGGCGCGCCGACCACGTGGGCGTGGTGTTCCAGCAGTTCAACCTTCTGCCCTACCTGTCGGTGCTGCACAACGTGCTGTTGCCGTGCCGCTTCTCGGCGCGCCGGGCCAGCCGCTGTGAAGGCGGCGTTGCTGCTGCGGCGCAGGCCCTGCTGCAGCGTGTGGGTCTAGACGCATCGCTGTGGGGCCGGCGCGCTGACGCGCTGTCGGTGGGCCAGCAGCAGCGCGTGGCCGCGGCGCGCGCGCTCATCGGCAGGCCGGAGCTGGTGATCGCCGACGAACCCACCTCGGCGCTGGACGCCGCACGGCGTGACGGATTCATGCGCTTGCTGCTGGACACCTGCGCCGCCAATGGTGCCACGCTGGTCTTCGTCAGCCACGACGAGCGGCTGGCCGCCGCGTTCGACGAGCGGCTGTCGCTGCCCGATCTAAACCGGGCGGTGCAGCCCGAAGCGGCATGAAAGGCCTGCTGCACGTCGCCTGGCGCAGCGCGCTGAACCGCCGCGGCACGCTGCTGCTGGTGGTGCTGTCGATTGCGCTGGCCACCGCGCTGCTGCTGTCGCTGGAGCGGCTGCGCACCGACATCCGCAGCAGCTTTTCGCAGGCTGTCAGCGGCACCGACCTCATCGTGGGCGCGCGCACGGGGCCGGTGCAGCTGATGCTGTATGCCGTGTTCCGCGTCGGCGGCGCCACCAACAACATCAGCATGGACAGCGTGCGGGCCGTTGCGCAGCACCGCGCAGTCGCATGGACGGTGCCGCTGGCGCTGGGCGACTCACACCGCGGGCGGCCCGTGCTGGGCACCACGCCAGCTTACTTTGAACACTTTGCCTACGGCGACAAGCAGCCGCTGGCACTGGCACAGGGGCGCGCGTTCGCGGGCACGCTGGACGGGCTGTATGAAGCCGTGGTGGGCGCGGAAGTGGCGCAGGCGCTGGGTTATGGCCTGAACCAGCGCATCACGCTGTCGCACGGCATGGCCCAGGCCGGTGGCGAATTGGCGCAGGACCATGCCGACAAGCCCTTCACGGTGGTGGGCGTGCTGGCACCCACCGGCACGCCGGTGGACCGCACGGTGCATGTCAGCCTGCAGGCGATCGAGGCGATCCACCTCGACTGGGCCGGCGGCGCACCGCTGCCGGCGTCGGCGGGCTTGAAGATCGCGCCTGAGAACGCGCGCAAGTTCGACCTCGAGCCCAAGACCGCCACCGCAGCGCTGGTGGGCCTGAAGAACCGCGTGGCGGTGTTCAACGTGCAGCGTTTCGTCGCCCAGTACCCCGGCGAGCCCCTGCTGGCGGTGCTGCCCGGCGTGGCGCTGGACGAGCTGTGGGCCGCAGTGGGCCTGGGTGAAAAGGCGCTGCTGGCGATTTCGGGCCTGGTGGCGGTGGTCAGCCTGGCTTCACTGGTGGCCGTGGTGCTGGCCGGCCTGAACGAACGACGGCGTGAACTGGCGGTGCTGCGCGCGGTGGGTGCCGGGCCACGCCACGTGCTGCTGCTGCTGGCCGCCGAGGGCGCGCTGGTCACGCTGGCCGGCGCCGTGCTGGGCGCGCTGGTGGCGGCGGCGGCGGTGCTGTGGGCCGGGCCCTGGGTGCAACAGCGGTTTGGCATCACGCTTGCCGCAGGTGCCCCCACGGCCGAGCAGTGGATGCTCTGGGCCGCGGTGGTGGTGGCGGGTATGCTTGCCAGCCTGGTGCCGGGGTGGCGCGCCTACCGCCTGTCGCTGGCCGACGGGCTCTCGCCCCGCACCTGAGCTTCCTTTCATCGACAGCTCTACCGCGTGTTCCACTTCTTGCCGCCATGCCCATGACTTTGAGCCCACGTCTTGCCCTGCACGGCCTGTCTGTGCTGGCCGCCCTGTCGCTGCATGTGTCTGCCCACGCCCAGGCCGCGCCGGGCGTGCCGCTGATGAAGCCGCCGCTGGCCGCAAAGCCGCCACCGCAGGCCCCCGCTGGCGCCGCGCGCACCATCACCTGGGAGGCGCTGGTGCCCGCCAACTGGGACCCGTTCAAGGACTTCAAGGGCCTGAACTTCCAGACGCTGGACGACGGCGACCCGCGCGCCAACGAGATGCTGAAGAAGATGCGCGAGGCCTGGGACAACGCGCCCACCAACCCCGCCATCGTCGGCCAGGTGGTGCGCCTGCCGGGTTTCGTGGTGCCGCTGGAAGACAGCAAGGAAGGCCTGAAGGAGTTCTTGCTGGTGCCCTATTTCGGCGCCTGCATCCACAGCCCGCCGCCGCCGGCCAACCAGATCGTGCACGTGCTGCCCAAGACACCGGCCAAGGGGCTGCGTTCGATGGACACGGTGTGGATCGTCGGCACCGTGACCACGCTGCGCACCGACTCCTACATGGGCGCGTCGAGCTACCGCATCGAAGCCACCAGCGTGTTGCCCTACGAAGAAAAGCCGCGCTGAGCGCCACCCCCTGCGCTTGCTACGAACCAGGCCCGCTGCGGGCATGACCCAGGCCTGAACTCCCCCCGCCCGGACCCCGATGAGCAAGGTCACCCCCCTCGATCTGGCACGCACCACCTTTGCCGTGCTCTTCATCGGCGCGCTGCTCGCTGCGTCGCTGTGGATCCTGCGCCCCTTCCTGGGCCCGGCCATCTGGGCCACGATGGTGGTGGTGGCCACCTGGCCGCTGATGCTGCGCATCGAAGGCCTGCTGTGGCGGCGGCGTTCGCTGGCCGTGCTGGTGATGTCGCTGCTGCTGCTGCTGCTGTTCGTGGTGCCGCTGAGCATGGCCATCGTCACCATCGTGGGCAATGCCGAGCGCATGATGGACTGGGCCCGGCTGGCAACCACCTACCGCCTGCCCGACGCGCCACCGCTGTGGCTGCAGCAGCTGCCGATGGTGGGTGGCCTGATCGAAAAAGCCTGGCAGCAGGCGGCCGAACTGGGCCTGCGCGACCTGCTGCCGAGGCTCAGCCCCTACGCCGGCGACCTGACCCGGTGGTTCGTGGCCGAAGTGGGCAGCGTCGGCCTGCTGCTGTTGCAGTTCTTGCTGACGGTGGTGATCGCGGCGGTGATGTACAGCACCGGTGAACATGCCAGCGGGATCGTGCGCCGGTTTGCGCGCCGCCTGAGCGGCGAACGCGGCCTGGCCGCGGTGGAACTGGCCGGCGGCGCCATCCGTGGCGTGGCGCTGGGTGTGGGTGTCACGGCGGTGGTGCAGGCTTTGCTGGGCGGCCTGGGCATGCTGCTGGCAGGCGTGCCCTTTGCCGGGCTGCTGACGGCCGTGATGTTCATGCTGTGCATCGCGCAGGTGGGGCCGATTCCGGTGCTGCTGGGCGCTGCGGCGTGGGCCTTTGCGGGCGACGAAGTGGGCTGGGGCGTGTTTCTCGTCGTCTGGGGCGTGGTGGTGGGCACGATGGACAACTTCCTGCGCCCGATGCTCATCAAGATGGGTGCCGACCTGCCGCTGTTGTTGATCTTTGCCGGTGTCATCGGCGGCATGTTTGCCTTTGGCCTGGTGGGCATCTTCGTCGGGCCGGTGGTGCTGGCGGTGTCGTACACGCTGCTGGAGTCGTGGATGGACGAGCCGCCGGCCTTGCCGCCGCCCGATCACCGCGACTGACGCCCACCGGCCCCCGCTCAACGCCGCCGCATCTCCAGCCACAGCAGGTACAGCCCGCTGCACACCACCACCAGCGCCCCGGCGACGACAAACGCATCGGGCTCCTGGTTGAACACCAGCCAGCCCCACAGCGTCATGTACAGGATCTGCTGGTACAGGAACGGCCCCAGCACCGCGGCCGACGCGTAGCGGTGCGCCATGGCCACGAACAGGTGGCCGAGGCCGCCCATCAGCCCGCACAGCGCCACCAGGCCCCAGGTCAGCGGTGTCGCCGGCCACTGCCATTGCAGCCAGGCAAAGGGCGCCAGCACCAGCGCAGCACCGGCAGCCGACATCAGCTGCATCGCCAATGGCGACTCGCTGGCCGCCATCTTGCGCGTGAGCAGGTTGAAGGCGGCGTAGATCAACGTGTTCAGCATCGACAGCAGCAGCGCCGGATGGAAGGCCTGCGTGCCCGGGCGCATGACCAGCATCACGCCCAGAAAGCCGGCGATGATGGCCGCCCAGCGGCGGGCGTCCAGCCGCTCGCGCAGCAGCCACGACGAGAGCAGCGCAATCAGCACCGGCACCGAGAACTGGATCGCACCCACCTCGGCCAGCTGCAGGTACTGCAGCGACCAGAAATTCAAGCCCGTCATGCTGGCCAGCATGGCGGCACGCAGCAGGTGCAGGCGCGGGCTGTGCATGCGCACCAGTTCGCCGCCATAGCGCGGCGCCAGCAGCAGCGTCATCCACAGCACGTGGGTCAGGAAGCGCAGCCACACCACCTCGGCCACCGGCAGTTCGCGCACCAGCCACTTGGCGGCGGCGTCGAGCAGCGCAAAGCAAAACGTTGCCAGGCACACCAGGCCGATGCCGATGCGGCGCGACCGCGCGCCGTCGGTCTTCAGCACTGGGCGTGTCCTGTCCGCCCGCGCTTCACAGCGCGGCAACCCAACCCGCTGCTCGCAAATCGGTCTCGGCCTGCTGCGCCTGCCGAAACTGGATGGCGTTCCAGCCCAGCGCCTGCGCGGCCTGCACGTTGGGTTCGTGGTCGTCCAGGAACACGAGCTCCGACGCCGGCACGCCGTACAGCTGCTGCGCCAGCACGAAGATCTGTGCCTCGGGTTTGTTGTGGTGCACCCGCGCCGAGAAGATGCCGCTTTCGAAGCACCCGAAGAATTCGTTCTTCTCCAGGATGTCGGCATACGGTGCCGGCATGTTGGACAGGTAGTGCAGCGTGTGGCCGGCGGCATGCAGCCGGTACAGCAGCGACACCGTGTCGGCCATGGGCTGCAGCTCGCGTGGCACCGCTTCCACCACCGTGTGCACGTCGGCCGCGGCCAGCCCCGTGCGCTGGCTGATGCGCTGCACCAGTTCGGGCACGGTCACGGTGCCGCGGTCGAACTCACCCCAGTCGCCCTTGTAGCTCTGGAAGATCTGGCCCACCCAGTGGCGGGCCGAGTGGTCGTCGACGGCCACGTGCGGCAGCTCGCGCTGCAGCATCGCTTCGGGCTGCCAGTGAAAGAGCACGGCGCCGAGGTCGAAGACGATGCGCTTGCGCAGGATCACGGGGGTCGCGCGCTGGTTCATGCGCGCAGCCGGCGCAGCAGCCCGGCCGTGGAGCCGTCCAGGCCTGCGGTGTCGGCGCCCTGCTCGCCATCCATCAGCCGCGGCAACAGCTGGCCGGCCAGCGCCTTGCCCAGCTCCACGCCCCACTGGTCGAAGCTGTTGATGCCCCAGATGGCGCCGCTGGTGAACACGCGGTGCTCGTACATCGCGATCAGGGCCCCCAGTGAACGTGGCGTCAGCGCGTCCAGCAGCAGCGTGGTGCTGGGTCGGTTGCCGGGAAAACTGCGGTGGCGCGCCAGCACGTCGGGGTCGATGGCCGCGGCCGCCGTCGGTGCCTTTTCGCGGCGCGCTTCGGCAGCCGTCTTGCCCTGCATCAGCGCCTGGCTCTGTGCCAGGCAGTTGGCCAGCAGCATCCGGTGCTGGTCGAGCAGGCCGTGCGCGGGCGTCTTCACGGCGATGAATTCCACCGGTATGACGTCGGTGCCCTGGTGCAGCATCTGGAAGTAGGCATGCTGGCCGTTGGTGCCGGCTTTGCCCCAGACCACCGGGCTGGTGGCATAGGGCAGTGCGTGGCCTGCACGGTCCACGCACTTGCCGTTGCTTTCCATTTCCAGCTGCTGCAGGTAGGCCGGCAGGCGGCGCAGACCTTCGTGGTAAGGCGCCACGCTGCGGCTGCTGCGGCCATGGAAGTTGCGCAGCCACACGTCCAGCAGGCCCAGCACCACCGGCAGGTTGCGTGCCAGCGGCGTGTGCGCAAAGTGCTGGTCCATGGCATGCGCGCCGGCCAGCAGGTCGGTAAAGCCCCGTGCGCCCACCGCGATGGCAATCGGCAGGCCAATGGCGCTCCACAGCGAATAGCGGCCACCCACCCAGTCCCAGAAGCCGAAGGTGGTGCTGATGCCGAAGGCGTCGGCAGCCTGCAGGTTGGTGGTGACGCCGACGAAGTGGCGCGCGGTGTCGCTGCCGCCCTGGGCCAGGAACCACGAGCGGGCCGCCAGCGCGTTGGCCATCGTCTCTTGCGTGGTGAAGGTCTTGCTGGCGACGATGAACAGCGTGTGGCGGGCGTCCAGCCGGGCCAGCAGCGGCGCGATGTCGTGGCCGTCGACGTTGCTGACGAAATGCATGCGCAGCCGCGGGTGGCCCTGCGCCTGCAGCGCCTGCACCACCATGCGCGGGCCGAGGTCGCTGCCGCCGATGCCGATGTTCACGACATCGGTGATGCTGCTGTCGGCCCGCACCTTTTCGGCGTAGGCCCCCATCGCGTCGAGCACCGCATGCACCTCGTTGCTGCACGGGCCCTGGCCGCGCGGGGCGCGCAGCGCGGTGTGCAGCACGGCGCGGCCTTCGGTGGCGTTGGCCACGTCGCCACGCAGCATCGCATCGCGTCGTGCGGCCAGGCCACATTCCTGGGCCAGCGCCAGCAGGAAGTGCAAGGTGGCGGTGTCGATGTGGTTCTTGCTGAGGTCGGCGAACACCTCGGGCGCCTGGAAGCTGAAGGCGGCGAAGCGCTGCGCGTCGCGCGCAAAGGCTTCGCGCAGGTCCAGGTCGCGGCCGTGGGCCTGGTAGTGGCCCTGCAGCGCGGCCCAGGCCGGGGTTTCGTCGCAGCGGGGGTAGCCTTGTTCCTTCATGCGCGCTGGCTTTCGATCAAGGCGTCGAGCTTGGCCGAATCCGCCGCGAAGGCGCGTATGCCCTCGGCCAGCTTCTCGGTGGCCATCGCGTCCTCGTTCAGCGCCCAGCGGAAGTTCTTTTCGTTATGGTGCACGGCCGGCAGGTTCATCGTGCGTGCCTCCTTGGCGTCGAGCGCGCGTTCCACGGTGGCGGTACCGGCCTGCAACTGGGCCAGCAGGTCGGGTGCGATGGTCAGCAGGTCGCAGCCTGCCAGCGCGGTGATCTGGCCGATGTTTCGAAAGCTGGCCCCCATCACCTCGGTCTGGATGCTGTGGCGCTTGTAGTGGTTGTAGATGGCGCGCACGCTCTTCACACCGGGGTCGTTGGCGCCGGCGTGGGCCGCTTGGTCCCAGGCCGTGCCCGCCGACTTCTTGTACCAGTCGTAGATGCGGCCCACGAAAGGGCTGATCAGCTGCACGCCGGCGTCGCCGCAGACCACCGCCTGCGCGAAGGAGAACAGCAAGGTCAGGTTGCAGTGGATGCCTTCGCGCTCCAGCGTCTCCGCGGCCCGAATGCCTTCCCAAGTGGCTGCAATCTTGATCAGCACGCGGCTGCGCGGCGTGCCCGCGGCTTCATACAGGCCAATGATGCGGCGCGCCCGCGCCAGCGTGGCTTCGGTGTCGAAGGACAGGCGCGCGTCCACCTCGGTGCTGACGCGGCCGGGCACCACCTTCAGGATCTCCTGCCCGAAACGCACCAGCACCTGGTCGACGATGGCGTCCAGCGGTCCCCGGCGGTGTGCCTGCACGGCCCCAGCCAGCAGCGGCGCGTATTCGCTTTGCTGCACCGCCTTCAGGATCAGGCTGGGGTTGGTGGTGGCGTCCTGCGGCGTGTACTGCGCCAGTTGCAGAAAGTTGCCGGTGTCGGCAACCACGGTGGTCATGGTCTTCAGCTGCTGCAATTGGTTCATGCGGGTTCCTTGGGGTTCCAGGCGGCCGGCTGGGGCCGTGCCAACCCGGGATTAGAACCGAGCCGCAACACCGGGCCGATGCCGTGGCGTCGGCACATCACACTGCCGCTGCGGGCAGGAACGCACACCCGGCTGTGGCGTGCGGCTGACCGTCCCCTGTGACAAGGCCCGCGCCGCCTGCGAAACTCGCCCCTGTTGCCACCCGCCCTGCCGCATGACCGCGCAGCCTCTGACCGCATCTCCGCTGATCTGGCCCCGGGCTCTGCCCGCGCCGCTGCCCCGCTTTCTGCTGCTGGCCTTGCTGCTGCATGTGTGGCTGGTGCTGCTGCTGGGCACTGCGCCCGGGGGCACGGCGCCGGAAGGCCAGGGCGTGTTTGGCAGCCTGAACATCATCTTGCAGGGCGCGCCGGACGGCACTCAGGGCCCGGCCACGCCGCCACCGTTGCCGGCCACGCCCACCGGTGCGCCTGGGGAAGCCGAGCAGCAGCGTTTTGGCGGCGCCGTGCGCAGCACGCAGCCGCAGGACCTGACGCAGCCTGGCGCGGCGCAATTGGGTGACTGGTCGCCCGAGACGGGCAGCAATCCCGACGGCCAGGCCGCTGGCGCAGCGCCGGAGCCTGCGCCGGGCGGCGCCACCGCCACCCCGCCGCAGCTGTCGCCGCCACTGCCGCAGCCAGCGCCGCAGGCACCCGCTGCGGATGGACGCACGGCCGTTCTGGGCCTGCAGCGCAACCTGCCGCCCGTGGTGTCTGGCGAAACCGCGTTGCAGCGCGTGGCGCCAGCCGCCGCCGGGGCCTTGCCCGCGGTGCCGGCGGTGCCCACGACGGTGGTTGCTGCGCCCACCCGGCAGGTGAATGCGCTGCCGATGCCATCCGCCGCGCCACAGGCCGCTTTGCGGTCCACGCCTGCCGTGGCAGCGCCCGAGATGCCGGTGCTGACGGCGGTGCCGCTGCCGTCGGCGGCACTGCCCGCAGCCAGCGCCGAAAGGCAGTTGACTTCGCGCCTGCCCGTTGAGCGGGCGGGTGGCGGAGCTGCGGCGCTGGCAAGCGTGGACCGTGCCGCTGCGGGCCCGGCATTGGCGTCCGTGCCCGCGCTGCCCAACCGAAGCGTCGCGCCGCCGCCGCTGGTGCCGCCACCAGCGTCGCGGCAGCAAGCCGTGCCGCCGCTGCCGGCGGTGACCGCCACCGTCTCGCCAGCCACGTTGCCGCCGCTGGCAGTTCCAGTGCCCTCGACGATGGCCGCACCCCAGCCGGTGCCCGCGCCGGCACCTTCTGCGGCACCGCTCCCGGCACCGGCACCGGTGGCCGCCACCGTACCGCCGGCCGTTGCCGAGCCGGCACTGTCACAGCTGCCGCGCCAGGCGCCCGCTGCGCTGGCGGGCGGGCGCCAAGCTGCGTTACCGTCTGCGGCCGCTGCGGCAACAGCCGTCACGACCGCGCCATTGCAGAGTCCGCCCAAGCCCGGTCCGGTGTTGCCCAACCCCGGGCAAGGCGCCCCCGATGCGGGCAGCCGCGTCGGCACCGACGTGGCCACGCTGCCTTCCTCGCCGGCCAGCGCACCCAAGCGCCTGAACCTGGAGCTGCCGCGTCTGCGCGGCGGTGAACTGTCTCGGCACAGCACCACCGGGCTGCTGCCTGCGCTGCCGCGCCCGCCCGAGGTGCCCGACAAACTGGGCAGCGCGATTGAAAAAACCGCCAAAGAAGACTGCCGCAAGGCCTATGCCGGCGCCGGCCTGCTGGCTGTGGTGCCGCTGGCCGTGGACGCGCTGCGCGAAGGCGGCTGCAAGTGGTGAACGTGGGCTGAGCGCGGGCCAAAGGCCGGCGCTGTCAGCTGAGGCGCGTGGTTTTCCAGGCGCTGGCCGCCACGCAGGCCAGCCAGCAAATGGCGGCTGTCCAGGCGCTGTGACTGGCGTGATGGGCGCCACGCGCCAGCTGGCCGAGGCCAAAAATGAAGCCCACGGCGAGCACCAGCAGCAGCCAGGCCCGCCCGCGCTGCGGGTGGTGCGGCCGCCACAAAAAATACTGGCTCAAAAAAGCAAAAGCAGCCACCGCGTGACCCGACGGAAAACAGTGCCCCGGCCCACCGTCAGAAACGCCCCACAGCCAGTGCGACACGTTGTGCGCCAGGCCGCCAAATTCCGCCAGCTCCCAGGGGCATGACGTGGCGCCGTAGCGTTTGATGACGGGCACCAGCAGCACGCACATCAGCGTCACCGTGAACCAGTACAGCCGCTCGTTGCGGCTGGGGGTGGTGGTGGCTGCGGCCGCGCCGGCCTGCACATCCGCAGTGACGCTCACGGTCGTAGGCGCGGTCATAGGCGCGGTCACAGGCACGCTCACAGGTGCAGCCCCCCCCGCCCGCTTCGGCGCGCGCAGCGCACACACCAGCAGACCCAATAAAAGCGCCCAGGCCGCCATGCGCCCGCCATCGTGCACCAGGGTGGCAGTGATGAAGTGGTCGCGCCAGGCAAAACCCTGGGCGCTGCCAAACCAGCGCGTCAGTGCCCAGTCAGCGCCGCTGAAGTCCCACAACACCAGCGCGGCCAGCACGGCCGCCGACAGCGCCAGGTCGCGCACGATGCGGCTGCCGGCGCCAGCAGCCGGGGGTGTTGGTGCTGCAGTCACGGTTTGCGACAGCCTTGCAGCAGGTCCCAGGCGGGTTCGTACAGGCGGGTGTTGACACCCAGCAGGCCCAGCACGGTGTGGAACAGGTGGTCGTGGCTGGCGGTTTGTTGGGCCGCGTCCCGTTTCAGCTGTTGCATGCAGGCGGGTTTCAGCGGCGCTGGCTGGGCGCTCGCTGCTGTCTGGCCGTCACTCGGCCCGCCCGTAAGTCCATCCGACAGCCACAAAAACATCGGCACCTGTTTTTGCACATCGGGTGCTATGGCATACGGCAGGCCATGCAGATACAGATTGTTTTCGCCCAATGACTCGCCGTGGTCAGAAACAAAAATCAGCGCCGTGTCGACCTGGGTGGCAGCCTTCAACAGGGTCAGCGTGCGCGCCAGCACATGGTCGGTGTACAGCAGCGCGTTGTCATAAGCGTTGGTGATTTCTTCGCGGCTGCAGCGGCGCAGGTCTTCGGTGCGGCAGGCCGGCTTGAAGTGCTCAAAAGCCGCCGGATAACGCTTGAAGTACGCGGGCCCGTGGTTGCCCAGCATGTGCAGCACCAGCAGCTGCGTGCCGCTGGCCTTGCCCAGCTGGTCTTGCAGGCTGTCCAGCAGGCCTTCATCCAGGCAATGCGCCTCTTCGCACAGGCCCTGCAGCTTCAGGTCTTTCACGTGCTCCACCGCATGCGGCGGCGGCAGGTTCGCAGGTGCCTTTGCAGCCGCTTTGGTTGTCGCGCCAGCGCACCACCACGCCAGCGCGCGCCACCACATGCAGCAGCGATTCGCTGCCGCGTATGGTGTCTTCGTCGTAGTCACGCCGCCCCACCGGCGCAAACATGCAAGGCACCGAGGTCTCGGTGTTGGTGCCGCAGCTGATGGCGTGGCGCCAGCTGGTCAGTGGCCACAACGCCAGCTGGGGCGTGGTGTTGCGTGGGTAGCCGCTGAGGCCCCAGTTGGCGGCGCGCGCGGTTTCACCCACCACCAGCACCACCACCAGCGGCCGTGCGCCGGGCTGTTGGCGGGCGGACATGGCAGCGCTGGGTTGGGCGTCCAGCCCTATGGCCTGGCGCGGCCGCGCCGCACCGCGAAGCTTTTGCGCCGCCACCGCGCCTGTGGACCACAGCACGTTGGTGGGCGTGGCCAGGTACCGCAGCTCTTTTTGATTGCGCATCAGCGGGCCAAAGCTGGGGAATATGGCTACCAGCGAGCCCACAAACAGCGCCAGCCCCAAGGCCGCTAATGCGCCCCTGTGCAGCACCGTGCGCGCCCAGCTTTTGCGGCGCAGCTGCAGGCGCGACAGCAGCAGCAGCGGCAAGCCGGCATACAGCAGCAGGTGCAGGCCC
>JANOZF010000148.1:0-14025 GCA_031429255.1 Rubrivivax sp.
GCCGGCGGGCCGGCCTTTACACGCCGATCGCCGGCGGGCCGGCCTTTACACGCCGATCGCCGGCGTGGTCCTCAACACCTCTTCCAGCGTCGTCACGCCCTCGGCGACCTTCATCGTGCCAGCCAGGCGCAGCGGCCGCAGGCCTTCTTTCGCTGCCAGCTTGCGCAGCGTCGGCACGTCCAGCGCCGGGTGCACGGCCTGGCGCGCGGCGTCGCTCATCACCAGCAGTTCGTAAAGGCCGGCGCGGCCGCGGTAGCCGGTGTGGCGGCATTCCAGGCAGCCCACGGGTTTGTAGGCGCGCACGCCACCGGTCAGGCGCCAGGGCTTGGCGTGTTCAGCCAGCGTCTCGCGTGTGGTGTCGGCATCGAGGGTCTTGCAGGCAGGGCACAGCGTGCGCGCCAGCCGCTGCGCCAGCACGCCGATCACGGTGCTGGCAATCAGGTAGGTGGGCACACCCAGATCGGCCAGCCGCGTCAGCGCGCCCACGGCGTCGTTGGTGTGCAGCGTGCTGAACACCAGGTGGCCGGTCAGCGCGGCCTGGATGGCCATCTCGGCGGTGGCCAGGTCGCGAATCTCGCCCACCATGATGATGTCGGGGTCCTGCCGCATCAGCGCGCGCAGGCCCTCGGCGAAACCCAGGTCCAGCGCCGGCTGCACCTGCGTCTGGTTGAAGGCCGGCTCGATCATCTCGATGGGGTCTTCGATGGTGCAGACGTTGACCTCTTCGGTGGCCAGTGACTTCAGCGTGCTGTACAGCGTGGTGGTCTTGCCGCTGCCGGTGGGGCCGGTGACGAGAACGATGCCGTGCGGGCGCGCCATCAGCTGCTGCCAGCGGCCGGCCTCGTTGTCGCCGAATCCCAGCGCCGTCAGACCCTTCACCGCGGCCTCGGGGTCGAAGATGCGCATCACCATCTTCTCGCCAAAGGCGGTGGGCAGCGTGGACAGGCGCATCTCGACTTCGCCGCCACCACCGTCGGGCGTTTCGGGGCGGCGCGTCTTGATGCGGCCGTCCAGCGGGCGGCGCTTTTCCACCACGTCCATGCGGCCCAGCAGCTTGATGCGCGCCGTCATCGCGGCCAGCACCGACAGCGGCACCTGGTACACGGTGTGCAGCACGCCGTCGATGCGAAAGCGGATGGCGCCCATGTCGCGGCGCGGCTCCAGGTGGATGTCGCTGGCGCGCTGGTCGAAGGCGTATTGCCACAACCAGTCCACCACCTGCACCACGCCCTGGTCGTTGGCGTCCAGCGTCTTGTTGTTCTTGCCCAGCTCCACCAGTTGTTCAAAACTGGCACTGCCCGAGACTTCACCATTTTTCTGCGCCGCGCGCACGTTGCGCGCCAGCGCGTAGAACTCGGTGGTGTAGCGGCGCAGGTCTTCGGGGTTGGCCACCACCAGGCGCACGTTCTTGCGCGTGTGGGCCTCGATCTCGGCCAGCCACGGGGTGTCGAAGGGCTCGGCGGTGGCGATCACCACCTCGGTGGCGCCCACCTGCACCGGCAGCGCCAGCCGCGTCTGCGCGTACTGCACGCTCATCACCTCGGCCACGCGGCCCACGTCCACGCGCAGCGGGTCGATGCGCAGGTAGGGCAGCGCGCAGCGGCCGGCCAGCCATTCGGTCAGCGCTTCGGTGTCCAGCGGCTTGTGGCTGCCCACGCGTTGCAGGCCCACACCACCCAGCCGAACCAGCGCATGCAGGCTGGAGCTGCCGGCGCTGAAGCGGGCTGCCACGCGCTGCGCGTCTTCGGTGGTGATCAGCCCGTCGGCACGCAGCCAGTCCAGCAGCAGCGGCCAGTCCAGCCGGCCCTTGTGGCGTGCCGCGGCGGGCTTGTCCGGCCGCGCTGCAGGGGCCACGGGCGCGGCGGCGGTTGCGGCTGCAGCGCCCGTTGGGGCCAGCACGGGGGTTGAGGTGTCGGTCTTCAAACGCGAAGGTTCAGGTGGGCGGCTCGGTGTTCAATTCGGTGCGGGCCCGGCGGCTGCGGCCTTGTACGGTCGCACCATGCGCAGCCATTCGCGCGCACGCAAGCCCAGCTTCAGAAAGCGGGCTTCCAGCGCCGCAGCGCGCAGCTTCAGCTCGCCGCTGCCGGGCACCACCACACCGCGGCCGGCCACCACCACGGTATTGCCTTCTCGGGTCGGGCGCAGACTCCACACCTGGTCGGTTCCAAAAGCAGCCGCAATGCGGTCGATGCTGTCACGGAAGCTGGCGTGGCGTCCGAACAAATTGACGCTCATCAGGCCGCCACTTTCCAGCACGGCCTGGCACTGGCGATAGAAGTCGATGCTGTCCAGCACTGGCGCGGCAGCCTCGTGGTCGTACAGGTCGACATGCAGCAGCCGCACGCTGGCGGGCTCGGCCTGGGCCAGCCAGTCGGCGGCGTCGCCCAGCACCACGTCGGCCTCGCGCGGCAGCGCAAACTGGCTGCCGTTGACCTGCACCACTTCGGGGTTGATCTCGACCACCGTGGTGGCCATCTTCAGCTGTTGCGCCGTGAAGCGCGTGATGGCGCCTGCCCCCAGGCCCAGTTGCACCGCCTGCCCCTGGCCCAGCGTCGCGCTGGGCAGCCACAGCAGGCTGGCCAGCATGCGCTGCACATAGTCGATTTCCACGATCTGGGGCTTGCCGATGCGCATGCCGCCCTGGATCCAGATGCTGCCCAGGTGGAGATAGCGCACGCCCTCGTACTCGGACAAGGTGACGGGCGGCAGGGAGACGGCTTCAGAGGGCATCGGTACGGGCTTTCCAGGCATCGTGGTGCGGGGGGTGGTCTGCAGGCGGATTGCGGGCGGATTGCGAGCGGCGCAGGGTGGTGGCGGTTCAGGCGATGCCTGCCTGCTGGAAGGCGGCACGCCAAGCGTGCAGCTTGCGCTCGAAAGACCAGCTGGCGTTGGCCGGGCTGCTGGAGGGTAACCGCAGCACCGGCAGCCCCAGCGCGACGGTGTGGCGCCTTGCGCGCGCGGATTCGCCCCCGTTGTGCGCCACCAGGCGCAACGCTGGGGCGCGCTGCAGCAGGCTGTGCAGGTCGTTCAGCACCGGCTCGCGAATGTCGGCGTCCAGGCTGCCCTGGCGCTGGCAAGCGCCATAGACGTCCCACAGCCCCAGGCCCCGCGACTGCCCCAGCGCCAGCCGCTCGGCGTAGGGCATGGCCATCAGGTCCAGGCCCACGATGGCCCCCACCAGCGGCCAGAAATGGTTGCGCGGGTGGCCGTAGTACTGCTGCGCCCGCAGCGATGCTGCGCCCGGAAAACTGCCCAGCACCAGCAAGGCACAGTTCGGCCCGATGGCCGCTGGCAGCCCCTGCAGCGTGGCCGCTGTCATGCCGGCGCGGCCGCCAGTGCCGCCAGCCGCGGCAACACCCGGTGGGCATTGGCGCTGGTGATGGCGGCTGTTTCCGGCAACGACCAGCCCCGCAGCGCGGCCAGCGTCTGCGCGATGCGCGGCAACTCGGCCGGTTCGTTGCGGCCCTGGCCCGGTGCCGCCTGCCGCTGCCCGGCCGTGCGGTACAGCCAGTGCGGCGGGATGTCGGGCGCATCGGTCTCCAGCACCAGCGCGGCAGCGGGCACGGTGGCCGCCAGCTTGCGAATCTGCAGCGCGCGCTCGAAGGTCAGCGTGCCGCCGAAGCCGAGCGCAAAGCCGAGTTCGACAAACTGTTGCGCCTGCACCGCACTGCCATTGAAGGCGTGCGCGATGCCGCCCGGCACGCTGATACGCCGCAGGCCCTGCAACAAGGCGTCGGCCGAGCGGCGCACGTGCAGCAACACCGGCAGGCCGGCGTCACGCGCCAGCTTCAGCTGCGCCAGGTAGAACTGGCGCTGGCGTTGCAGGTCGAGCCCGGGCAAGTGGTCCAGCCCGATCTCGCCCACCGCCACCAGGCGCGGGTCGTCTCGGTGCTGAAGCAGGGCCTGCTGCAGCAGCGCCAGGTGTTCTTCGGTGGCCTCGTGCACCGCCAGCGGGTGGATGCCCAGCGCATACACCAGGCCGTGCGCATGCGCCAGTGCACGCACGGTGTCGAAGTTCGACGCCACCACGGCCGGCAGCACCAGCATCGTGACGCCAGCCGCACGCGCGCGCAGCACCACCGCCGAGCGGTCGGCGTTGAACTCGCTGGCGTCCAGATGGCAGTGCGTGTCGATCCACATGGGCGTGATGATGACCCAGCTGCCGGCACGGCCGCACAGCAGTGCCCCCGGAGCCATCACCGGCGCACCTCGGCCCGTCTGTGGATCGTGGTGATTGACAGGCGGCCGCGTTGATAGCACGCTTGAAGGCGATCAACGTTCCGGGCCTGCCGGCCCGGCCGATCCCCCTCCGATCCCCCTCCTGCGAGACCCCATCACCATGCCTGCCACCCTCCCCGCCGGCCCTTACCGCGTGCTGCAGACCGTCGAAGGCCAGCCGCTGCCCTACTACGTGCTGCCATTCGATGGCGACGGCGTCTGCACCGGCCCGCAGACGCTGCAGCACCTGCTGGATGCCGCCAATGGCTACAGCGACATCTTTCTGTTCTCACATGGCTGGAACAACGACTGGGCTGCCGCCACACAGCGCTATGAGGCATTCATCCAAGGCGTGCAGTCGCTGCGCCGCGACCACCACCTGCCCGCCCCGGCCGGCTACAAGCCGCTGCTGGTGGGCATCTTCTGGCCCAGCCAGGCACTGGCCTGGTTCGAGAACGAGGTCGGCCCTGGCTTCGCCGCCGGTGGTGACCCCGCCGCCCAAGCCGCCCAGGCCGACCTGCTGCAGGGTGTGCTGCAAGACGTGGCTTCGGCCTTGCCCAAGGCCTCGCGGGCGCGCTTCTTCGAACTGGCCACCGCCAGCGCGCTGCAGCCGCCGCAGGCGCAGGAACTGGCCACATTGCTGGCCGGCGCCACCAGCGCCGACAGCGAAGAGGGCCGCGCCGCGCCCACCGCGCAAGATCTGCTGGCAGCCGCCAACACGCTGGCCGCGCCCGAGCCCGACTACGACGCGGTGGGCACGGCCGACACCGCCCCGGCCACGCCAGGAGCAGGGCCGGCCGCGGCCTTCGGCTTCGGCGACCTGCTGGGCGCACTGGACCCGCGCAACCTGATCAAACCCTTCACGGTGTGGCAGATGAAAGACCGCGCCGGTGTGGTCGGCCACGAAGGCGTGGCGCCGGTGCTGTTGGGGTTGCTGCAGCGCTCCAGCGCACGGGTGCACCTGCTGGGGCACTCCTACGGCTGCAAGGTGGTGATGACGGCGCTGTGCACGCCGCCGGCGCTGCCCAGGCCCGTCGAATCGGCGCTGCTGCTGCAGCCGGCGGTGTCGCAATATGCCTTTGCTGCCGACGTGCCCAGCGTGGGTGTGGCCGGCGGTTTTGCGCGCGCGCGGCAGCGGGTGCGCCAACCCATCGTGGCCACCTACAGCGCCAACGACGTGCCCTTGACCAAACTGTTTCACGTGTCGGTACGGCGCAGCGACGACCTGGGTGAACTGCAGTTTGCCGGCGAAGGCAGCAGCCCCAGCCGCTATGCCGCGATGGGCGGCTACGGCCCGCAGTCCAGCCAGGCCCGCTTTGTCTCCATCCAGGACCCGGGTGGCGCCTACACGTTCGGCGCGTCAGGCCAGTTGCTGGCCGTCAACGGCACGCGCTGCATCAGCGGCCATGGCGACATCAACGGGCCGGCCACTTGGTGGCTGTCGTACCTGCTGGCCACGGCGCACCAGCACACCACCTGAACGGGGCGCCCACACATGGCTCAATGGCTGAAAGAACGCTACGACCTGCTGGTGCTGAAGGTCGAGTTGCAAGACCGTGCCGGCCCCGCCAGCGACGGCATCGAAGCGCGCTTCACGCTGCAGGGCAAGGTCGAGGGCCGGCTGGCCACGCTGGCCGATCTGTCGCGCCCCGGGGCCGTGACCGGGCTCGTCGACGTGGTGTCCTCGCGCAACCCCAATCCCGAGGTCGGCCTGAGCACCGACTTTCTGTCGCTGCTGGGGCAGGCCGTGGCGCATTTCGGCGACGGCCAGCGGCCGCTGTGGGTGCATCTGGTCAAACCCTATGGCGCCTTGCGCCTGGTGCCTTGGGAACGCCTGCTGGTGGTGGTGGTGAAGGTGCCGGTGCTGATGCTGCCGGACTTCATCTTTCCGCGGCCGCGCGAGGCCACGGCCACGCTGGAGGTGGCCTTGTGCGGCAGCGCGCCGCTGGGGCACGAACACCACAGCGTGCGCCAGGCGCTGGTGATGGCGGTGCACGCCATCCTGCACGGCTCGGCGCGGCGCACCCGCGTGCAGCTGTTCACCGACGCCAACCTGGTCGCCGATCTGCGCAGCACCTTTCAGACCCAGATGGCCTACGGCCAGGTGCTAGTGCACGACACCCAGGAGGCAGCGCCTTTTGTGCAGGAAGACGCGAGCTCGCGCCTGCTCGACCAGGCCGGTGTGCTGCGCTCGCCGTGGCTGCTGTGGATGCGCCAGGCGCTGCGCGAGCGTGCGGTGGACGTGGTGCACTTCTGCTGCCACGGCCGCCTGACGCGCGGGCGCGGCGCGCTGCTGTTTGCGCAGTCGCCGCTGGACCGCAGCGATGACTACCTGGCCGGGCCCGTGGGCATGACCGAACTGCAGACCTTTCTCACCCAGGTGGGCGCGTGGTCGTCGGCCTTCACGTCGCTGCCCGACAACTTCTCGGAGGTCGGCCTGCGCGCGCTGGCTGACGAGACGGCACAAAACCGCCCGGGGCCGATGCTGATGCACAACCTGCAACTCGACCCCACCGGCCACGCGCTGGCGCAGGCCTACGGATTCATCTACGCCGCAGAACCAGGGCCGCCGCCGCTGTCGCCGGCCCTGTTCCTGTACTGCCAGCCCTACCTGGCCACCGTGCGCTTGCCTGCCGTCGCACCCGCAGTTGCACCTGCCGCCGCACCTGCCGCCGTCTCAGCCGCTGCATCAGCCGTCTCTCCAGCCGCCGCCACCAGACCAGCAGCCTCGCGACGCCGGGGCCGTCAGCTGACCAAGTCGGCATCCGCTGGTGCAGAAACTTTCGACGCCGCGCCACCACCCCCTCCACCCCGCCCGCCGCCCGAACCGTCCCCACCCGGGCCCCGGCAGCGAGGCGCCACGGCGCTGCCCGAAGTGGCCCGCAACCCCATGCAGGCCCGGCAAGCCGAGGCCGCCGCGCTGCCGTCGGCGGTGGACGCACTGTTTGCCGGCCAGAACAACGCCAGCCCCTGGGTGGCCGCCACCGAACGGTTTGCCGACGGCGTGCAGCTGCGCTACCAGGAGCTGGCGCGTGACGAACTGCTGCCGCAGGACCTGTGCCAGCAACACGCCAGCGTGGCCGACGACACGCTGGCCCAGCTGCGCACCGCGGTGGCCGAACTGGCACAGCGCCGGGGCACCGCATGAGAACGGTGCTCGCCGTCGACACCCTGGGTGAAACCAACCCGGCCACTGGCGCCGAGGTGCTGATGGTGAAAGCCGAACGCGCCAGCGTCGACCCGGCGGGTGCGCGCAAGTTCAAGCGCCTGGAGCTGTCGGCGCAGGCGCTGCCCGACTGGTCCACGCCCGCCGGTGTGCGGGCACGCGGCCAGGCGGTGCGACACGCGCTGTGCACGCACCCCGGCGTGCAGGCCATCCTGGACAACCTGGCGCTGGCACCGGCCGGGCAGGTGCAGCCGCTGTTTCTGAAACTCGCCGGTGGTGACGCCGAGATGATCCCCTGGGAAACGCTGTGCGACGGCGATGGCGAATTCCTGGCGCTCGACCAGCGCTGGCCCATCGGCCGCGTGTGCGACCCGCTGCAGGGCGAAAGTCGGCCACCCCCGGTGCTGAGCCTGCCGGTGCGCCTGCTGGCCGTCATCTCGGCCTACGGCATACCCACGCAGAAACAGGAATGGGCTGCGCTGGCGCGCGCGGTGCACGAGGCGCGCACGGCCGGGCTACCGGTACAACTGCGCGTGCTGGTGGCCGACGACACCACCTACCAGGCGGTGCAGGCCAGCATGGCCGGTGGCCTGGCGGACGTGGAACTCAGCGGCATCGAAAAGACGCCTGCACGCGTGGTGCAGGACATCGTGGCCTGGGCGCCCAACATCGTGCACTTCTTCTGCCACGGCCATGCCGGCAGCACCCCTTCGGACCAGAGCCTGGAACTGGCCACCAAGGCTGACATCAGCGGCCAGGCCGGCGCCGGATCGGTGCGCATACGCACGCGCCAGCTCACCGACATGCTGGTGGCGCTGCCCAACCCCTGGCTGGTGACGCTGAACTGCTGCGCCAGCGCTGCCGCCAGCAGCGAATTGCTGTCCCTTGCCCACCAGGTGGTGTCGGCCGGCTTCCCGGCCGCGGTGGCGATGATCGAACCGGTGGACGCCAGCGACGCGCACGAGTTCACACGCAGCTTCTACCGCTGCCTGTTCGCCGACCTGCTGCGCGCCTCGCAGCAACTGCAGCAGCCCGGCGCTGGAGCGGCACGCCGTGTGCCCTTCGAGTTCACCCATGCCATGCATGAAGCGCGCAGCGCCGTGTGCGACCTGCACGGTGGCGACGCCCCCAACGCCCGCCAGTGGGTGCTGCCGGTGCTGTATGTACGCGGCGTCGAACCGCTGCAGTTCGACGCCCCACCCGCTGTGCCGCAAAGCCAGTCGGCCGAGTTCACGCAGCGCGCGCAGATCGTCGCCGGCTGGCTGCAGCAGGTGCGCGAATCGCTGGACGAAGCGGGCCGGCTGGAAGTGATGCAGCGCCTGCTGGCGCAAGTGCCGGCGCGTTTCTGGCCCGATGCCAACGGCCAGTTTGGTGGCGCCGCATGAGCCCCGACCTCCTGCAAGCCAACGCCTGGTGCGGCCAGCGCGTGGAAGGCGCTTTTGATGCTGCTGCAGCGGCCTGGGCCGCGCAACCGGGCTTCCTGGCGCCGCCGACGATGACGCTGGGATTCAAGACGGCGGACCTGCGCGACTGGAAACACCCCGACGTGGGCTGGGGCCTGGTGGTACCCGATGACCCGAACCGGTCGGGTGCCGACAAATGCCGCGGCCTCGACCTTTCCGAGCCGCTGCAGGCCCTGGTCAGGCAACGCGGCGACGCCCCGGTGCTGCGCTGGTTTCCCGGCCTCAGCGAAGGCCGCCTGCGCCGTTATGGCAGCGACGGCAAACCCGCAGACCTGCGGCTGGGTGGCGCACGCGGCACCGCGGCCAACGCCATACCGCGTTATCTGCTGGTCGCGGCCACCCCTGGCCAGATCCCCTGGCGCGTGCAATACCAGCTGCAGACCGAGGCCTTCGTGGGCCGGCTGGACCTGCCACCTGAGGGATTGGCCCGCTATGTGGCGGCGCTGATGGCCGACTGGTCGGGCACGGCCGCCAAACACCGCGGGCAGCCGCTGGTCTGGGCCGTCGACCACGGCCACCCCGACATCACACGGCTGATGCGCAAGACGGTGGCCGACCGGCTGGCGCAATCGCTGTCGGCCGACGCCGAATTCAGCATGGCCGGCGGTTATCTCACCGACGGCCAGGCCACGGTGTCGGGACTGGTGCAGGCGCTAAAACAGCGCAACCCGGCGTTCGTGATGACGTCCAGCCATGGCGCCACCTTTCCACTGTCCGATGCGCCCGCGCTGCGCGCCAACCTGGGCCTGCCGGTGGATCTGGCGCATCAGTTGTTGAGCCCTGCCGCGCTGAACGCTTGGGACGCCAGCGGCTGCATCTGGGTGGCGCACGCCTGTTGTTCGGCCGGTGCCGACGATGCCTCGTCGTTTGCCCCGTTGTTCAAAGGTGCCAGCACGCTGGCGCAGACGCTTTCGGCGGTGGCCCAGGCCGGCCCCTGCCAGGCGCCGCTGCCCACTGCACTGCTCGGCGGCCTGCACCCGGCGCGGGCTTTCATCGGCCACGTCGAGCCGACCTTCGACTGGACGCTGCGCGACCCCGTCACCGGGCAGAGCACCACGCAGTCGCTGATCGACAGTTTCTACCAGGGGCTGCACGCCGAACGCGATGCCACGCTGGGCAGCATGCCGGTCGGCATGGCGCTGGACGCGCACTACCGCTCGGTGGCTTCGCTGCTGCTCAGCCACATCGAGGCGCTGGACGAGATCAACCAGCACGAAGCCGGTGCCGAAGACCGCGCGCTGCGCAGCAAATTGATGGCGATGGACCGGCTGGCGATGGTGATCCTGGGCGACCCCACGGTGGGGCTGGCCGGCACTGCCTGAAAACCCGGCGCAGGCAGCACAGAGGCACTGAGCTCCCGCGCCCGCGGCCCCATGCCGGAACGCGACGCCCGCGCGCCCGACCGCATCGACCGCATCAAGGCGGGTGTGGCCCTGTACGACGCCCGCAGCGGCCTTGCAGCAAGAGTCACGCGACTTGCATGAGGCAGGCCTGAGTGCGCTGGAAACCGTGGGCCACCAGTGGCACCGCCTGCGGCGCTACCACTTCATGGAACGGGCCTCGCCCTTCGTTGAACACGTGGTGGGCTGGCGGTTCGAACAAGGTCAGGCTGCCGAGCCCTTCGACGCCAGCGAACACGGCCAGGGCCGCGCCTTGCTGGACCTGATGCGGCAAGGCCGCGCCGCGGTGGCGCTGATGCTGCCGTTGGCAAGCTGCCTGCACATGGCCACCCACGGCCAGAGGGACCCGCTGGGCGACAACACCTATCTGGTGCTGGCCGGTCAGGCAGACGGCTTACCCGGTCACAACGCACTTTTTGGCCGTGACCTGCAAGGCCTGCGGCTGCGCGCGCAGCCGGTGGTGCTGTCGACCTGCCAGACCGGCCTGGGCGGCGTGCACCCCGACAGCTACATCGGCCTGGGCCAGAGCTTCCTGGCCGCCGGTGCGCGCTGCGTGCTGGTCAGCCTGTGGCCGCTGCCCGACGAAACCACCTGCGCCTTCATGACCCGATTTAACGCCGCGCTTCGCGGCGGCGCGCAACCCGCCGAAGCACTGCAGATCACCCAGGCGGCATTTCGCGCCGACCCGCTCACCGCTGCGGGCGAAAACTGGGCCGGCTTCCAGCTGCTGGGCCAGGCTTGGGTCTGAGGCGGGACTCAGGCCCCGGAAAGGGGCCTGTGCCAGCCGAAGGCGCCGAGGCGATACAAGCCTCTTGGTTGACGCGGGACGGGAGCACCGAACAGACCCCGACGCGAACCCGTCCTCTGGCAAGCAAGCCCGCCGTGGCCGTGATACCGTGCGCCAGCCATTCGAGGTGCACACCGCATGAGCAAATCACCGCTGTACAGCCGCTCACCCAGGAAGGCCTCTGGCCCGGCCGCGGTGCCGCCAGCCGGAAGCCCGGTGGCCCACGGCGGGACTGGTCATCACACGGCGGCGACACCTGCCGTGGCGGCAAGCGCAACACCCACCGCTGCCGCTGCAGCAACCAGGGCACCGATCCCCGCCGTCGTGTGGGCGCTGGCCGCCGCGCTGCTCTCGGCGGCGCTGGTGTTGCTGGCCTTGCGCTGGATACCGCATCAGCGCGTCATCACGCAAGGCGACATCGACGCCGCCGTGCGCGAAAGCCTGGAAAAAGACCCCCTGCCCTCGCAAGCCGCCAAGGCCTACGAGGCGATCTTGCCTTCTGTGGTTCGCGTCACCGGGCTGATGGACGAGAACGACGATGGCAAGGACAACGCGGAGCAGCGCGCGCTGGGCCGCAGCCTGGGCACGGGCGTGGTGATCATCGACAACGGCACCATCCTGACCAACCTGCACGTCGTGTGGGGCGCCAAGAAGGTGCGCGTGCGCTTTGCCAACGGGCATGAAAGCGATGCCACGATGATCAGCGCGCAGCCGGAAAACGACCTCGCGGTGCTGAAGGCCAGCAGCCTGCCCGACGACCTGGAGGCCGCCACGATGCGCTCCACCGCCGACCTGCGCCCTGGCGACCACGTGGTCGCCGTCGGCTACCCCTTCGGCATCGGCCCCAGCGCGAGCTACGGCGTGGTCTCTGGGCTGAGGCGCGAATTCCGCTCGCCCGAGGGCGAACGCACGTTGACCAACCTGATCCAGTTCGACGCTGCCGCCAACCCCGGCAACAGCGGCGGCCCGCTGGTCACCGCCGACGGCCAGGTGGTGGGCATCGTCACCGCCATCCTGAACCCCAGCGAGCAGCGCACCTTCATCGGCATCGGATTTGCAGTGCCCATCGAGAACGCAGCCACCGCGGCCGGCATGCCGCCCTTCTGATGTTTCATCCATCGCTGCTCGTCAGCAGAACTCCGCAGCGCCAACTTCCGCTCGGCATCTGCCGCCAACCACCGTCCACCGTCCTGCCAACCCATCCCCTCACGACATGAGCGACACACAAGACCCCTCCACGGCTGCCCTGATGGAACGCATCCTCTACGAGGTCAAGCGCGTCGTGGTCGGGCAAGACCGTTTCCTGGAGCGCGTGCTGATCGCGCTGCTGGCCCAGGGCCACCTGCTGGTGGAAGGCGTGCCCGGGCTGGCCAAGACGCTGACCGTGAAGACGCTGGCGCGCACCACGCGCGGCAGCTTCAAGCGCATCCAGTTCACGCCCGACCTGGTGCCCGCCGATCTGGTGGGCACGCGCATCTACAACCCCAAGAGCGGCGAGTTCGGCACCGCGCTGGGCCCCGTGTTTGCCAACCTGCTGCTGGCCGACGAAATAAACCGAGCCCCAGCCAAGGTGCAGAGCGCGTTGCTCGAGGTGATGCAGGAACGCCAGGTGACGATTGCCGGCGAGACGCACAAGGTGCCCGAACCCTTCGTGGTGATGGCCACGCAGAACCCGATCGAGACCGAAGGCACCTATCCGCTGCCCGAAGCGCAGGTGGACCGCTTCATGATGAAGGTGCTGGTGGACTACCCCAGCGAAGAAGAGGAATTCGTCATCGCACAGCGCGTCACCGGCGAGCCGGCTGCGGTGAACGCCATCACCGACATGCACCAGCTCGCCGCGCTGCAACGCGAGTGCCGCGCCGTGTATTGCGACCCCTCGTTGATGCAATATGCCGTGCGGCTAGTGGCGGCCACGCGCAATCCGGCCAAGGTGGGCCTGGCCGACCTGGTGCCGTGCATCACCTACGGCGCCAGCCCGCGCGCCACCATCGGCCTCATCGAAGGTGCGAAGGCGCTGGCGTTGTTGCGCGGCCGCCGCTACGCACTGCCTGAAGACCTGGTCGACCTGGTGCCCGATGTGCTGCGCCACCGCGTGGTGCTCAGCTACGAGGCCTTGGCCGACAACCTGACACCCGATGCCATCGTGCAGCGGCTGCTGGCTGCCGTGCCGGCACCCGACAAGCCGCTGGCCACCAGTGCCGTCGAGGCCGCGGGGATGGCTGCCCGTGCCTGACGTCAAGCGCGCTGCAGGCACCGCCGCTGGCGCCAGCGGCGCGGTACCCGAGGCCAGCGACCAGTTGCTGCGGCGGCTGGAGTGGCAGGTCATCCGCCGCCTGGACGGCCTGCTGCAAGGCGACTACCGCACGCTGTGGCGAGGCGCCGGCATCGACCTGGCCGACCTGCGCGAATACCAACACCACGACGACGTGCGCCACATCGACTGGAACGTCACCGCGCGCCTGCAGGTGCCGCACGTGCGCCAGTTCACCGAAGACCGCGAGCTGCGCGCCTGGTTCCTGCTCGACCTGAGCCCCTCGGTGGACTTCGGCTCGCGCCAGCGCAAGCGCAGCGTTTCGGAAGCCTTCGTCGCTGTGATGGCCAGCTTGGTGCTGCGCCACGGCAACCGCGCTGGCGCCGTGCTCTACGGCAGCCGGGTTGACACCGTGCTGCCGGCCCGCAGCGGACGCCGCCACGTGCTGCACCTGATGCAGAAGATGCGCGAGCGGCCGGCGTTCACCTCGCCCACACCGACCGGCGGCACGCGGCTGGCCGAGCTGATGGATCGGGCGCAGACGGCGGTGCGCCAGCGTGCCTGCATTTTCGTGGTGTCGGACTTCATCAGCGAGGAAGGCTGGCAGGCGCCGCTCGCGCGCCTGGCGCAACGCCACGACGTCACCGCGGTGCGCCTGTTCGACCCGATGGAGATGACGATGCCCGACCTGGGCCTGGTGCTGATGCAGGACAGCGAGACGGGAGAGCAACTGTTCG
>JANOZF010000149.1:0-20666 GCA_031429255.1 Rubrivivax sp.
GCCGCACGGGCTGCGCTGGGCGAGGCCGGCTACGAAGCCGCAGCGGCGCAGGGCCGCCTGCAACAGCACGCGCAGACGCTGGCGCATGTGGGTGGCTGGCTGCAAACAGTGGTGCTGTCGGTGCCGCCGGTGGCCGCAACATCAGCCCCGCAGGCCATCACGCAAGCCCGCACAGGCGCGCGCAGCAGCGGCCGCAGACCCGCACAACCGGTCTGAGCATGGCCAATAAACCTGCGGCGAAAAAACACGGCCCGTCACCCGGCCTGTCGGGCCTGAGCAGCTTGGTCTATTCCACCGACCACGGGCGCGTGTGCCCCCAGTGCCGCCAGGCGCGCGCCGATTGCCGCTGCGCCGCACTGCAAGCGGCCCTGCCGGCCGGTGATGGCACGGTGCGTGTCAGCCGCGAAAACAAAGGCCGAGGCGGCAAAACCGTCACCCTGGTGCGCGGCCTGCCGCTGCCGCTGGCCGAACTGGAAACCTTGGGCAAACAACTGCGCAGCCACTGCGGCAGCGGCGGCACCGTGAAAGACGGCGTGGTGGAAGTGCAGGGCGACCACGCGGTGCGCGTGCTGGCCTGGTTGCAAGCGCAGGGCTACCCCAAGGCCAAACGCACGGGTGGGTGAGCACTGCTGCTGGCGCGCGGGCGTTTGATGGCGAGCCTTACGAATCGATCTTGATGCCGGCATCCTTGACCAGCGCCGCGTACTTTGAACGTTCGGCGCGCATGAAGTCCCTGAAGCGCTCGGGTGTGCCGCCCGAGTCCTCGGCACCGGCGGCGTTCAGGCGCTCCATGATGTCGGGCAGGGCCAGCACCCTGTTGATGTCCTCGCTCATACGGCCCACCAAAGCCGGGGCCATGCCTTTGGGGCCGGCCAAGCCGTACCAGGTGGTGGCGTCAAAACCCGGAAAGCCGGCCTCTGCCACAGTGGGCACGTCGGGGTAGGCCTTCGAACGCTGCGGCCGCGTCTGCGCCACGGCAATCACCTTGCCACTTTTCACATGCGGCGTGGCCGCCGTCATGGTCTCAAAACTGTACTGAACCTGGCCGCCTATCAGGTCGGTGATCAGCGGCCCCGAGCCGCGATACGGGATGTGCAAAGCAAAAATCTTGGCCCGATGCTTGAACAGTTCCAGCGCCAGGTGCTGGGCCGACGCCGGCCCCGAAGAACCGAAGGTCAAGTGGCCGGGCCGAGCACGGCAGGCGGCAATCACGTCGGGCAGGGTGCGGGCCGTTTGCGCGGTGTTGCAGATCAACAGATTGGGCGTCACGCCCACCAGGCACAGCGCGCTGAAGTCGGTCTCGGCGTTGTAGCTCAGCCGCGGCTGCAGCGCGGGGGCGATGGCGTGGCTGTTGATGTGGGCCATCATCAGCGTGGTGCCATCGGCCGCCTGTTTGGCCACATGGTCGGCGGCCAGCACACCGGCGGCGCCGGCTTTGGTTTCGACGATGACGCTGGTCTTCCACAGCTCCTGCAGCTTGGGCGCCAGCACCCGCGCCAGGATGTCGGTGCCGCCACCCGGCGGGAAGCCGACCACGATGCGTATCGGTGAGGTGGGCAGGCCCTGGGCGCGCACCAGCGGTGCGGCCAGCGTGCTGCCGACTCCAGCCAACACAGTGCGACGTCGAATCATGCAAGTCTCCCGGTAGTTTGGTTCAGCAGCAAGGCTTGGGCTCAGGGAAGAGGGCGCAGCGGCGCGGCCTCAACCGCAGCAAAGTGTTGCATCGCCGCCTGCACGCCGCTGGCCTGCAGCGGCACACCCGCCAGCTTCAGCCCCATCTCCACCCCGGCCACCATGGCCAGCAGCGTCAGGTCGTTGCTGTCACCCAGGTGGCCCATGCGGAACATGCGGCCCTTCAGCTTGCCCAGGCCGGTGCCCAGCGACAGATCAAAGCGGCGGTGGATCAGCTTGCGCAATGCATCGGCGTCCACACCCGGCGGTGTGATCACGCCGGTCAGCACCGGTGAATACACGGCGGGGTCGGCGCACTGGATAGGCAAGCCCCACGCCGTGACGGCGGCGCGCACGCCGGTGGCCCAGCGCTGGTGGCGCGCAAACACCTGCGGCAGGCCTTCGCCCAGCAGCATGTCCAGGGCCTCGGCCAGGCCGTAGAGCAGGTTGGTGTTGGGCGTGTAGGGCCAGTAGCCGTCGGTGTTCATCGCAATGATCTCGTCCCAGGCCCAGAAAGACTTGGGCAGGCGCGCCTGTTTGGCCACCGACAGCGCCTTCGGCGAAACCGCGTTGAAGCTGATGCCCGGCGGCAGCATCAGGCCTTTTTGTGAGCCGCTGACGGTGACGTCCACGCCCCATTCGTCGTGCCTGTAGTCGGCGCTGGCCAGCCCCGAAATCGAGTCCACGATCAACAGCGCGGGGTGGCCGGCCGCGTCGATGGCGCGGCGCACCGCGGCAATGTCAGAGGTGACGCCGGTGGAGGTTTCGTTGTGCACCACGCAGACGGCGCGGATGTGGTGTGCGCTGTCGCGGCGCAGTCGCGCTTCAATCAGATCGGCATGCACACCACGGCGCCAGCCGGCGGCCTGCGGCAGCACAGGGTCGTCGCCCGCATGGCTCAGCAGTTCAGCCTCCAGCCCCAGGCGCAGCGCCATCTTTTGCCACAGGCTGGCAAAGTGGCCGGTCTCGTACATCAACACCGCGTCGCCGGGCGACATGGTGTTGGCCAGCGCCGCTTCCCAGGCACCGGTGCCGGACGCCGGGTAGATGACCACCGGATGCTGGGTTTGAAACACGCGCTGCAAGCCCGCAATCACACGCCGGCCCAGCGGACCGAATTCGGGGCCCCGGTGGTCGATGGTGGGCAGGCTCATGGCCCGCAGCACGCGGTCAGGCACCGGGCTGGGCCCGGGGATTTGCAGGAAGTGGCGGCCGCTGGGGTGCTGGTCTAGTGTCAACATGCGTGGTCCTTTCGAACCCGCATTGTTTGCATGCAAAATGTAAACAGCGCTCGGTGTTTACCTGGGGAAAGACCAGGCCGCAAGCGGCTGGTTTTGCATGCAGACTCCGGAAAACTTGTTCAAAGGCGTTTTTTGCCATGGCTGAAGTTATAGAAATTTCCCGCCTGGGGCTGACCGACCAGGTGGCCGCGCGCCTGCGCACCCTGCTGGTGGAGGGCCGCATTGCGCCGGGCGCCAAGCTCAACGAGCGCGTGCTGTCCGAGCAGTTGCGCGTCTCGCGCACACCCCTGCGCGAGGCCATCAAGCTGCTGGCGCAAGAGGGTTTGGTGGACCTGCTGCCCAACCGCGGCGCGGTGGCGGTGAAGCTGACCGAGTTGGACATCGTCAACAGCTTTGAGGTGCTGGCCGGCCTGGAAGCGCTGTCGGGCCAGCTGGCGGCGCAGCGCATCGCCGCCGCGCAGCTGAGCGAACTGCGTGCCAAGCATCACGAGATGCTGGCCGCCTTTGAGCGGCGTGACCTGTCCACCTACTACCGGCTGAACGCGGCCATACACGCCGGCATCAACGAGGCAGCTGCCAACCCGGTGTTGACAGCGGCCTATGTGCGCATCAACGCCCGGGTGCAGTCGCTGCGTTTCCGCACCAACCAGGACGAAACCAAGTGGCGGCTGGCGGTGCAAGAGCACACGCAGATGATGCAGGCGCTGGCCGACCGCGACGGGGCCGCGCTGGGCCAGGTGTTGTCCGAACACCTGCACCACAAACGCGACACGGTACTGGCGCTGATGCGCAGGGGTCTGATATCCAACACCGCGTCAGCCAATGACGCTCAACGGGGCTGACGGATGAAGATCGAGTCTCCTGCCAAGCTGCTGCCGGCTTTGGGCACACTAGCGCCGCCCAACGAAGCCTGTGCCGCGCTGCAGCGCCGCCTGCGTGCCGAGACGCCTGGTGAAGTGTTGTTCGATGCCGCATCGCGTGGGCGTTATGCCACTGACGCGTCCATCTACCAAATCATGCCGGTGGGTGTGTTCGTGCCGCAGACGGCTGACGATGTCGCCACGGCGCTGGCCATCGCGCGCGAAACCGGCGTGCCCGTGTTGCCGCGTGGCGGCGGCACCAGCCTGTGTGGGCAGACCGTGGGCGCGGCGCTCGTCATCGACACCAGCAAACACCTGCGGCGTGTGCTGGACCTGGACCTGGCGGCGCGCCGCGTGACGGTGGAGCCCGGCCTGGTGCTGGACCACCTGAACGCCCAGCTGAAGCCCCACAGCCTGTGGTTCCCGGTGGATGTGTCCACCGCCGCGCAGGCCACGCTGGGCGGCATGGCCGGCAACAACAGCTGCGGTTCACGCTCCATCGCCTACGGCAACATGGTGCACAACGTGGCCGGCGCCAGCGCCTGGCTCGCCGATGGCACGGTGGTCGACTTCGGCCCGATGGACGGGCTGAGCGGTCGCGCGCGCGAACTGGGCGAATTCGTGCGTGGCCTGGCCGGCCGCCACCGCGAAGACATCGAGCAACGCTGGCCGAAGGTGCTGCGCCGCGTGGCCGGCTACAACCTGGATATCTTTCACAACCAGAGCGAAAAGCCATACACCAGCGACGGCAGTGTGAACCTGGCGCACCTGCTGGTGGGCAGCGAAGGCACGCTGGCCTTCACGCGCAGCCTGACGCTGAAACTGGCCGAATTGCCCCGCGGCAAGGTGCTGGGCATCGTCAACTTCGCCAGCTTCCGCCAGGCCATGGCGTCGGCACAGCACATCGTCAAGCTCGGCCCCACCGCGGTGGAACTGGTCGACCGCATCATGATCGAGCTGGCGCTGACGAACCCGGCCTTCAGGCCGACGATGCAGACGGCGCTCATCGGCAAGCCAGAAGCCATCCTGCTGGTGGAGTTTGCCGGCGACGATGCGGCCCAGCTCAAGGCCCGGCTGGCCGACCTGGCGGCGTTGATGGGTGACCTGGGGCTGCCCGACAGCGTGGTGCCGATGGTCCACGAGGGCGCACAGAAGAACCTTTGGGAAGTGCGCAAGGCCGGGCTGAACATCATGATGAGCCTGAAGGGCGACGGCAAGCCGGTGAGCTTCATCGAAGACTGTGCCGTGCCGCTGCAGCACCTGGCCGAATACACCGACGGCCTGACCGAGGTGTTTGCGCGCCACGGTACCCACGGCACCTGGTATGCCCATGCATCGGTGGGCACGCTGCATGTGCGGCCCATCCTGGACATGCGGCGTGACGGCGCCGAGAGTGGCGCCAGCCGCATGCGTGCCATTGCCGAAGAAGCCGCCGAGCTGGTGCGCCGCTACAAAGGCGCCTTCAGCGGCGAGCATGGCGACGGCCTGTGCCGCGGCGAATGGATACGCTGGCAGTTCGGCCCGAAGCTGGACGACGCGCTGCGCGAGATCAAGCAGGCCTTCGACCCCGGCGCGCTGTTCAACCCCGGCAAGATCATCGACCCGCCGCGCATGGACGACGTCTCGCTGCTGCGCTTTGCGCCGCCGTCGGCGCCTGCGCCCTACAAACGCATCGCCATTCAGCCGGTGCTGGACTGGTCGGCCTGGAACGTGCACAACGACCCCGTCACCGAAGCCGTCACGGCTGCGGGCACCGGTGGCGACGACACCGGCGGCCTGGCCAAGGCGGTGGAGATGTGCAACAACAACGGCCACTGCCGCAAGTTCGACGCCGGCACCATGTGCCCCAGCTACCGCGTCACGCGTGATGAACAGCACCTGACGCGCGGCCGTGCCAACACGCTGCGGCTGGCGCTGTCGGGGCAACTGGGTGCCGATGCCTTCACCAGCGAGGCCATGCACGAGACGATGGACCTGTGCGTGGGCTGCAAAGGCTGCAAGCGGGAATGCCCCACTGGCGTCGACATGGCCAAGATGAAGGTCGAATTCCTGGCCCACTACAAGGCGCGCCACGGCCATACCGTGAAAGACTGGCTCGTGGGCCGGCTGCCCGACTATGCCGCTGCGGCCAGCCGCGTGCCTTGGTTGCTGAACCTGCGCAACACGCTGCCCGGCGCCGCCTGGCTGGGTGAGCGGGTGCTGGGCCTGTCGGCAGGCAGGCGCCTGCCCACGTGGCGCCGCGACACCTTCTGGCGCACGCTGGATGCGTCGCTGTTTGCTTCGGCCGCCGACACGCTGGCGGCGGCCCGCGGCGGTGGCAAGGCGGCGGTGCTGTTCGTCGACACCTTCAACGGCACCTTCGAGACCGAAAATGCGCTGGCCGCGGCGCAGGTGCTGAAGGCTGCCGGCTACACCTTGCACACCGTCACCAAGCAGGGGGGTCACCACTGCTGCGGGCGCACCTACCTGGCCAGTGGCATGGTGGCCGAAGCCAAGGCCAAGGCCGGCGCGTTGCTCGACGCGCTGCTGCCGTTTGCCGAAGCGGGCATCGCCATCGTCGGCCTGGAGCCTTCCTGCCTGTTCACGCTGCGTGACGAGACATTGGTGATGGGGCTGGGCCCGAATGCGCAGACGGTGTCGCAGCAGGCGCGCATGTTCGAGGAGTTCCTGGCCGAAGAAGCCCGGGCCGGCCGCTTTGCGCCGCGGCTGAAGGCGCTCGACAAGCCGATCCTGCTGCACGGCCACTGCCATCAGAAGGCCTTCGATGCCGTCACCCCGGTGATGGAGGTGCTGCGCCTGATTCCGGGTGCGCAGCCGCAATTGATCGAGAGCAGTTGCTGCGGCATGGCCGGCAGTTTTGGCTACGAAGCGAAGCACCAGGCGGTGTCGATGGCGATGGCCGAAGCCAGCCTGTTGCCCGCCGTGCGCGCGCAACCCGATGCCATCGTCGTGGCCGACGGCACCAGCTGCCGCAGCCAGATCGCCGACGGCGCACAGCGCGAAGCCGTGCACGTGGCGCGCTTGTTGGCCAGCTTGCTGTAGGTCTGCTGTGCAGTGCGCTCGGCACGGCGCGCGCCTTTCAGCGGGCGGGATCGGGCGCCACCCAGACGCCAGCGGGCACCCAGCGGCGCGGCACAGCCGCCTTCTGGCCGCGCGCAGCGGCCGTGCGCACGACGTCGGGCAACGGCATGCTGGCGACGCCGCGGGGGCCCAGCACGAAGGCGTTCATGTCGCCAGGTGCGACCGCTACGCTGGCTTCGTGTGCACAACGTTCGCCCGGGGTCAGTGCCTCCGTGCAGCCCACGGCGTCGTTGAGCGCCAGGCGGGCCACCACCGCGGCCGATGCGATGCCCCCGGTGGCCACGCCGGAGATGTCGACCACCCACAGCGCGGCATCGCGGGCGCGCGGCGAGCCGCTTTCCAGCAGCTGCCGGTAGACGTAGAGCAGCGCATGCCGGCCTGATCCGGTGAGCCCGTGGCCACCGACGGTGTAGTCACTCGGCAGCAGCGCGTGCAGGGTGCCGGGCAGCGCTGCACCGCCCACGTGGAGGGCGCCGTCGGCGCGAAGCCAGCGTGCGCCGTTGTCCGACACCGCACGCAGGACCAGGCCGCCATCCGTCGAGCCCAGATTCACCGGCAGCCGTGTGGCGGCGTCGTAGCGGCGTACGGCACCGTCGGCGAACTGGGCCAGCAACACCTGGCCGCCGCTCGACCGCACCAGCCCCACCCTGGCCGCAGCGCTCGCAGGCACGGCACGCCAGGCTTCGCCGCCGGGGTCCTCGCCTTGACCCAGCAACCCTGTCAGGCCGATGACCTGCGTCAAAGCTGCGGCGGCGTCGTAAGCCGTGCTGCTCAACGTGGTCCACGCCCGGCCGTCCGCTGCGAAGGCCAGGCGACGCATTGCCGTTGGCAGCGCGTCGTTCGGCATCGCTGACGAACCCAGGTTGACGAAGAATTCTTCGCTGCCGACTGCCAGCGTGCCTGCGTCCAGCCGCCAATAGCGGACGCCGCCCGCGCCTATCAGGTAAGTCTCGTCGCCGGCCGGCGCAACGTCCAGCAGGCCGGCCACCGGGGCGGTTTTCAAGGTCCAACCGTTGCCAGACAGGCCCCAGCGCGCAACCGTGTCCGGTGCCGCAAAGAACAGGGCCTGCTGCCGATGCGAGAACTGTGCCGAGCGCCAGGGCGCGTAAGGCAGGGCCAGATGACCCGCAGGCAGTTGTGCCCTGGCCAGGACGGGAACGATGACGGCCGTGTCGAGCAGCGGCCAGGGCGCCCGCACCGTCACCGGTTGACCGGCCACCAGGTTGTCCAGTTCCAACTTCATCACGGTGTTGGAACCGACGAAACGGCTGTCATAGGGATAGCTCACCGCCCGAACCGTTGCGCCGCTGATCTGCAGGCTGGACTCCAAGCCGGGGTAGAGCAGCCGGCCGTCCAGGTACAAGGTGCCACTGCCCGCCAGCAATGCGCCCGAGGCGGCCTGGTTCATGGTTGTCAGGGCCAGCGCCGCAGATACTGGCACGCTCGTCGGCATGGTGCCCGGTCGATCGATTTGCACCACCACAATGCCCTGCCCAAATCCCACCGCTGCGGTCAGCGCCGTCTGGTCAATTTCGACTTCGAGCGCATCCACGCCTGTGGTGCCGCTGTTGCGCAGCACACGCGCCCAAGGCGAAAGGCTGTTGGCCGTCCAGCGTGCGGGCGGCCCTGATGCCACGGTCACTGGGGCCGACATCCGCAAAGCCGCCAGCGGGCTTCGGTTGTCCAGGGTGGTCGACAGAGGGCCCACCGAGAAGGCACTGCCCACCAAGAAGTTCCAGCTCGACAAGGCATTGCCCGCCCACTCGCCATCGGCAACCCCGATCTCGAGCCGTCCGCCGTCACCCACGGCCAAGCCTGAAGCGTTGTAGGTCAGCTCATACTGGTCGTCGCCCAGTGCCCGCAGGCTGGCGAAGGTGGTGCCAGTGGCCAGCCTTGGCTGGGCGGTCGACACCAACCAAGTGGGCCGCTGCAGTCTGAACGTGCCGCGGTAGACCGAGCCTTGTTCCACCACCACGCTGGCAGACGCCGGATCGAAGGCAAACGGTTTCTCGCCGCCGTCTGGCGGCTGCACCTCGTAAGTGACTGCGAAGGTCTTCTGATAGCGGCTGTCGGTGGGGCTGCGCAGCGTGCCCTGGATCTGGTACTTGCCCGCGGGTGCAGACTCGGTGCGCACGCGCAACGAGGTGCCGATCCATTCCAGGTGGATGGCCCTGCTGGAGCTGACGCCGTCCAGTGTCAGCTGGCCCGCTTCTACGGGCACCGCAACCGGTACGTCCACCGCGGGCGCAGCCTCGGCACCCTTCCTGCGCAACGCGATGTTGTCCGGCACCTGCAAGTTGGGCTTGACCACCAGGCGAAGTGGCACCGACATCGGGCTGCCCGCCACAGGTTCCTTGCAGTCCTGGTCGTAGCAGGCGAGCAGCTGCAGGCGTCCGTCGTAGCTGCCGGCAGCGCGGCTGACGTCGAAACGCATGGACCCGGCGACCTGGAGCCCGGTGATGGTGATGCCGTAGTCGACCAGCAGGCCATCGCTCTCCCGGGTGCCGAGGTAGATGTTGCGCGTGCCGTTGTATTTGAGAGTGACGCTGAAGCCGACGCTGGGCTGCTGAAGCTGGCCCTCGACGATCGTGGCCGTGGGCGCCGCAGGCTCGAAAGTGGCCGAGATGCGCGTCTCCGGCGCACCGAAAAGTGCATCGACGACGCTGCCGCCACCGCCACCACAAGCCGCCAAGGCGGCTACACAGGTCGACAGAAGCCACAAGCCGACCCGTGCTGGCCCGCGCGCACGATACGAGTTCATTTTTCTTCTCCCCTGCGCCACTATAGGCAGGGCGGCGGCGGCCCAGGCATCGGAGGAACCCTTGTCTGCGGCGCGGTGCGCAGCCCTGGCTCTGCGGTTGCGGCGCGCCTGACGCTCCCGCTATCTGGGCAGGCCCTGCCGGTGCAGCCGCGCCCGCAGTTGCGCCAACTCGTCCTCCAGGTCGGCCACCAGCGCCGCCAGTTCGGGCACGGCGTCGAAGCCGCGTTCCAGGTCGGCGATGCGCCGCACCCGCCGTAGCGTGGCAGTGTCGAAGCGCCACTCGCCACCCGCGCCCAGGCTGCGCGCCTGCAACACGCCCAGCGTGACACGCTCGTGCAACCAGTCTTCGGTGACGCCGGCCATGCGGCACAGCTGCGGCGGGTCCAGCCACCACTCTTCCAGCATGGCGTCCACGGTGTGCAGCGTCGGGCTCATGTTGCATCCTCCTGGGAGCTGCGTTCTTGCTCGGCGGCGGCTACCTTGCGGGCGTCGAAGTCGGTCAACTCCGCCGCCATCTGTTCATACAGGCGCTTGGCGCGTGGGTCGAAGCCGCTGGGCAGCACCACGCGCAACTGCAGTTCCAGGTCGCCAGGTGTGCGCGCCGGCAGGCCCTTGCCGCGCACGGTGATGCTGCGCCCGCTTTGCGCACCGGCGGGCACGCGCACCTTCAGCGTGCTGCCGTCGGGCAGCGTCACCGGCACCACCGCACCCAGCGCGGCTTCCCAGGGTGCCAGCGACAACTCGGCCAACAGGTCGGCGCCGTCGACGCGATAGCGCGGGTGCGCCTTGAACTGCACCTCGAGCATCAGGTCTCCCGCCGGCGCGCCGCCCAGGCCCGGCCCGCCCTGGGCAGCCAGCCGGATCATTTGGCCCGCCTTCACGCCGGCCGGGATGTTGACCTCCAGCGTGCGCTCGACCAGTTGCACATGACCCTGTGCGTCGAGCTGCGGCGCACGCAGCGTGACCAGGCGCCTGGTGCCGCGCCAGGCGTCCTCGATGTCGAGCAGGATCTTGGCGTGGTGGTCTTCGCCCGGTGCGCGATGGTTACCGGCCCCGCCGCCGCGTGGGCGGTCTGCGCCGCCCTGGCGCCGTGCCTGCTGGCCCATGCGGCCGAACAATTCGGCAAAAAAGTCGCTGTAATCGCCGCCGTCCATGCCTTCGGCGCCGCGGCCGCTGAATTCGAAGCCGGCGTCCCAGTCTGGTGGCGGGGTGAATCGCTCGCCCGCCTGGTGGCCCTGGCCGATGGCGTCGTAGGCGGCGCGCCGTTCGGGGTCGGACAGCACGGCGTTCGCCTCGTTGAGCTCGCTCATGCGCGCTGCGGCGTCGGGCTCCTTGCTGACGTCGGGGTGGAACTTGCGCGCCAGCTTCCGGTAGGCCTTCTTGATCTCGTCGGCCGTGGCCTCACGGGCCACGCCCAGCACGGCGTAGTAGTCCTTGAATTGCACGGATTCAACCCTCCACGCTTTTGATCTGGGTCCTGGCCTGCCGCTTTCAAGCGGCAGCGTGACAGGCCGAGACCTGAGCGCATCATCGCACCGTGAAGCATTCGGCCGGCAGGGCGGATCGCGGGCCCCGACGATCGGTCATCGGGCCTGCCGGCGCTTGGCCGCGTGCATCACGCAAGGCTGCTCAGGGTGTGCCGGATGCTGCTGGCATGCGCTGCGACATCATCTCCATCATCATCTGCATCATCGCCATGTGATGAGTCTTCATCTGCTCACGCTGGGCCATCTCGTCTTGCATCAATTTGCCGTCGCCCATGCTGGTCATCCCGGTCATGCCTTGCGTGCCATGCAGGCCCTGCTTGCCATGCATTTCCGTCATCATGGCCATGCCGCCCTGCATCGACTTCATGTGGTCGGCCATCAAGGCCTGCCGCTCGGCCGGCGTCTTGGCGGTCTTCATCTTCTGGTGCATGTCGTGCATGGCCTTCATGCGGGGGTCCATGGCCGCCATCGGCTTGCTGGCATCGGCGTGCACCATGCCGGGCATGGCGGATGCGGGACTCGGGGCGCCGGGGCTGGCGCAGGCCGTGACAAGGGAAACGAGGGACAGAGCTGCGAGGGTGCGGGATGTGGTCATGGTGAACTCCAGGTGAATTGAAAAGTCCTGACGGATTGAATGGGTCGGGGACGCCTGCTTGGCGTCACGGTGGTCACGGTCATTTGCGCCTTTGCATGACGATCCAGGCCAGCAGGCCGACGATGACGATCAGCAGCACCGGCATCCAGAAGCCGCCATAGCCTCCCATCCAGCCGCCTCCCCAGGCGCTGCCGTCCATCATGTGTCCGCTCTGGGCTGACGCGGGACCGCTGACCCACAACGGCAATGACGCCAAGGTGAATGCGGGCAAGTTCTTCATGATGGTTCCTCTACGATGTGGTGAGATCAACCCGACTGGTTGGCTGCAGAGATGCACCGGCAGTTGTGGCCTGCATTCGGGCACTGCAGGCATGCCGCCAACAGGCCTAGTGGATGCGACGCTACGGCGCGGACCCGCTTCAGTCTGTGCGTCAGCGAACACCGGCGACCCAGTCGCCTTGCAGGCTCGCCGTTTGACGATGGTCCTGGTCTCGGCGATGTTTGCTGTTGACCCAGGTCAAGGGGCGCGGCGGGGTGGCTGACCAAGCTGCGATGAAGGACGCCGGCCCCGAGGCCCAGGCCGGCATGAAGCAACTGGCCGATTCGAGCCTGACGCGCCTGCGCAACTGGGATCTGTCGGCCGAGCAGGTGACGGCATTGATGCGGTCGGGGCAGCCGCAGCGCAGCATCTCCTTCCCTTCGCCGGTCTCGGGTGTGGTGACCGAGAAAAAGGCGCTGCAAGGCATGCGTTTCATGCCCGGCGAGATGCTGTACCAGGTGACCGACCTGTCTTCGGTCTGGGTCATTGCCGACCTGTCCGAGCAGGACATCGGCAGCGTCAAGACCGGCGCCACGGCCAAGGTCAGCATCTCGTCCTACCCCAACGAGGTCTTCAACGGGCGCGTCACCTACGTTTATCCGACGCTCAAGGCCGACACGCGCAGCGTGCCGGTGCGGGTGGAACTGGCCAACCCGGGCCAGCGTTTGAAGCCGGCAATGTTTGCGCAGGTGGAACTGGCCGTGGGCAGCAAGACGCCGGTGCTGACGGTGCCCGACTTCGCCGTCATCGACACCGGCACGCGCCGGCTGGTGCTGGTGCAGCTGAGCGAAAGCCGTTTCGAGCCGCGCGAGGTGCAGCTGGGCGCGCGGGGCGAGAACTTCGTCGAAGTGAAGCAGGGTGTTCGAGACGGTGAACAGGTCGTCGTGGCGGCCCCCGATCGACGCCGAGAGCAACCTCAAGGCGGTGGTCGGTGGCCTCAGCGGCCCGACGAACCAGGGCAACGCGGCGCCCGCTGCAGGCACCATGCCAACCCCATCGTCAAACGCCGCCTCTGCGCGGCCCCCAGCAGCGGCCAAGGTCGGCCATCAGGCCTCTGGCACCGTCGACAGCATCGACCAGAAGTCGGGCACCGTGAGCCTGAAGCACGGCCCCGTCGCGACGCTGAAGTGGCCCGCGATGAAGATGGAGTTCAAGGCGGCCCACACGGGTATGCTGAAAGGTCAGGCGCCCGGCCAGTCGGTGAACTTCGAATTCGTGGAACGCCAGCCGGGCGAATACGTGGTCACCACCATCACGGCAGCGCCGCGTGCGGCCAGCGCAGCGCCCGCGGCCCCTCCCTCGGCCGCACACAGCGGCCACTGAGCAGGGGACATCATGCTGGCCAAGATCATCCGGTGGTCGGGCGGGAGTCCGTTCCTCGTCCTGCTTGCCACCTTGTTCATCGTCATCGGCGGCGTCGTCGCGGTGATGAAAACGCCGCTCGACGCCTTGCCCGACCTGTCCGACGTGCAGGTCATCGTCTACACCGAAGTGCCCGGACAGGCGCCGCAGGTGGTGGAAGACCAGGTCACCTACCCGCTGACGACGGCGATGCTGACGGTGCCCAAGAGCAAGGTGGTGCACGGCTTCTCGTTCTTTGGCGCCTCGTTCGTCTACGTCATCTTCGAGGACGGCACCGACATCTACTGGGCGCGCAGCCGCGTGCTGGAGTACCTGAATTTCGCGTCGAGTCGGTTGCCCCGGGGCGTTGCGCCCTCGCTCGGGCCCGACGCCACGGGCGTGGGCTGGGTCTACCAGTACGCCTTGCTGGCCAAGAACAGGTCGCTGGCCGAACTGCGTACCGTCCAGGACTGGTACGTGCGCTACCAGCTCACCAAGGCGCCGGGCGTGGCTGAAGTGGCGTCGCTGGGTGGCTTCGTGCAGACCTACCAGGTCACCGTCGACACCATGAAGCTGCGCAGCTTCGGCATCCCGCTGATGAAGGTGTCGCAGGTCATCCGCGACTCCAACCGCGACGTTGGCGGGCGCGTGGTCGAGATGGCCGAGACCGAGTACATGGTGCGCGGCAAGGGCTACCTGCGCAGCAAGGCCGACATCGAGATGCTGGTCGTCAAGAGCGAGGCTGGCACGCCGGTGCTGATCCGCGACATCGCGCGTGTGGAGATGGCGCCGGACGAGCGGCGCGCCCTGTCCGAACTCAATGGCGAGGGCGAGGTGGAGTCGGGCATCGTGATGGCGCGCTTCGGACAAAACGCGCTGGAAGTCATCCACAACGTGAAGCTGAAGGTTGCCGAGATTTCAGCCGGCCTGCCCGAAGGCGTGAGCATCCAGGCCGTCTATGACCGCTCGGACCTGATCCACCGCGCCATCGACACCCTGAAACGCACGCTGATCGAGGAAAGCCTGATCGTCGCGGCCGTCTGCGTGGTCTTCCTGATGCACGTGCGCTCGGCGCTGGTGGCCATCCTGATGCTGCCGGTGGGTGTGTTGATCTCGTTCATTGCGATGCGCCTGCTCGGCATGAACTCCAACCTGATGAGCCTGGGCGGCATTGCCATTGCCATCGGCGCGATGGTGGACGCGGCCATCATGGAGCGCGCCATCGAGAAGATGAAGATCGTCGTGCCTGTGACGCTGCTGCTGATCTTTCGGCTGCTCTATCTGAACTTCCGACGACTCACCGAGACCTTCATCGTCATGCTCTCGGTGCCCTTTGCGCTGGTGGGTGGCGTCTGGCTGATGGCCTGGCTGGACTACAACCTGTCGGTGGCCGTGGCCGTCGGCTTCATCGCACTGGCCGGCGTGGCGGCCGAGACCGGCGTGGTGATGTTGATCTACCTGGACCACGCCTGGGCTGCCACGCAGCAACAGTGCCTGCAGCAGGGCCGCGTGCCCGGGCCTGCCGACCTGTATGCCGCGGTGATGGAAGGTGCCGTTGAACGGGTGCGGCCGAAGATGATGACGGTGGTGGCCATCATGGCCGGTCTGTTGCCGATCATGTGGGGCACGGGCACTGGATCGGAGGTGATGAGCCGCATCGCAGCACCGATGGTCGGCGGCATGGTCTCGTCGACGGTGTTGACGCTGGTCGTCATCCCCGCGCTGTATGCGCTGGTCAAGCAGTGGCAAATGCCGCGTGCCAAGGAGCCATCATGAACACGCTGTCAACGACTATTCAGTGGGTCACGACCGATGGAGCCCTGGTTTGAAGCAAACCCCGAAAGCCGCAGCCGACCGTCCGAAGCTCAACCCCGAGATCCTGAAGCTGGGCTTCGTCAGCTTCCTGACCGACATCAGCTCGGAGGCGATCTTTTCCGTCTTCGCGGTGTTCTTCACGACCGTTGCAGGCGCATCCAGCGCGTTGCTAGGGCTGATCGAAGGCCTGGCCGACTTCTCGGCTTCTTCGCTGAACTACCTGGCCGGCTGGCTGTCGGACCGCAGCGGCAAACGCAAGGTCTTTGCGCTGGCGGGTTATGGCTTTTCGACGCTGGCCAAGACCATCCTGCTGGTGTCGACCAGCGTCGCCGGCCTGGGGGCCTTTCGCGTCATCGAGCGTCTGGGCAAGGGCTTCCGGGGCCCGCCGCGCGACGCCTGGCTGACGGCGCTGGCCGACCCTGCCACGCGCGGCTATTCGTTTGGCGTGCACAAGGCAATGGACAAGGCGGGTGCGGTGCTGGGGCCCCTGGTGGCCTATGGCCTGCTGCGTTGGCTGGGCGAGTCGCCCGAGGCTTACCGCTCACTCTTCCTGTTTGCCTTCGTGCCCGCGGTGCTGAGCGTTGCGATGCTGATGTTGATGAAGGACCAGCCGGGCCCGCCGCACCCGCGCGAGAGCGTGGCTGCGAACTGGCACGCCCTGAGCCCCGGCTTCAAGCGCTTCGTGGTGCCGGCCGGCGTGTTTGCACTGGCCTATTACAGCCTGGGATTCTTGCTGCTGAAGGCGCACGCGGTGGGTTTCAGCCTCACCGACACGGTGCTGCTGTATGCGCTGTTCAATGTCGTGTGCGTGGTGACCGCTCCGCTGGTGGGGCGGCTGGGCGATGCCGTGGGCCGCAGCCGCATCCTGCTGCTGGGCTACGGCCTGTACGCGCTGATCAATCTGGCCTTGCTGTGGGCCACGCAGGGCTGGCAGGTGGTGTCGCTGTTTGCGCTGTATGGCGTCTTCGTGGCCATCGATGATGCGCAGAGCAAGGCCTTCATTGCCGACCTGGAACCCGAGCGCCGCGCCACGGCGGTGGGCGCGTACAACTTTGTCACCGGCGTGCTGTACCTGCCGGCCTCGTTGCTTGCCGGGGCCTTGTGGGCGCTGGACCCGCGCTGGGCGTTTGGCCTGGCCACGGCCCTGGCACTGTTGGCGATGGCAACCTTTGCCTGGTTGCGACCGGCTGCGAGCGCGGGTACGCAGTCCCGTTGAACGGCCGGGCACCTCCAGGCCCGGCATTTTCAGGCCCGGCATCTTCAGGCCAGGCATGTCAGCCAGGCCGTGCGCGCTACGCAGCCGTGCGCCGCGCGGCGTCGAGCACGAGCTCACACACCGCCTGCGTGACCTGGGCTGTCGTGGCCTTGCCGCCCAGGTCGCCGGTGTGCAGCCTGGGGTTGGCCGTGACCTGCTCGATGGCGCTCATGACTTGCCGTGAGGCTTCGAATTCGCCCAGGTGTTCCAGCATCATCACCACCGACCAGAAGGTGCCGACTGGGTTGGCCAGGCCCTTGCCCATGATGTCGAAGGCCGAGCCGTGGATGGGCTCGAACATCGACGGGTAGCGGCGTTCGGGGTCGATGTTGCCGGTGGGCGCGATGCCCAGGCTGCCGGCCAGTGCCGCGGCCAGGTCGCTCAGGATGTCGGCATGCAGGTTGGTGGCGACCAGGGTGTCCAGTGAAGCCGGACGGTTGATCATGCGTGCCGTCGATGCGTCCACCAGCTCCTTGTCCCAGGTGACATCCGGGAACTCGCTGGAAACCTGCAGCGCAATCTCGTCCCACATCACCATCGCGTGGCGCTGCGCGTTGCTCTTGGTGATGACGGTCAGCAGTTTGCGCGGTCGCGACTGCGCCAGCATGAAAGCAAAACGCATGATGCGTTCGACACCGGCGCGGGTCATGATCGACACGTCGGTGGCGGCTTCGATCGGGTGGCCCTGGTGCACACGGCCGCCCACGCCTGAGTATTCGCCTTCGGAGTTCTCGCGCACGATGACCCAGTTCAGATCGTCGGGGCCGCAACGCTTCAGCGGTGCGTCGATGCCGGGCAGGATGCGCGTGGGGCGCACGTTGGCGTACTGGTCGAAGCCCTGGCAGATCTTCAGGCGCAGGCCCCACAGCGTGATGTGGTCAGGGATGTGCGGGTCGCCGGCCGAGCCGAACAGGATCGCGTCCTTGTGGCGGATGGCGTCCAGGCCATCGACGGGCATCATCACGCCATGCCGGCGGTAGTGGTCGCCGCCCCAGTCGAAGTTCTCGAACTCGAATCGAAAGCTGCTGCTGGTCTTGGCCAGCGCTTCCAGCAACTGCTGGCCGGCGGGCACCACTTCCTTGCCGATGCCGTCACCTGGGATGGTGGCGATGTTGTAGGTCTTCATGGCGGGTCTTCGTGAGCTTGGGGTTGGCGACACCGGCGTTGCAGGACATGCGCGTCCTGACCCCGCGCGGCTGGGGGTGAGGTCAGATTTCATTGTCCACCTGAACTCGACCACCCAGGTTGCGCCCGTTCGAAGCTGCCTATGATCGACGGCATGCACAAGACGCTGCGTCGTGGCTTGATCCTGCTGGCCTGGGTTGGCGTGACCTGTGCACATCCCGGTGCCCGGGCCGCTGTGCCGCCGGGCGAGTGTGAGTTGCTGTCGCAACAGACGCTGAATCTGCGCGTGTTCCAGAACACCGTGGACCGGTTTGCCAGCCTGCTGCCCCAGCCCGCCATGGCCAGCGCGCTGCTGCTCTGCCTGCAGCAGGGGCATCGTGAACTGGCCGAGACCCTGATGCTGTATCAGGGCCGCCTTCAGGGTGGGGCAGGGGGCGCTGGGGAGGTGGAAAGCGCCTTCCTGCACTACGTGATCAACACCGGCAAGCCCAGGCTCGCCGAGCAGGAAAGCGCCGACCTGAATCGCCTGGCTGCGAGCTACCGTGAGTCCCTGCAGTTCGGTCCCAGCATCGATGAAGAAAGCCTGGCCTCTTGCGGTGGACCGCCGTCGACGCTGAGCGACCTGCGATGCATCGGGCAGCGCGCCAATCGCAAGCGCCATGGACGCGACGACGTCGTGCCCGTGCGTCTGCTGGATTTCGACGTCAGCGGCACGGGCTATTCGATGCTGGCCGCCACGTGGATGTCAGAACTGGCGGCCTTGGCCTATTGGGATGCACCGCTGGTCACCCCGCAGCTGAGCCGCTGGGGCTTCGAGCGCATCGCGGAGTTCAAGGACGCGGGCACGGAAACCCGTGCCTTCCTTGCCGCCAGGGGTGGCGTGCTGGTGCTGTCGTTCCGTGGCACCTCGGGTTTCAGAAACGTCGTGTCCGACGTCAGGGTCCGACGCGTGCGGGTCGACTGGGCCGATGGCCGCCTGCACGAGGGATTCGTCAGTGCATCTGACACGGTGTGGCTGCCGATCCTGGCCGCGCTGCGCGCGCCGCACGCGCGGGGCAAGGACATCTGGGTCACCGGCCACAGCCTGGGCGCTGCACTGGCGCAGTTGACGGCGCTACGCCTGAGCAAGGCGGGCTACCGTGTGCGTGGCGTCTACACCTATGGCACGCCGCGCGTCGGGGACCAGGACTTTGCCGCTGACTACGACCGGCAGCTGGGCGCGCAGAGCTTTCCGCATGTCAATGCACGTGACGTGGTGGCCCGCGTGCCGCCGGTCGCACTGGGCTTTCGCGCCGCTGCCAGCGCAAGCATCAGGCAGTTCACGGGTTCAGGGCACGAGATGCGACTGCAACCCGGGGAGCCGTCGGAAACTGCCTTGTCCACCGGCGCCTGGCGCGACGCTCTCATGGAATCCATCGACAAGGCCACGGACTTTCTGCCCAACACCTTGCGGCCGAGCGCATTGCGCCAGACGGCGCCGGCCGCACCGCCCAGGGTCAATCTGTACTCGACCACCTTCGAGCGCGGCCCCTTGGACGAACACGGCACTTCGGAGTACGCGTTCAAGCTGGTGTGTGCATCGATCGAGACGCAGTTGTGGCCGGCCGAGCGGCTGCGTGCGGGCCTCAGGCCTTAGGCGTCCACCTGAGCATGTGTGCCACGTTGGCGCAAGTCCGGCGCCAGGGTGCGTCCACGGCCGCGACTTCGAGCGGGCGCGAGAACAGGTAGCCCTGGCCCTCCAGGCAGCGCAGGTCGGTGAAGAAGCGGCGCTGGCCGTGGCGTTCGATGCCCTCGGCCATGCAGCGCAGGCCCAGGCCACGCGCCAACTCGACCGTCATGCGCGCGCTCGCGGCACTGGCCCGGGGTGCCAGCGTGCCGGCCTTCGACACCGTGCGCCTGACGCGCACCGCCGCCGGCGTTCTGGATCGACCTGTGGCGCACCATTGCAGCCAGGCGGCCTTGGCGCGGCGAGATCTGCAATCGCGCCCAGGACGGTTCGCTGTAGTGGGTGGACAGTGTCATTGCGCGGTTCGCAGACGCAGAGGGTCGGATCGAAAAGTACACGAGGCCAGGATGCGTGCCGCCGGGTGCGACGGGTATCTGAGCAAACCGATCGACCTCAGGACCTTCGGCGCGCAGGTGCGCGCCTGCCTCGAAGCGCCGGCCGGCGTGAGCTGGGGAGCGCCCAGCATTCCTGGTTGAAGGGCGCTTCGCGGCCGAGCGTCAACAGCCGGCAGCCGGCAGGGCGCTCAGCTTGCCTTTGGTGCCAGCCAGGCCAGCAGCTTGGCGTGCAGTGCCGGCAGCTGCACCGGCTTGGTCACGAAATCGTTCATGCCCGCGGCTTCGCAGAGCTGACGGTTGTCGTCGAAGGCATTCGCCGTCATGGCCAGGATCGGTGTGTCTTGCCAGCCCGGCAGCGCCCGGATGGCCCGCGTGGCCTGCAGGCCGTCCATCTGAGGCATCTGCATGTCCATCAGCACCAGGTCGTAGGTGCCGGCCTCGGCCAGCGCCACCGCCTCGCGGCCGTCCACGGCGACATCGACCGCCAGAGTCAAGTCCTGCAGCCAGATCAGGGCCAGTTGGCGGTTGATCTCGTTGTCCTCGGCCAGCAGAACCCGCGCGCCCGAGTGCAGCCGGCGCAACTGGGCGGCCGCGTCTGGCACTTTGGCCGGCAACACCGGCGCGACCCCCTCAGCGCCCTGATCCGGACAGCGTTGCAGCCGCACCGTGAACCAGAAGGTGCTGCCGACGCCAAGCTGGCTTTGTACCCCGGCCTCACCGCCCATCAGCCGCGCCAGGCGGCGTGTGATGGCCAGGCCCAGGCCGGTGCCACCGTGTTCACGGGTGGTGCTGGCGTCGGCCTGTTCGAAGTCACTGAACAGCAGCGGCAGCGTGTCGGCAGCGATGCCCGCGCCGCTGTCCTCGACCTCGAAGCGCACCTGCAAGCCGTCCGCCGCGTCGTCCAGCAACTGCGCGCGCAGCACGATCTTGCCGCGTGCGGTGAACTTGACGGCATTGCCAGCGTAGTTGAGCAGCGCCTGGCGCAGCCGCGTCGGGTCGCCGCGCAGCCACATCGGCACGCTGTCGGTGTCGGTCTCGACCACCAGGCCCTTGC